>DBVV01000088.1:16222-16775 GCA_002308795.1 Mageeibacillus sp. UBA1255 | reverse complement strand
AATGCTACGCCACCGACGCGGCGGAGAGAAACGGCAAGTATTATCTATATTTCTCCGATCAGCAGCGATGCACCGGCGTCGCAGTCAGTGAGAACGGCCCCGGAGGACCTTACGTCGATGCTCTCGGTGAGCCGCTTCTTCCGCAGGGGCTCGTCGATACTGCATGCTATGACCCGACGGTATTCATCGATGATGATGAAAACAAGACGCCGTATATTATGTTCGGCTATACTGTCGTCGGAAAGAAATATTATATCGCGCGGCTGAACGAGGATATGATCTCTCTGGCTGAGGAGCCGAAGGCGGTCGAGGTTATTGACGGCTGGGAGAATGACGCCTGCTGGATTACCAAATGGGGCGATACCTACTACCTTAATTCCCATGGTGGCGATTACGCGACGAGCAAGAACATATACGGACCTTATACATACCGCGGAAAGATCTGTGAGGATTGCTTTACCGACCACGGAACCTTCTTCACCTTCCATAATCAGACTTATTTTACTTACGCCGTCCCGGAAAACTACGGCAGCGGAGAGCCGCTCGATCCGTA
>DBVV01000088.1:8493-16175 GCA_002308795.1 Mageeibacillus sp. UBA1255 | reverse complement strand
AAAAAGGTCGGCGTCGGTCAGTATGACGCGACGTGGGAGTCGATCAAGGGCGAGTGGTTCTTTGACGCAGCCGACGGTATCGTCAAAAAGGAAAACGCAGACGGCTTTGAGCTGCGCGGCATTAAGGACGGATCTTATCTGTCATTCCCGAATATACTTAATGTGCCTGCTGACGCTCTTCTAAAACTCCGCGTCGCCAACGGAAACGACCAATCCTGCACCGTGGAGATACATAATGACGATCCCGATGGTGAGCTGCTTGGAAGCTGCGAAATCGGAAGCACCGGCGGTTTCGATCAATTTGAAACTTTTGATGTCGCTCTGAGCAATACTGCCGGAACGAACGGTATTTGCTTCGTCTTCCGCACCGATGCCGACGAAGCGCTTAGATTTGAAGATTTCAGCTTTGCAAACGCCGACTGAGTGGTCCATGATACGTTGTCCCCGCCGGCGGCGCGCCGCACGCCGCCAAGCTGCTTTCGGGCTGCGGTTTGATAATTTACCTATTCAAAAAAAGGTTATAATTATTGTGTAAGGTGAATATGTACTGACACGGCCTATGACAATCGAGTGTTTTAATCAAATCCGTTATGAACACTCGTACAAAACAAATCCCCAAGGAAGGCTACCCACCGCCGTTTTTGGGGATTTTTCTTTCTGCAAATTTGAACCAAGAACCTGTCCATTCTTCTTTTGACCCATGTTTGACCCATACGGGAATTTTTACAGAATATCAGCGGGGCCTTATTTTGCTCCGTCGGTTTGGTCAGGGGGATAGTCTGTTTGCCGATATTTCAGAAAAAAGCATTCGGTCATTCTCAAACCTAAAATTCCGTTCGACGAATGATATGTTGATGGTCTATGAGATCGCTTAAGGAGAATGAAGGGTTAGCATCGAATCATGCGATGGTCGGCAGTGATGTCAGATCGGATAGGAAATTGGCTCGGATAGTCAAACAGAAGCTGTCTTGCTGAGGAACAAAAAAGGGAGACAGAAAGCAATGAGAAAGACAGAAGACTTACCACGAATCTGTGTAGGAGTAGATTTGCACAAGATGCAGTTTACCGTACACGCACTCAACGAAGACACGGGAGAAATGATATTAAGCGGTGTGTATTCCACGAGCAAAGAAGGTTACAGTACGTTTTGTAAAGAGCTTCATACCATTGAATCCGAACAAGAGCGCAGAATTGAACTGGCGGTGGAAGCGACCGGCAAAGATTTTCAGTCAGTGCAGGCCCATGCTGGTGGGCACCGGCGGGCTGACGCTGTTCCCCGGCACGCCGCTGCTCGCGGAAGCCCGGCGCGGGGAATTCGACCCGCTCACGGAAAAAGAACTGCTGGAGGAATTAAAGCTTTTTGTGGAGAACCTGACCGTTGACTGCTCGTTCATCACCCATCACACGATCTCCGGCGTGAACCTGACGGGACCGAACTTCCTTGACCGCAAGGAAAAGATCGTCGCCGCGCTTGACCGTGAGATCAGGCAGGGCGATCTGGACCGTATGGCGGGGATCCGGGGGCGCAAGAGAACGCTGTAAGGAGGCCAAACCATGCATTTTTCAGGAGGGATCAACCGCCCCTCCCTATATCATATTAAGCGATTTGTCCCTGCAAAAAAGGGGTTTGATTATGAATATTCATGACGACATTGGGTTACCGGAACTGCCTCTGTTGTGATTACATGTTTTTTGCTCATTTTTTTCGGTTCATCACGGATCATCGTGGGATTACAATCGGTTAACGATTTTTAAGGCATCGGCAGCCAATCGTCATTTCAGGTTCACGGAAAAGATGGTCGATGCCGCAAGCGGCACTGAGACGCCGCGCTGCCGGGAACCGCACAACCGCGCGGATCATTCAATCCGGCTCCCACAGGGATCCATGACGTCAAAAAAAAATACCGGGAGTCAAAAAACTCCCGGAGAATTTGTTCTGTATCGTCAGTCTACGACGCTGCTGCCTTCCGCCTTGTTGGAATACATTCTCATGTCGGCGGTGTTGAAGACGTCCGTCTTCGATTGTCCGTCCCCCGTATAGGGACAGGAGCCGATTGCGATCCAGGGAAGAAGCGGGTCGGTTTTTCTCGTCTTGTCGAGCAGCGAGAGAAAGCCGTTATTCACGCTTTTCACGTCAACGTTCTTTTTGTTGATAATGACCGCGAATTCGTCGCCGCCGATCCGGTAGCAGCGTCCGACATTTTCATACGCTTCCCGGATGAGGCCCGCGATGGTGGAAAGGTATTTGTCGCCGACGACGTGGCCATGGTCATCGTTGAGCTGTTTGAACTTGTTGATATCAAAAAAAACGAGGGTGTTGCCCTTCTTCATCGCCTTTAGGTCGGCGTCGAAGCTGCTCCGGTCAAGCAGCTTCGTAATGTGGTCTACACACATCTTTACACTGCAGTGGGCTGAATACATGAAGATGAGCACGATGCTCACGCCAAGCCACGACATGCGAATTTCCGGTATAATAATGTGAGCTACGAAACAGATCAGCGGCAGCAACATCGGCAGGGTGCAGTAAATACTGTGCTTGCTCTGAAGTTTTCTTGCCAGTATGAAGAATTTGAAGCACAGAAACAGCGCGCCGATCGTAATCAGAACCAGATAAACCCAGTAAAATGGACCGTGATGGTAAATGCTTGCGTCGTCGACGTAGAAAATCAATCGGAAAGGCAGCATGACCGCCTCAAAAACAAAACTCAGGGCAGCCGGCACCGCGAGACAGCGGACCGGGTGCTGCGATTGCATAATCATCCCCATGGCAAACAGCAGCGCAGGGGTCAGCGACAGCTCGACAAATTTTACCGCTGTGTGCAGTGTCTGCAGCCCGACCTCCGCGTAGTCGAGATAAACACCTATGAACTCCGCAGTGGAAAGAATGCCGACCATCCCCGCGCACAGCAGTGCGATTCTTTTTTCCCGGTCATCGAAAATCCTGCCGGTGACAATAAAAATCATATACATAATAAGCAGAATCAGCGTAAAAAGGTATGTAAACGCATATATCGGTTCTGCTGTCATGAATAACGTCAATCTCGGATAATCTCCTCTAAATTTGTTTAATTGGCTCGATTATAAATGATTAATTTAAGATTGTCAATATGAAATTACGTAATTTAAAAAATAAACTAATGATATAATTCTTTTTTTGTGAAAAAAATTGCGAGAGAACCGTTCAGACTTACCGCGACGTAACGGATCCCGGGCGTCAGAACCGTGCGAGGCGTTACTTGTTGCTGTCGATCAGTTTTTCAATGCCGGCTGTATCAAGCTGAGCGCAGCAGTAATCTCCCTCAATAAAGTCCGTGTCGATCAGAATTGCCTGTTTCAGAAGATGCTCGTCGGAAATATTGTTGCAGATCAGTTTTACGCCGACCTCATGCAGCGTCGTTACGGAGTTGAGAATCAGCACCGTCGCTTCGTTTTTTCCGATCAACCGCAAAATGCTGTCGTCAATCTTGAGATAGTCGACGTTCAGAAGCGAGAAGTCCTCATAGTGGATCAGGCCGGTGCCGGCGGTATCAAGGCTGACGGCGATGCCGATTTCGTGCAGCTTTTCCGTTACGTCGGCCAGCGCGCGCAGATCCGTTTTTCTGTCTTTGACGCGTATTTCAAAAATAAAACTCGATGCGTCGCAGCCGGTTTTTTTCAGTATTTCCAGAATACGGATCAGGAAATCCTTTGACAACAGGCTGCGTCTTGAAAAATTACAGATCGCAGGCGGCGTGCTTTTGCCGATCTGCCTGCGGTACTTGAGTCTGCGGCAGCATTCGGCAAAAATCCGGACGTCGAGCCGGGTGACAAGCCCGTTTTTTCGGAACGCTTCCTTAAAACGCTGCTCCTCCAGGTATCCGTAAGTCTGAGATTCCCAGCGTGCGTGGACGTCCACCATCCTGAGTTTTCCGGAAGCCGCGTCGAAGACAGGCTGGTAAACCGGCTTGAATTCGCCTTTTTCCAATGCGTCGATCAATTCCTGCGCCGTGTAATCGTCCACCGTCTCCGTCTGTTCATGGTAGCGGATAAGCGAGGTCTTCTGGTCCTTCGCCATGTCGGCGGCGGATTCCGCTTTCCGGACGGCGTCGGCAAAGTGCCGGTCGGTTTTCGACAAACGCAGCGTGCCGCAGAAAACGTCCATGCCGTCCAGGCCGGCGTCAAGCTTTGCCTGCTCCGTTTTTTTGACAAGTTCGCCGACGTCCGTATTCTCGCTGTTGGAAATAACACAAAAACCCGTATGCATAAATCCCAACACGTCGCCGGAGGCAAGCGCGTCTTTGAGGATCCCGGCAAAAACCCTGCGCTGTTTGTCGGTCCGGGCGTTTTCCGACGGAAAGCTGCAGGATAAAAACGTTACGTCGTACAGCGTTCTTGTCACATCCTTGATGTTCGTGTCAAAGAACCGTTCCAGTCCGTCGGCGGTGAGGACGAACTCCGTATCGAGGGCTCTTCCTTCTTTTTTCTTCGTTTTAACGAGGACAATAACGGCAAATACGGCGGCCCCTGCGGCAAGGGCGCCCAAAATCCAGACCGCGACGACAAGTCCTTTGCCTTCGTCGTTTCTTTGCGTCTGCACGAAGCTGTAATAGTATTCGAGCTTTGTTTTGCTGGAAATCGAATTGACCGACTTCGTCATCAGCGAAACAAGGTCGGCGCCCGCGGCGTTCGAGAAGGCGATGCTCACGGTGTGCTGTTCCCCATCCTCGGAGACGTAGGAAAAGATCGGCTTCGTATGCTCAAATTCGGAAAATTCGTCGTCCACGCACGCCGATATGATCTCTCCCTGCGAGTTTTCGGCAAGGCCCTGCCTTGAGTCGGAGGAGGTAAAATACAAAAGGGAGAAACCGTTTTCCGCCGCGATTTCACCAAGAATACGGGGCAGCAGGCCTTCGTAATTCCCCGTTTCGGCGTTATAATATTCATAAGGATAACAGTCGGGGTTCCCCACGACGTAGAAATTCGCGCCTTTTTTAAGGGTATTGGTTTTTCTTACGGTGGTCGGTTCGCCCGACGTTTCTTCCGCCCCGGAGAGCGACGTTTCCGCCGTTACCGCCTCGCTTACCGCAGGGGGTTCATCCGACGGCGACGTTTTCGCCGTTGTCGCTTCGCTTACCGCAGGAGGCTCGTTTGACGACGTGGTTTCCGACGCCGAGGCTGCGTATGCGGAACCAAAGCCCTGCAGTAAGGCAGTGCAGAGCGCCGAAATACACAGGATAATACAGACGAGTTTTTTCATTATGACAGAATCCCTTATGAATTATCGATTTTTTTGCGCTGGATGGTTCCCCAGTTACGCTTGTTTTTGCGGTAGCCGACAAGCGCGGTGGCGCGCGTCCAGAGCATAACGAAATGGATATACGTGGTCTCCAGGAGGCTCAGCCCGATGATTTTCAGAATGCTTTTCGGCTTTACGCTCAACCCCTGCAGATGGATCGTCGTAAGGTAGGAGGTGATGCTCAGAATCATTCCGTAGAGCACGTACACAAAAAAGAACACAACCGCAAAGCGGACGTTGATGATCCCCAGCGCGACGATCACGATCGACAGCACGAGGCCCAGCAGCTCGATATAGGGCGAGAGCAACTCATACAGCAGGAAATAGATATAGGAAATGGTCGCCACCGGCCCCATTTTCGGATTGGCGAAAAAGTTTCTGTATTTATACATACACTGAAAAAGCCCCACGTGCCAGCGCTTGCGCTGGGTCCTCAGATCCTTGAGCCGTTCCGGCGCCTGCGTCCAGCAGATGGCGTCCGGCGCGTATTTGATCGTATAGTCGATTTTGTTCAGCACGCAGAACTCATGGAGCTTTACGACAAGCTCCATGTCCTCGCCCTTGGTGTCGTGGTCGTAGCCGCCGGCCGCGATCACGGTGTTTTTCTTGAAAAGGCCGAAGGCGCCGGAAATGATGAGGTTCCCGTTGAAGCTGTCGAACAGAAGCCTCGAAGCCAGAAACGTCCTCGAGTATTCCACCGCCTGCATACAGGCGATGGTGTTCTTCGGAAGGTCGTATTTGACAACCTTGCCTTCTTTTAACGTCACGCCGTTGCAGAGCATGACCGCGCCGCCGCAGGCGACGATTTTATCGTTTTCCAGAATCGGCGCGACGATTTTACGGAGGGAATCATACTGCAGCACCGAGTCCGCGTCCATACAAATAAAGTAGGAATAATTCGACGCGTTGATGCCCATATTCAGCGCGTCCGCCTTGCCGCCGTTTTTCTTGCGGATGAGGGTGATGCTGACCTTCTGATCGTAACATTCATACACCTGCTGCACCGGCTGGCACGGGATGCGCGAACGGATGGGACGGATGACCGGCTGCATGCCGAAATGCTCGATCAGCACCTTCGAAGTGTCGTCCTTCGAGCCGTCGTCAACAACGACGATCTCATATTTGTCATAGTCAAGCGCCAGCAGGGAGCGGACCGTCTCGATGATCGTGACCTCTTCGTTGTAGGCCGGTACGATAATGCTGATCGGAATGAACGACTTGACGTCGAGCTTGTTTTCGTAGTAACTGCGTCTGCGCCTTGCGTACATCGTATTGGCGCCTATGATGACGGAAAGAAAGAGAAACGTGGCGTAAATAATGAGGTAGACCGCAAACGCGGAGCAAAGGATATTCACCACCCGGTATAACACGCTCATAAAATATCGCCTCCCGGCAGCCCGGCGCCCGGGCGCAATTTGGTTTTTTCCGCGACGAGCAGACTGTATTCCAGAATCTCCCGCGCGAAACGGTCGTTGCGGTTCATGATCTCCGCCTGTTCGGAAACAAACAGGCCGATCGAAACGAGGCTTTCCGCGCTGTTGCGGCGTATATACCAGTTCGGATGCGAAAGCCTGCGCTTGAGCAGCTCCTTCACGTCCGGTTCCGGATATGCGCTGAGGGTCTTGGCGGCGGTCGCCGCGATCTCCCACGCGCATTTTTTATCATGCTCGAGGAAATCGACAATGATCGGTTTCGCTTCCGGGATCGGGTATTTTCTGAAATACCGCAGCGTGGTACACTTCACGTCTACGGAATACCCGCCCGTCAAAAAGTCGATAAGAAAAGGACCGACCGTGGGCGCTCTGTGACGGCAGTATTCCAGAACGGCGATCCGGTAATCCTCCGACAGATTGTCAAAATCGCGGACCAGCAGCAGCGCCAGAACGCGGTGGTCGCCCCGGAAGGACATCAGCCCCTCCATGAGGACCTTGGGGTGATAGAAAAGCTGCTTGTCAGACAGAAGCATGACTGCCCGGTGCAGGTCGTTGGCCGTTCCCAGCGCGTAAAGTACGTCCATGGCGTAGGTTCGGCAATAGACCGAAGGATCCGTCAGGAACGCAAACTGATACTCCACGATCCGGCCGGGGCGGTTGCGCCAGGTATAGGCCGTCATATCGGCAAACAGCTTCAGCGAATAAACACGCGACGCCGATTTGGTATGCCCCTGCACGTGCTTCATGATGAAGAGCGCCTCTTCATCGACGATGCCGACAGCCTTTCCGATCTCATCCGGGAAATCCCTGCTGACGTTCTGAAAGGCGCAGGCAAAGGCGATGATTTTATGGGAGTTGGAAAAAACTTTTCTGAAGAACAGTTTCTGCCGGCGGTCCAGCGAAGGGAGTTCCCCGCCGGACGCAAGCGTCTCGCATTGCCGCCTCAGGTATTCCTCATACCGCGCGGTACGCCC
>DBVV01000088.1:0-8437 GCA_002308795.1 Mageeibacillus sp. UBA1255 | reverse complement strand
ATCAGATAACTGAATGACATTCTGCGTCTCCCCTTTCCGGTTTATTTGCTCCAAAGCTTTTGCAGCGCGTAGTACGCTTCCTTGAGCCGCTCATGATATGTGACGTTGACGCCCCACCCGGACAGCGCGAACGCGTTCATCGGCACGCGCCCGGAACCGCCCGCGGTCACGCCGACGTATAGTTTGTCGATTTTCTGATAGGCGACGCCGTAATGCTCGTAATAATCGTCGTGGATCTTCATTTCAGACGGATCGGCGAAGTTAAAAAGCTGCCAGGGGATCCGGAGCTCGATATCGTCGCCCTTTACGCAGTAATCAGACATCGAATCGAAATTCTTTGCCTCCGGGTCGCCGTTCCCCCGTCGCAGCAGGCCGGTTTCATAAAATATCATCTTATACGGCGTATTTGTATCATGCCCCGCATTTTCGTGGTCCGACTGCAAAACGAGACGGATCGGGTTGAAAACGTCGGAGTTGACGTCCGGGATATGGATGTAGGCGCTCTCTTCAAGGGAGTCAAGATCCTTTGTGGCGCGGAAGACGTCGTAGCGTTCCTGCACGGTCACCCGGCTTTCCTCCGGAGAAAGCGTAATAAGGAAATCTGCGTATCTGTCGAACGTGAGATCATGCTCGGAACAATACATACTGCCCGATTTCTGCGTTGTGTCGACCGGAAGAAAAATCGTATCCTTTGTAGAGTCGTATCCGCTACAGTGAATATAAAAATAGAGATATCTTTCGTCATACATCATGCGAACACCGAGCGCATCGTCGCCGCATACGAGGTTTTGCCCCGCCCATTCCGAAACGTCGCCGTCGGTTTTGCACACAAGCGCGTCCTGCCCGGGATCAAACGCCAGAATACCGAAGTACTGCTCGTTCGTCTGGTAGTCGCTCCAATAGGGCGTTCTTTCCAGATCAATGTTTTCCATGGTGTTCCACGTTCTCTTGAACCATTCGTCATGCCATGAAAACACGATTCCCCCGGCGCAGCCGGCGGTCATAATGTCGTTATAACAAGATACGAGCCCCAACGCCTGCTGATGCTCTGTGATCCCGCCCTGATTGCGGTCGGTCCCGCTGTGATCCACGGCGCCGCAGCCTCTGGAGGTGGGCATGCCGAACTCGGTAACGACGACCGGCATGGTGTGATGCTGATTCAGCAGTCTGAGATAATAGAGATAGGCGTTTGCGTAACCGGACGCATCGGTGAACGCGCTTTTGTCTTCCAATGCGCTGTAATAATCGGGGTAATACGAGTATACGTGATAGGACGCGAATTGCCCGGCCCTGAACGCTTCGGTCGGTACGATATGTTCCACGTCCACCTCCGCGCATTTCGAAAACGCCAGATCGATCTCGTCCGGATGGTCGATCGGGTCTGTCGTGCACCAGTTTGAGAAGGCCAGCATGTGCTGCTGACCGTATTTGTCCGCTTCATACGCGATCAATGCGTCGCCCGCTCTGCAGAGCGCAGTTTCAAAGGCGGAGGCATCCGGCGTTGTTTTGAGATACTTTCCCGTATAGCCGGTCTCGCCGGCTCTGTGGTGATCGGTATACGCAACGAGCGTCGGCTCCCACTCTACGCCGGGAAGATACCCGAGCAGCCACGCCGAAACGTCGTAACGGTAGCGGAAAAGCTCTTTTTCGGAGTTGATGATCTTGTTCTTTCTGCCGTGGACAACGTCGATCGTTTCTTTGATGTTTGAAATAAACTGAGAAAGAAACTGGTCGTCGTACGCGTCATAGTGGGAATTCAGGATGTAGTCGTCCACCCACACGCCGTGCAGGAGGTACAGCGGTTCGGCGGCATTCGTATTATAGTCGTAAAACGCTCTGTAGAAGTCCTCGTTCTGAAACGTATAGACCCGGACCGTGTTCGCGCCCATCTCGGCGATCTGTGTGAACCACCGGAGATATTCTTCGTAGGTGACGGCATATTCCACCGCAAAGTGACCGGGCTTGCCGACGCCGAGATTCACGCCGCGCATTTCAAAGTTCCGTTCCGTTCCGTTTTCGGTGATATAGATCTGGTCGCCTTCCACACGCGTAAAGACCGCAGGGGAGGAAGCGTTTTTGTGTTTGAAAACGTATACGCCGCTGAAGTAGGAAAAATATGCCGCTATAAGCAGAGCGGTCACGACAAAAACCGTAATGATATACTTTTTCAAAACCAAACGCCTCCTTCCGGATTATTTCGCGTTGTTCATTTTCTTATTGGCGTTCGGGCTTGAGAATTCCTTCAGGTCTGCGATGTGCGCGTCGAGCCAGTCGCCTCTGGTGACGATAAAGTCCTTGAGCTGTTCAATCGCTTCCTCATAGCTTCTCGGGTTGCGGCTGTCCGGCTCAAGCTTGTTTCTGTAATCCAGTTTTTCGGGCTCGAACGTGACGCCCCATACTTCGTAATTGCGGTCGATCGCGTCGCCGAGATAGGCTGTCACCTCGTCGATGTATCCCAGCAGATACCTCTGGCTGAGCACGGAGCGGCGAAGCTGCCGGTAGCGCGAGATGACCTTGTTCACGAACGCGTCGTCGCGCAGCAGAATGGTGAACCAGGTGTTGGACGTCATGCGGATACCGGTGCCGTCGAACGCTGTTTCCATATAATTGTCAAACGCGTTATTGAAGTCCCAAACGGGCCCCATGCAGATTTTACCCTGCAGATCCCGGTAGAGATAAGTGGAATAGGAACCCGCGTCGTAGTTCTGGCAAAACTCGTTCAGAAGAAAATAGTCCACAAACGAATCAACGTCGATATACCGCCTGTAGCCCCAATCGGGCGAGTTGTAGTCGAAGGAGTACAGGGAATGCTCAAATTCGCTGAAATCGTCGGTGATCCATTTGATCTGCGCTTCCGTAATCTTTTTTGCCGGAGGGTAGAGAATCTCAACGGAGGAACTGAGGTTATAGGTATAGGACGTGAAATTTTCCAGATTGTCCGCGTTCGGATTAAATCTGTCAACGCGAAGCAGGTAGCCTGTGCTGACCGCGCCCCGACGGGTTTCCGATATGTTGACGTGTTTTTTTCCGACCTGGATCTGCTCGGTAAGGAGATAAACGCCGCTGTATTCGCCGTTGATGTAGCCCTCGCAGAAACGGACTTCCGGCGTGAAAGGCATGACCTGACCGCAGATATTATACGCCATGTAGTTGCGGATCAGCGTCCTGTCGAGGATCGGCGCGCCGAGCACCCATTCCTCGCTTGAAGCCATTCCGAGAAAACCGACGTCGCAGTCGATGCCGTTCTCGTCGATCATGCAAAGCTTATACTGTTTTTTCATAAAGTATCTCGACGAGTTTCCGCGGATCCTTATGTGCGCGCGCGCACGCTTATCCGGCTCGTTTTTGATGCTGTTGAGCTCGCCCTGTTTGTCGTAAACACAGATCTCGGCAATGGTCTGATCCGCTTTTGGCGTGCCGACGGGGGAGACTTCTTTTCCGGCTGTGTCGATCGTTATGATCGGCAGATGCGTTTTCAGCGAAGCGCCGCGCCCCTCGCTGCCGAGGGAAGCGTTGGGCGAGGACAGGTGCTGGTGATATCGCTCAAGCCTCGTGTTGTTCTCCCACCCCGTTGCCGCGAAGGCGACGATCAGCGCCAGCAGGCAGGCCAGCAGGCTGATAAGTTTCTGCTTCATGGGTTATCCGCTGATCTCGTCGTTCTGCGTCACGATGTTGACGTATTCGATCCCGCCGACGGCGTAGAGGCTTTCGGTGATCGTTTTTTCCTTGCTGGAAGTTTTGTTGAGCGTCTTCTTTTTGATTTCATAAATAAACTCGATGCTCGATTCCGTCGTATTCTTGACCCGGAGGATCGCGCCCCGATTGAAATACGTAAAGACCACCGACTCAATCTCGCTTTCGGAGCTGCGTTGTCCGCGGATGATAAGAAGAATTCTTTCATCGTTGCGGATGCGGCCCAGAACAAGCATGATGACGAAGACCACGACGCTGCCGACCGAAGCCACGATATAATCGCCGACGCCGCAGCAGATCCCGACGATGACCGTCCAGAAAATGTACGCCGTGTCCCGCGAATCCTTGATTGCCGTCCGGAAACGAACGATCGACAGCGCGCCGACCATACCGAGGGACAGCGCCACGTTGTTGCCGATAACCGTCATAACCGTTGCGGTGAGAACGGTCAGCATGACCAGCGACACGTTGAATTTCATGCTGTAGATCGTTCCGCTGTGCGAGAGCATATACGACAGAAAGATCGCAAGCCCGATGAGCGCCGAAACAAGGATGTGAAGAACGATCTCTTTTGTGGTTAGGCTGCCGGATTGCGCCAGCAGATCGTATAAATATTCTTTCATGCAAAAAAACCTCCCGAAAACAAAAAAAACTGCAAATATTGAGTTAATCAACATTTGCAGCCGGTCTATCATAGTCATTGAAATGACGCCAGACACCTGGGCTTTGCGTCGCTGCCTTTCAGCAGTTTTGCCGTCCTTTGGTTGAATTATAGCCTTTCAAACGGCGATTGTCAAGAAAAACTTACTTCGGAAAATCGATTTTTTTTCAAAGCCTATTGTTTTTGCTCCGCGTTTATGCTATAAATTTCAAAAAGGACGTGATGCTTTGGACAAGGTTCTGAGACAGGAAAAAAAATTCCTGATAAGTCAGGCGGAGTTCCGCAAATTCAGCGCATATCTTGAAAACTTCATGATCAGCGACCCGCACAACGGCGCGGACGGTTATCTCATCCGGTCGCTTTATTACGACTCGATCAACGACCGCGATTTCGACGAAAAAGAGCAGGGAACGCTGCTCCGGAGAAAAATCCGTCTTCGCAACTACGGCGGCAACTTCCCGTACGCGAAACTTGAGATGAAACAAAAGCAGGGGGCGGATCAGCTCAAACGCTCGCTTACCGTCCCGAAGGCGGATGGGATCAGGCTCGTTGAAGGCGACTACAGCGTGCTTCTGAATTATGACGAGTCGTTTGCGGGGGAATGTTTCGGGATGATGAATATGTACTGCTACAGACCCAAGACGGTGGTACAGTACAACCGTAAGGCCTACATCGCGAAGGAAAACAAGATCAGAATCACCTTCGATAACAACATCGTGGCGAACGAAGCAAACTACAATATTTTTGACGACCGTCTGCCGCTGTATCCGGTGTTAGACAAATATAACGTCGTGCTTGAAGTGAAGTATAACGGTTTTCTGCTGAGTTACATCAAAGATCTGCTCGCCATGGTTGACCGCTCTGAGCTTTCCGTCGGAAAATACTCCCTCGCCAGGGGCGTCAGCATGCACTATTCCTTTTAGCCCTGCGCGGCGATTTTTCGGCTTTTTCGAAAATTTTTTCAAATTCGGTCTTGACATTCGCCGACTTGTGTGCTAATATGACGGCGAAAATAGTTGGCAAAGCCGATGAAAGTCGGTGACGCAAAGTCAAGTGTCTAAGGTTCGGCGACGCGGAGATGCGCGCCGATTTTACCGGCCCGGTTCACTTCCGGCCGGCAATACTAAGATTGACTGACTGCAAGTATTATCACTCTTTGAGCGAATAATGTTTGCAGTCTTTTTGTTTTATTTGCCGACAAAACAAAAAAAGGAGATTTGTCTTATGGAACTTAACAAGAAGGACATCTTGAACGCAGCCGCGGCGGCGACGTCGGAGTTTGTGAAGAATCTTTACAGCGGCAGCGGCGCCGACGAAAATGAAGAAGCCGTTACGTTTGAAACGACGATCACCCTGCTTGATAAGGATTCGACGCCGATTACCATGATCCGCTCAACCAAAACAACCATTGTGCCGGCAGAAGAGCCCGCGGAGGCCGAAGCGGAAACCGCCGAAGCCAAAGAAGAGCAGCCTGCCGCGCCGGAAGCCCCCACCGCAGACGTGTACCGTCCCTTCCCGGGATTCTTCGGTTACCCCTACGGAGCAATGCCGGTTACCGATCCGAACGCCGCAGCTATGCCCGGCGTATATTACGGTATGCCTTACCCCTATGCGGAAGCGGTCCACGCAGGCGCGCCCGTTCCGCAGCAGAGCGCTCCCGCGCAGGCAAAACCGGCGCCCGCCGCAAAGCCCGCGGTCAAAACCCCCGACGACAGCGTCCAGAATCCTGTCGTCAAGACGCCTAAGGTTCAGGAGCGCGAGGCTTCTTCAACGACAAAGAACCAGTTGGGAACGGTGCAGCTTTCGCCGGACAGCGTGAGGGAGGCAACGCCCGACAAGGATCGTGACAAGGTCGTTTCCATGCCTGCGGAAAAGAACGAGACCCAGAGCGAACAGGCCACGAGCAGAGCCGAAAAGATCGATCTGCTGCTGAAAAAATACTCCAACATCTGATTTTTCTTCTGAATGACCCCGCCTGCGCGCGGGGCTTATGATTACAAAATACAACCGAAAGGTATTCGCTCGGGACGCGGTCCGACGGTATAAGGTACGCACGAAATGGACGACAATATAAACCTGCAGCCTCAGGGCGGGGAAAACGAAACGGCGACGGCCGTCGACGGTGATTCTCTTCAGAATAATAACGCCGATGCTGGGCTGCCGTCCGAAGAACCGGCTGAGAGCGCAAATACGCCTGACAGCCCCGGGGTGACGGATGGAAGCGCAGACGCCGGCGCGGATAAAAAGCAAAACACAAAGAAAAAAGAACGTAAGGCGAAAAAGAAAAAAAAGGATAAGAAAGAGAAGAAAGCGTCTTCTCCGAAGCAGAAAAACGCAAAGTCACGCAAAGCAAAGGGCAAAAAAAACACGGCTGAGGGCGACGATGCGGAAAAAGAAAAAAAGTCTGCCGAAAATCCGTTCCATGCAGCCCGAAAAAAAAGAAATCTGATGTATATCCTGATTGCGGTTGCCGTTTTTGTCGGAACTGCCGCGATTCAGTTTACGTTCACGCATCTGCTCATCTCTCCTCGCAGCGGCGAGCTTGTTAACTGGATGTTCGTCACCGGCAGCAGCGACGCTTCTGTAAGCGAAGCCGGAACATATTATCAGGCAGAGCAGAGCAACAGGGTTTCAAAGCCGCTTACGGCGCTCTATTTTCACGCAAAGCACACGGTGGAGGCCTCCGATGAGACGCAGCTGCTCAGTGTAACAGGCCTTTTCAGCCCCATGAAGATCCTGTTGAACGGGGATGAAATATACAATAACGGCTATGAAGAGCGCCGGATCGTCGGCAACAGTTATAACGAGGTCGTCATACCGGCGTCGGAGGACGACGCTGAGATTGAGGTATACGTTTTTTATCCGTTTGCCTTTAATTTCGGAGCATATCTTACGCCCATCGGGGATTCCTCGATTTTGTCCGCCGAGAATCTCGGCAGGAATTTCGGTGTGCTGTTGAGTCTGATGGCCGTGCTTGCGGGCGTGATCATGCTTGTGAGCGTGTTCGCGATGATGTTCCGCAGCAAGGACGTTCTGATGATGGTCGGACTGTCGGTCGTCATTTTGCTCTGCGGCGCGGGACTTTTGCTGAATCAGATTTCCATGAAGTCCACGATCATGACAAGCTACCTCCTGTTCACGGCGACGCAGGTGCTTTCGGCTCTGTCAATGGCGCTGGCGCTCCTTCTCATACACCTGATGATGAATGAGAAAAAGAACGCCTTCTCGATCGCGGATCTGCTGATCCCGATAACGGCGGCGCTTTCCTTTGTACCGAATATGATCGTTATGCGCGTCGGTGGGACGCTGACGGCCGTGGCGGCGGTTGTCGCCTGTGTGCTGCTTCTGATCGAGATGCACGACATCCCGAATCTGAACGTACGGTATTCCGCGATCCTTCAGATCATAGGCGTTTACGCCGTTATGACGTTCGTTTTCAACCAGTTCGTTTTCTCAACCGGTCTTTATGCGTCTTCCGCCGGGCTGACGGGCTTTTCGCTCATCATCTTCAGCATTATGACNNCGTTTTCAATCAGTTGGTCTTTTCCACGGGCCTATACGCCTCCTCCGCCGGGATGACGGGCTTCACCCTCATCATATTCAGCGTCATGACCTATTATATCTACGCGAGAAAGATCGCGCAGAAACGTCTGGAAGAATTCTCCGGATACAGGCAGAAGTCAGAGATCTCTTACATCTTCAACGCGGTGTCCGATATCATCAGCTCTCCGTCAAAGCTGTCCAGTACGCGCGAATATGCGATCACCGTGAGCGAGCACACCTCGTCGTTCCTGCAGAAAAGCGAGCTGCTGATCGTCCCCGACGACCTGACCTGCGTTGCCGCCATGCGCATGGAGGAAGGCTACCGTGAGATATACAACTACCAGCACCGTTCGGAAACCGAATACAATTTCGATGAGATCGACAACCACCTGACCAATCTTCAGGAAGGGCTGACCATCGGCACCAGCTTTGTCGAGATGAAGTTCGGCGACAGCAACATCGACGAGCTGCTCATCATCTTCGACAACACCTATCACGATGAAAACTCCGACTTCAGGGAGTTCATGGAAACGCTTTACA
>DBVV01000018.1 GCA_002308795.1 Mageeibacillus sp. UBA1255 | reverse complement strand
AATTCTTAGCCATTCACTCGGCTTCGCTGGCGAAAAATAAGGTTGTCAAAAGAACTAAAGTATAATTGCAAATGGCAAACGTATTATGGGAACAGAGCTTGAGAGCCGGATGATCGGCAGGAGGCTGAAAAACGAATTCGGCCGGAAAATATACAAACTATCGCTCGACATCGGATGTACCTGCCCCACTCGCGACGGAACGAAAGGGACCCGCGGCTGCATCTTTTGTTCGCAGGCCGGGAGCGGCGACTTCTCGGAACGGTACACAGGGAAGCAGGAGGAGCTTGACCGCGCAAAAGCGAGGCTCGGAGCTAAAATTGACACCGGAAAAGCGGGGTTTATCGCATATTTTCAAAATTACACCAACACTTATGCCTCCGCTGAATACCTCGGGCCGCTGTTTGAAGCGCCGCTCGCAGACAAAACCGTTGTCGGCATCTCTATCGCCACCCGCCCGGATTGCCTCGGCCCTGAGATCATCGCCCTGATCCGCCGCCTTTGCATGCGCACAACGGTTTTCGTCGAGCTCGGCCTTCAGACTATCCATGACTCTACTGCCGCGTTTATACGCCGCGGCTTCCCGCTCACCGACTATGACCGGGCGGTGGGCGACCTTCGCGCTGCCGGTGCGCGCGTGGTGACACATCTTATATTCGGCCTCCCGTATCCTTCGAACCATCATTCGGCGGAAGGTGCGGAGCTTTTACTCGAATCGACGGAAGGGCCAAGATTTTCACTCGAATCTGTGGAAATGATGCTCGAATCGGTCAGGTACGTTGCCCGGTCAGGCGTCGAAGGGGTCAAATTTCAGCTGCTCCACGTGCTTCGAGGCACGGATCTGGCTGAATTGTATCAAAGCGGGGCGTTCCGGACGCTGACAATGGACGAATACGTTGACGTCGTCGTGCGCGCGCTGTCAATATTGCCCGATTCCGTCTCGATCCACCGTCTGACCGGCGATCCTCCGCGCCGCCTGCTGATCGCGCCGGACTGGGCAACGGATAAAAAGCGTGTGCTGAACGAGATACGGGAACGCATGGTAGGCAGGGATCAAATTGTTTCCGACGCTGTTCGTTAATTATAAAAAGAGGAAAAGTTTCCATTCTTTTCCATAGAATAGTATTTGCTTTCGCCCCTTCCAACGACTTTTATCAATCCGAGATCTCTCATCTGCTTTGCAACAGTAAATGTGCGTGTCTTTTTCAGACCGAGCAAGTCGCTGATTTCTTTTTCGGTGATTTGACCGTTTGTTTTAATATAATTCAGCACTTTCTTCATCTGCGGCGTTACCGAATGAACCTTCTCCGTTTCTGCCTCATAAACAGCATTCTTATTCGGCAAAATGATTTTGAACGTATTGGAAGTTACTGCGATTTGAGGCTGCTCCGGGCAATCGGCGTACAGATTGAATATTCTGCGAATACCTGTGCCATAGCTTTCAATCAGACGCAGACGATGGAACACTTCGGCAAGATTTTTGTTTCTCGGCTGAGAAATACCTGAACGAATATCGTCGGGGGAAAGACCGGGAAGAAGACCTCCAAGAGAAATGAACTCCATTTTATGATCGGTGACATTGATTATGACACTGCCACTGAAACTGTAATCGCGGTGGACGATCGCATTCAGCAGAGCCTCGCGTATAGCTTCTTCAGGATAATCCTGCTTATCCGTACGTACCACGCCTTTTATTACAGAACTCGTTTTATTACAAAGAGCGAGATAGTTTATGGTGTCTTCAAATTGCTTAAAAATCGAACCACCGAACTCCTTGCTGTCACGAAATACGGTACAGGCATCGTCGCTGAATACGGCAATTTTTATTGTGTGAGCGCACTGATCGGAGAGCAGCAAGGCAAGGTTTGTATAAAAGCCCTCTTTATTTTGTGTAATACCAAGAGACCGGTATTTTCCCGGGTTGAATTCCACACCGTAAAGATCGAATGCTCTTTGAGCCGCTTCAAAGGTAAGTTCCTGCTCAAGTGAACGGTTCTCTTCGAAAGTATCGCCGTCGCTCTCCTTGATCATATTACGGATCTGCTCGGGGGAAGCGGGAACACTGGATGTGCCCTGACGTACGTAAACGCCGCTCGGTTTCAAGCCTTTCCCTTTGAGATAGTAGGGCTTGTTCGTACCTTCACTTACAGTAATGCATATCACCTTGTTTTCCTTTACCGTAAAGCGTACGAACATGGTAACATCCGGCATGATTGCATCGCGGATGCCGTTGGTAATACGGTTATATTCTTTGTCAACATCATTCACTCCAATAGCATTTCCGCCGTTATCGATTCCGACATATACATTGCCTCCGTCAGTATTGGCAAAGGCTATTACTTCTTTATAGATTTCCTCGGTAAACTGGGACTTAAATTCAATTCTCTCGGTTTCAAAATTCATTGGAGCGCCTCCTTACACGTATTTTGACTATATTATACTCACAAAATTCGCTTTGTCAATCCCTATGAGCGAATTTTCGGCGAATTTTCAGTGAATATTCGCTTGCTCGCAGCGAATGTTGCGATTCGCTTTACAGTTTGATGGGGGATTCGGAACGAGTTTACCGTCCACAAGGTTTGTGTGCCAGCCGGGTGCTGTCTCACTCGGGCGGAGGTCAATCTTGGCACACAAATTGGTAAAATCGCAGTTTGTGTGCCAGCCGGGCGCTGTCTCTAACTCGGGCGGAGGTCAATCTTGGCACATAAATCGATAAATTCAAGGTTTGTGTGCCAGCAAGGCGCTGTCAATCAGTCTGGCAGCGAAAACCTTTGGCACACAAATCGTCTGAAACCTTTTTTATGTGCCAATTCTGCGTTTAAAATGAAAAACTTGTGGCACACAAATCAATTTATTATAGAATCGTGTGCCACACCTCCTTAAAATCCGAAGGAAAATGAAAAAACCGCGGCACACAAATCGTTTATTTTTAAGATCGTGTGCCACTCTTCTTCAATCTCTGAAGAAAAATGAACAATAGAATGAACAGGTTTCCGCAGAAACATGAAGAGAGCCAAAACTATATAACCAGAACTATATAACACTTGATTTTAGAGAACTTTTTGCTATAATCAAATAAAGTGCCTATAAGAGGCTCTACTCCCAATTTCGTAGCGG
>DBVV01000029.1:12999-22711 GCA_002308795.1 Mageeibacillus sp. UBA1255 | reverse complement strand
CCCTCCTCGCCGTACGGCAGCTCGCGGTCCGTGTCCGGCTCGACGATCTTGATATACGTGTCCGGGAACGGCAGCCCGATGCTTCCTTCTTTATACATGTGCGGGGGAGTAAGGCAGCACGCCGTGACTGTCTCAGTCGTCCCGTACCCTTCGCGCACCTGCACTTTCGCGTTATGGTCTTTAAGATACTTATCAAGTTTCTTTTTAAGTTCGACCGAAAGCGAATCTCCGCCGGAAAATACGCCCTTTAACGAACTCATATCTTCCTTTTCCATTCCGGGGAGCCTCAGCAGCGCTTCGTACAGCGTGGGCACGCCGGCAATGAAATTGCATTTTTTTTTCGAGATCATTTTTCCGTAGCTCTTAGGTGAGAAGCGGGGGACGAGCACGCATCTGCCTCCGTTCGAGAGCATCGAATGTATGCATACGCCCAGCCCGAAGCCGTGGAAAAGCGGCATGGCGGCAAGCATTTTATCGCCCGGCTCAAACATCGGATTTACGGCAACTATCTGTGCGGAGAGCGCATTGAAATTCAGATTGGTCAGAACTATACCCTTAGTAGTGCCCGTAGTGCCGCCTGAATAAAGGATAACTGCAGGATCGCCTCCTGATTTGTACGCCTCACGTTTATACGGATCGTCAGATTCGTGAGCCGGCCCGTTTCGGATAAAATCTTTCCATCGCACTATATTTGCTCCGGCCGGTATTTTAGGGATCTTTCTCCCTGCGGTCAATCGGAAACCGATCTTTTTCGCAGCGGTCAATTCATCTGCGACCGATGCTATTATCAGCTTCTGGAGCGGTGTCGTATCCCTCACTGCCGCAAATTTGCCGTAAAACTGATCCAGAGTGACCGCAACCGTGCTTTTAGCAGCATTAAGATAAAACTCTATCTCTTTTTCCGCCGAAAGGGGGTGGATCATATTAGCCACAGCCCCGACCTTGTTAACCGCGTAGAGCATGTAAATAGCCTGCGGGCAATTCGGGAGCGCGATCGTCACCCTGTCATTTTCCCTGACACCTGTCCTGTGAAGTGCATCGGATACGCGGTCAATGTTTTCCAGCATTTTCCCGTACGTGATCTTCCTGCCCATAAAATCAAAAGCAACGGCATCAGGTGCTCTTTTCGCCGCATTTTGCACCATTTCGAACATCGATCCGTTAAAATAATCAACTGTCAGCGGCAAATTTCCCAGATATTCCGCCCAAGGCGTTTTGGCTGTAATTACGCTCATTTTATTCCCGTTCTCGCATTTCGATTTGCTGCTTGTTCCTGCGGACGGCTGCCCGTCCCGGAAACGCATTCCGATTATACGCTTTTCGGAGCCGTATGGCAAATTAAAGCCTCTTCCCTTGACACCGTACTCTATACGGGGGTAAAATAGCTGCATAGGAACAACGTGCAAAACGCACGGCGTACATATTCGGAAATATAATAACAGAACGTAAAAAGTGAGGTCGAAGCAATGAAAACAATTAAAGACAAATACCTTCTGGTTGCAGCAGATTTTGCAGGCTATCCGCTCAAGGAAGCCGTCGTGGCACATCTTAAAGCAAAGGGCTGGAAGATCACCGACGTAGGTGTTCAGGCTGACAGCGACCCTGACACGGAAACGGATCTTATGTTCCACCGTATCGGACTCAGGGCGGGCGCGATGATAGCTGAAGGAGAATTCGAAAGGGCGCTGCTGTTCTGCGGAACGGGAATGGGAATACATATTGCCGCCTCCAAATGTCCGCACGTCCATGCAGGTGTCGTTGAGAGCGTACCGGCCGCACTGAGAGCCATCACCGGAAACGGCGTGAACGTCCTCGCGATGGGTGCGTTCTACGTTGCCCCTCAGATGGGATGCGATATTGCCGACGCGTACCTTGGAGCTTCTTTAGGATCCGGCTACGAATGGTGGCATAATTTTTACGAATTCCACAAGCTCGCTATCGACGAACTCGAAGCGTTCGATTACGAAGAATATAAGAAAAATGGTTTCAAACTGAATCATCTGGGCGATTATCCGCTTAAGCTCGAGACGAAGCCGGAGGAATAATGAAACTTAGAATAATGAGTTTTAATACTCAGCATTGCCTGAACTGCCAGACGAACCGCATCGATTTTAAAGCTTTTGCGCGTGTGATAAACGATCTGGGCGCCGATATCGTGGGTCTCCAGGAGATCCGCGGCATCGGAATGAACCGTGAAGAATACGACGACCAGACGGGGATTCTGGCGGAGCTTACCGGTATGCACGGGTATTTTGCGAGGGCAATATCTTTCGGAGGCGTGGATCCGTTCGGAAACGCGCTGCTGTCACGCTACCCGATCGAAAACGTGTCTGTCATACCGATACCCGATCCGGAAGTGCGCAGGTTTAAAGGCTATTATGAGACCAGATGCGTGCTGAAGGCGAAGATAAGCGCAGCAGGCGGACTGAACGTTCTGGTGAGCCACTTCGGGCTGAATCCGGATGAACACGAAAACGCTGTCGAAACCGTCGAAAAAGTTATTGACAGCGCCGGAACCGTTCTGATGGGCGATTTCAATATGAGACCGGATAATCCGCTCCTGGACCCGGTCAGAGCAAAACTTACCGATACTGCCTGCCGCTTTGACGCGGGGGAAAACGGATTTACGTTCCCTTCGTGGAAACCTGATAAAAAGATCGATTACATTTTCACATCCGGAGACGTGAACGTCATCCGTGCCGAGATACCCGCCTGCGTCGTTTCTGACCACAGACCGTACGTCGCGGACATAGAGATATAGCTTTTACGGAGGATAACAATGAAAAAGATTTCTGTGCTTCTGATTGCCGCTCTGGTTATGTTTGTATTTACCTTGCCTTTTTTACCTGCTGCTTACGCCGCGGGCTCGTCCGTGGAGATAGTTCGCGGCCCTTCTTCATACGAAGTACCGGCGGGTCATAATATCAGGCTTATGACAGCGGCTTCGGGAAGCGGCCTTAATTTTGAGTGGTTCATACGGTTCGGAGGGAAGGACTATCCTGCTTTTACTTCTCAGGAAACGTCAGGCGCGCCTGTTTACGACTGCTTCGACTCATGCACGGAGACTATTACAGTTGAAGACGGGGCGGTAGTTTCGTATTTAGAACTGGACAAAGTTAAGCTCTCTTTCTCCGGCAGCCAGGTCTACTGCATCGTTCGCGGAGGCAGCGGCGTCGCGGTCACTTCGCGCGCATACGTTACGGTAAGGCCGGAGACCGAAATATGTGATCCCGATGAATTTTCTGTAAAAAATCTTGTTTACAATCAGGGAGAACTGTGTAAATACGCAATAAAACGTACTACGTACGACGACAACGCCGATTATCACTATACGTGGTATACGACGAAAGTATGCGAGCTCAGCACCATAAAAGCATCCGAAGACACATACGATTCATCTGTTTTTGTTGTCGACACGGGCGATCCGGGAACGTTTTACATAACCTGTATGGTCGAGAAAACGTCCGGCGGGAAGACAAACAGAAGCTACAGCAACCTCGCCAGATTCGTTGTCGCCGAAACCGACTCAGATCCTTCATACACGATGGGGATAGAGGTTAACAACGCGCCTTCAAAGAAGAGCTACAAAGTAGGGGATACGATAGATCTCAGCGGTCTTACGCTTCGCGGGATGACAGGCCAGGGTTATTTCAACGTTTCCGATACGAATAAGGTCGAAGTCTATCCGAACAACATCTACAGCACGGAGCAGAAGTCCCTTACTGTCGTTTACGACGGATGCGCAGCGTCGTTCCCGATCAGCGTTTCTTCATCTGCAGGGACTAAATTCTCGATCCACGCGGTATCTGAAACAGACTACGTGACTTATATCCCCAAGGAGCCTTTCTCGCTCAAGGTCGCCGCGGACAACGCGAACCAGGAGGTCTTTTACAGCTGGTTTATCTCAAATGAGAACGGAGTAATGATGGAACAGGTCGCTTCCGGAGACGAACTGAATTTCCCAAACGGGCTCTCAATCAGTGACGTGAATATCATGAAATATTATCTCTGCATGGCTGAGTGCGACGGCGTTCAATCATCCATACTGTTCAGCGTGCAGTTAAGAGCTCCGGATACTCCCGAAGATCCGACGCAGCCGCCTAAACCTACTCCTTCGCCCGTTCCGACGCCAACGCCGTCACCTGCACCGACCGGAGAGCCTAAGACACAGGCGCCTTCCACGCAGGAACCAGCGACATTAGAACCCGTGACAGCTGCGCCAACTGACGATCCGGCGACTCAGCCTCCTGAGGCTACTGCGGAGGCAACCGATCAGCCTGCTGATAATACCGGCTCCGATCCCGCTGTCACTCAGTCTTCCGGTCCGGACGCGAAAACTGCCGTACCTGAAAACGACAAAAGCAGCAGGAAACTGAGCAACGGTGCGATAATCGGTATCGCCGGTGGCCTTTTCGGTGCGATCATCGCTGTCGGCGTTATCGTTATAATAGCTATAAAAAGAAAGTGATGCTCCGGTTCCGGCTGATACTTCACTTTAACACACCGTTGTGTTAAAATATTTATCGTGCTCCTGCCGTGGCCGGCTTTAGCCGCGGCGGGAACGCGATAATAACCTTCAAGGAATACGGACCGGCTTTTAATTATGGGACTGATCAAAGACGCAAAATCCATAGCAAAAAGGGACCCTGCGGCACGAAATGCGCTGGAGGTATTTTTCCTTTATCCCGGATACCACGCCCTCATCTACCATAAAATTGCCGCCGGATTCTACAAGATCAAGCTAAAATTTATTGCCCGCTGGATATCCCAGATCTGTACCAGGCGCACCGGGATCGAAATACACCCCGGGGCGCGTATAGGAGATGAACTGTTTATTGACCACGGCCACGGCGTGGTGATCGGCGAGACTGCCGTAGTGGGAAATAACTGTACTATATATCATCAGGTGACTTTAGGCGGCACGGGACGCATCAAGCATTGCAAACGTCACCCTACCATCGGGGACAACGTCCTTATCGGCGCCGGTTCGAAAATACTGGGCCCGGTAAAAGTCGGTGACAATGCCATGATAGGTGCCGGTTCGGTCGTGGTCGACGACGTTCCTGCAGGGACGACTGTAACGGGCGTTAAAGCAAGGGTCATAAAAGTTGACGGCGAGAGAGTCGCTCCGTCCGTAGCACTTGACCAGCGCACCGGTGACCCGTACGCGAAAGAAATGGCTGCGATCAGGGCGAAAATGGATGAACTTGACGCGAAACTCAGGGAACTTGAATCTAAAACGGAGAATCAGCAATGAAAATATACAACACATTATCCAGAAGAAAAGAAACGTTCACGCCGCAGGATCCGGACGAAGTTAAGATCTACTCGTGCGGCCCTACGGTATACAGTTATGCTCATATAGGGAATATGCGTACATACGTGTTTATGGATTCGCTGCGCCGCGTGCTCAAACACGAGGGCTTTAAATTGAAGCACGTCATGAACGTTACGGACGTCGGACACCTCACGTCGGATGCTGACGAGGGCGAAGATAAGATGGAAAAAGCCGCTAAAAAGGCTCAGAAATCGCCGTGGGAGATCGCGGATTTCTACGCTGCGGCATTCTTTAAAGATCTTAAGAGACTGAACATCGACAGACCGGAGATCATAGCGAGGGCAACGGAGCATATCGACGGTATGATCGAGTACGTCGAGGGGCTGTGCGAGAAGGGATACGGATACGAAACGTCAGACGGCATTTATTTTGATATCGCTAAATTCCCCGGATACGGAAAACTCTCCCGCGCAAGGCTCGACGAACAGCTTGCCGGGGGCAGCGAGCGCGTGGCGGTGAATGACGAAAAGCATAATCCGGCGGATTTTGCTCTTTGGAAAAAGGCTCCGAAAGAGCATATCATGCAGTGGCCGAGTCCGTGGGGCATGGGATACCCCGGATGGCACATCGAATGCTCGGAAATGTCGAGAGAGTATCTGGGAGATCTGCTCGATATACATACGGGCGGAGTTGACCATATACCGATCCACCACGAGAACGAGATCGCCCAGTCCGANNAAAAAGACGGTAAACTACTGGATGCACGGCGAATTCCTGCTCGTTGACGGCGGGAAAATGTCGAAGAGCCTCGGAAATACGTACACCGTTGACGACCTCGTCGCACGCGGCTTTTCTCCGCTTGCATTCAGATATTTCTGCCTGAACGGACATTACCGTAATAAACTGAACTTTACCTGGAAAGGCCTGGAAGGCGCGCAGATATCGCTTAACAGATTATATGATACGCTCCTCGTTCATAAGAACGCCCCCGATTCGGAGATAAACGCAACCGTACCTGGTGACGGAAGATATTCTGATATGAACGTCATGGACGCATGGAAAGCGGAGTTCGAGTACGCGATCACTGACGATCTCAACATTCCGCTCGCCTTAAGCGTCGTCTGGAAGGCTTTGAGGTACAAGACGCCGAGCCGCAGGATATATGATTTCGTGGTTTCCTGCGACGATATACTCGGTCTTGATCTTGAATCCGGTACGATCCGCGCGGCCGAGAAGCAGGCGGAGGAAGCTAAGGAGGCAGAGGCTGAGCAGAATGCAGAGATCCCCGCGGAGATACTGGAACTTTCAGAAGCCAGAATGACAGCAAAAAAAGAAAAACGCTACGCCGATGCCGACGCGCTTCGCGAAAAGATCGCCTCGCTCGGATACAGAGTTACTGATACGAAAGAAGGACCCGTTATCACGAAAGAGTGACAGCTAACTATCCGGGGATTAAAGATGATCACCAAACAATCAGGCATAATCAATAAAGCACAGAAGGAGAGCCGCGCAGTTCCCGGATCTTTCGGGCTGTTGAGCGTAATGCTTATCATTTTGTGCTTTTTTATGCTCATCACCGGCTGCGGCAGAAAAGTTTATTCGGACGCGGGTAAAGAAGAACTGGAACGTTTCGTCCGCTTGGGCATTTTCCCCGCCGGAACAGGATCCGAAGTGAACGAACAGATAAACCGGTTAAACGCCGTGCTGGCACTTGAAAAGCTTATCGGAGCGGGAAGCGAAGACCGTACCGGAGATTATTTCAGAAGCATATATCACAGCGAAAGCATTGACTTCTTCGCAAACGCGAACGGCACTAAAGCCGGTCCGGGCGATAACGTCAGCGCGGCCGAAGCGTATGAAATGTGCCTTAAAACGCTGGGGTATTCGAAAGATATTGACACCGGCACTCCGGAAACGGTTAATTCGATTTCTGAAAGCGCCGGTTTCGGGCGCCTTTCGGGCAACGGACTTATCAAAAGCAGTAAGATCACGTACGGAGAATATTCTCTGATACTGAGCGATCTTATGATGCTGCGCGTTAAGGATACAGGCGAGCCGGTCTACAGGATCCTTGCAATGATGGACAGCTCGTTTTCTGATCTGCTGAAATATAACGGCCTTTACGACGACATACCTGTGTCGCTCTGTCCGGCGTTCGATTTCGGGATATACGTGCCGGGAAGTTTTTCATCTGCCGTATCGAACGAAAGACGCGAATGGGCCGCTTCGTATGCGGATACTGCGGATGAGGACGTGGCAGCATACAGGGCGCTCCTTGAAAATAACGGATGGATACTTGAGGGACAATACGTTACGGAAGATGACGCGCCGTCAACGATCTTTCTGTTTTACAAAGAAGAGGCTTCTTCTGCGGACGGCGAGGCAGCCGTCGTGCTCAAGATCTCTGCTGACGGGAACGTTCTCTGGCAGCTTCTGGCGTAGAGAAAATAATATTGAAAAAAAGCCGGCGATCGAGAGCCGGTAATAAGCATTAAGGCGGAGCGGTATGGTATGCCGTGCTGCCGGGACCGGGAGGAAACCAAATTGAAAAAAAGCTTTAATATGACATTAGACCCAGTGCCGCGCGATTTCAGAGTCGTCCTTGAAGAGTCGGTACGCGACTACGGCGATAGAGAAGCATACATAGTAAAAACGAAACGCGAATCCGGAGGGCAGAGCGCAGAGTACAGGCGCGTCACGTTCAGGGAATTCTGCCGGGAGGCAAGGATCTTGGGAACTGCGCTGCTCGACCTTTTCCCGGCCGGAACGCACATCGGCGTTATGGGCGAAAACAGATACGAATGGTGCCTGTCTTATCTTTCGATCATAACCGCCGGAGACGTCGTTGTCCCGGTCGATAAGGAGCTGAATAAAGACGAGATCCATCACGTTTTATCCGAATCCGGCTCATGCTGCATAATCGTATCCGAAAAAATATATTCCAAAGCCCTGAAAGACGCGCTGCCTTCGCTGCCGGACATAAAATTATGCGTGATCATGGACAGCGGCGACGAGATCGAGCAGACAGAAAACGGCACGAAAACTGTACGCCTTGACAGCCTTATGAAAAGAGGCAGGGAACTTTTAGACGGCGGAGATGACCGCTACGACAGCGTAGAGATCGATCCTGACGTTATGTCCGTACTTATATTTACCTCGGGCACTACCGGAGTCTCAAAAGGCGTAATGCTTTCCCAGAAAAATATATTGACCGACATGACCAGCGTGATGCAGTGCCTTGAACATTCGTGCGAAGATTCGATGCTCTCGATATTGCCGATACACCATACGTACGAATGCACGACCACGTTCCTTGTATCGTACCGCATGGGCGTCAGAGTGGCGTTCTGCGACGGGCTCAGGTATATCGCTAAAAATATCAACGAATACAGACCGACGATGATGATGCTCGTACCTCTCATCCTGGAGAATCTGTATAAAAAGATAATCGAGAAGGCAAAAGCGTCGAAATTCAAATGGTTTATGTTCAGATTCCTGCTCGGGCTGTCCGGCTTCCTGAAACACTTCGGAATAAATGCAGGCAGGACGTTCTTCAGGTCGGCGCACGATGCTATCGGCGGACGTATCAAACTGCTGGTGGCCGGAGCTGCGGCAATGAAACCGGACATCTGCAAGAACCTCGACCGCATGGGATTCAAGATCCGCCAGGGTTACGGTCTTACCGAAACTTCTCCGATCCTGTGCGTAAATCGCGACAGCGGAAATGAGTATGATTCTGTCGGCCCGGCTATGCCCGGCATCCAGATCAGAATAGCAGATCCCGACGAAGAAGGCCGCGGCGAGATCCAGGCCAAGGGCGATAACGTGATGCTCGGATACTACAAGAATCCGGAAGCTACCAAAGCCGCATTCACCGAAGACGGCTGGTTCCGCACCGGAGACCAGGGCCGTATGGATAAACAGGGCAGAATATATATAACCGGCCGCATCAAAAATATCATCGTTACGAATACCGGCAAAAACATTTTCCCTGAAGAACTCGAGGACAAGATCGACGACATCCCTTACGTAAAAGAGTGTATGGTATGGGGCGATAATTCTGACGATGAAAAACAGGAAGACACCAAAGTATGCGTTACTGTTTTCCCCGATTACGATAAAGTCAGGGAGGCGGCGGAAGAAGCAGAAGAAAAAATCGGTTCTGACAGCGAGCTCGATGATATTGCCGCACGCTACATCTGGGGAGAGATAAAGAGAGTAAACAAAGATCTTCCCGCATACAAGCGCATCTGCGGCCTGGAGCTTAGAAATACCGAGTTCGAGAAGACGTCTACAAACAAGATCCAGAGATTTAAGGTAAAACACGATAAAAACGCGTTGAGAAAATGACGTTTTAAACAGCGTGACTAAATAACACGAGACGGGATTAAGAGGTGGTATGATGAGACCGGATAAAAGAAAAGATACTAAAAA
>DBVV01000029.1:0-12993 GCA_002308795.1 Mageeibacillus sp. UBA1255 | reverse complement strand
TACCTGGCAAGAGCATCAGCCGCGATGATTTGCATACTCATGCTCGTCGCCTGCTTTTCGGGTTGCAAAGGTAATAATACCACGGTAGAAATGCAATATGTCGATACGGGAATATTCGGAGCGAATCCCGCGCCTGATTACAGTTCGTTTACAGGCTTTAACCAGGTGATATCATTGCTGGGGGTGGATAATGTGCTGGCATTGTACAAGAACGAAAAACTTGCGTATTTCCGCGCGGGACTTATGGAGACTTCCGAGCCTTTCTTCACCGAAGAAGACGGTAAACTCAGATTGAACGTTACTGAATGCGCAAAGCTCCTTGGCAGAGATGACAGCCGCGGCTGGATCGACGCGGCCGCAGGAGAGAAGATCGGCGCTGATCTTTGCCTGACGATCTACGACGGCCGTATGGCACTTGTAACGGGGCAGGACAACGTACCAAATTCGTATAAAGAACTGTACACGCTTGAGAATCTGGCCATGATGCTCAGAGGAGCGCCGGACGAGGACAAGAAAAACGCTTTCATCACGCTTCCTTCCAAGGTCACGAACGGCACGAATACAGTATACTATACCGCTCCGGATCTGAATCTCGGCCTTCAGACCAATCTTTACTACGCTCAGCTCGGTGACGGCAGCGTTACGGCAGGACCTGCTATCGTTGCAGGGCAGGGTAACGCCCCGGACAACTACACGCTGGTCAGAGTGTTTAACAGGCAGCAGGCAATATCCGCTCAGTTCCTGGCGTATCCTTCTGACGTGAGGGGAGGCGTGAGGGTTGCTGCCGCTTCTTTCTCTGCCGGAGATAAGAAAGAAACGCTGATCGCGACCGCACCGTTTTCGGCGAAAGGCACGGGAGCGGACAAGATAAGGATATTTGACACCTGCGGAGTCATACGCGCGGCTTTCAAACCGGAAGGCATCGAAGCACCGTACGTTATTGCCACCGGAAAATTTATTGAGGGCAGCTCTGACGAATACCTCGCTGTAATGAGTGCGTCGCATAAGGCGCTTGCCAAACCTTTCATGAAGATCTACTCTCTTTCGGATATGGCGGAAAAGAAATCGCTCGAATTTGAATTCAGCGGGCCGGATCTTGATTCTTCGCTCGAACTTTCACTAAGAAAGAACGGCGTGAACGACCTCATCCTGATGTATTATGAAGACATACAGAAGGCGTTCGTGCTTGACCCGGTTAAAAACAGTATCGACCCTCTTAACATCCAGCTCGGCAGCGATGCCACGGGCGTGTATTCATCCGTTTTCGATAACAGATTAAACGTCACTGTAAAAGACGGGACGTTCTCTAATATCCTCACTTATGATCCTGACGGAGGCAACGAGAAAAAGATGAACGTCGGATGGCGTGAGAACCGTTTTTATTCCTCGTTTGCTTCGAACAACCCGGACGGATACGTTGACAAGGGTACTTTCCACCACGTGCGCGTCGATCTTGCCGCTCCCGTCATCAATTCCGTGAAAAAAGCCGAAACCGCCGAAGCTGTTCTTAACAGCCAGGAAAAAACGCTTATGAAACTCTACGGAGTTAAATTTAACGAGTCAACTGTGTACCATAACGGCTATCATATGTGGGAGCCTTGCTTTACACATCGCTGGAACAGCAATCAGAACACTCGTGCGCTCTCGCAAGCTAAAGACAGCGACGGAAATATAAAGTACGGCTCGATCGGCAGGGACGGGATCCCCACGAACTACCTCGAACTCGGAAGTTCGTTCTACGTGGGAACGTATGCAGACGGCATCCTGGAGATGAACAAGCTGCGTATGTATCCTCTGCGCTCGTATTTAAGAAGCCTTTCGGCAGACTTCAGAGGCGAAAAAGGAGAACCGGAAAAACTGATTTCAGTATCGCCTGTGCATGAACAGGAGATAGCTGTCGAAGGTTCCATAGGCGATTACAACGTCTATATGGTACGCGGCTTCAGAGAGTATATGCTTGGGCTATACGGAAGCCTGGAGAATATTAACGAACGTTTTGGGACCAGTTTCAAAACGCTTGACGATTTTGATGCGCCCAGATTTGATCCTAAAAAAGACGACCGGTCAAAGTGCAGGGGAGACTGGGATACTTACGGAAGAAGCGACTTCTTCACGCACTGGAGCCTGTACACCAGAATGATCGTTAATAAACGCATTATGGAAGCTTACAGAGAAGCGCTGCTTGCCGGCTTCCCTCCGGAGGCGATCAATGCTCACCAGATACCCGAAGGCGACGCTATATCAGGTCTTCTTGGCCAGGCTGACACGAGACTTTCTCCGGTCGAGGCAGTAACGGTCTGCGGTACGGCGTACGGCGGGACAAGATACGGCCTTTGGTACGGCGATGAGAATAACTTCCTTAACCTCGCGTTCAAGGCGGGCCACACAAATGTCACACTGGGCGAGTACGGCTCGATCGCTACGTCGAAAGACGAGGTGCTCAACCAGCTCAGATATATGTATACACACGGTGTGCGCATGATCCACATGATCATTCCGCTTGACACGAAATCGCTTGATTACAAGTATTCAAAGAACGCGGAAGAATATGCGATAAAAACGATCCAGGATGAAAACGTGCCCCGCACCGTTAATACGGGTATTACGAGGGGAATGGTTTCTTATGACAACGGCGCTGATCTGAAATTTGATATCGTTCAGATGAGCCGCGTTTCCGAAGCCGGCGGCATCGGTACGGGACTTCTCAAATCGATCGATAAAGACGGAGGATGGGAAGGCACCGTATATCTTGCCCCGTTCCATGCGAACGTGGAGGTGACGGAAGTCGGGTTTAAAGGGTCTGTCGAAAATGGATTCACCTCTTCGGACATCAAGACGCTACAGTGCGGAGATCAGATCGAACTCACTTTCTGTGCCGAGTATTCGGGCGGAAGCGGCGCGTATGCGGTCATAAGCGCGTACAACGGAGGATACCTGCTTGGCGAATCTGTTGTCCGGTACGAATTAAAAGAAGGACCGACGGCGTACAGATACGTGTTTGCTAACCAGATTACACCTGAAGACGTCCGGATCGAGGTCAGATTCGAAAATACCGACGCCGGAAAACTTCAGATGACGAACCTCAGATGCACGGCACAATACGAAAATATTGCCCACAGATATTTTGGCGATACGGAATCGGCTGCGGCAACAGGCGGCGTAACGTTCGACATCCTCACCAGATAACGAGCCCGTCGTCCCGCGCCTGCCGGCAAGGCAGGTAAGGCAGATAAGGCAGGTAAGGCGGGTCAATAAAACCAAACAAAAAGCTCCGCGGCGCGTACCGCGGAGCTCGTTTTTATATGCTTATCATTTGCCGGTCAATTTCCTTTCATTCTTCGGATTCGATCAGACCGTAGTCTCCGTCGTTCCTTCTGTATACCGTGCAGATCCTGCCGGTATCTCTGTTCTTGAACATATAGAAGTTATGACTGAGCATGTTCATGTTAAGAATGGCATCCTGAACGGTGAGCGGCTTCATCTCGTAAGTCTTTACGCGGACGATGGGATAATTATCCGGCTCTTCCTCTACAGCAGGCTCGGCAACGTCCTGCGTGATGGTCTGATGTCTTCCGCGGGCGAGTTTCGTCTTGCATTTTACGATCTGGCGTTCAAGAATGTCGATGGCTTTATCTAACGCAGCCATTGCTGATTTATTATCGGTCGTTTCAGAACGAAGCAGATATCCCTGATACGAAATTGTAAGCTCGGCTTTAGTGATATACTTTTTCTCGGAGATCTTCACCCACAAAGTAGTCTTATCTTCAGGCTCATCTTTAAAGTATCTTAAAAAGCGGCTCTGAAGCTTCTTTTCCATGCTCTTTGCGGATCTTTCTGTTACGTTTGCGTCTTTTGTGTTAAGCTTTACTAACATGTTTGATTCCTCCCATTATACATTTTGATTCCATAAAATCTTTCAAGCACTTTTGCTATCGTTATTTTACCAGTAATACCGGTATAAATTCAAGTGTTTTTATTTTCGATTTTTACGATATCCTGACGCTTCCGTACGCCAAAAATATATTTCTTTCAGGCTTGAAATATGCTACAATTAAAAAGATCGAAAGATGCAATGGCTTTTCACCAAAATGACGTGAAATTAAAGATGGTTGCGTAATTTATTGACATCGATCAGAATCAGGAGGGTCGTATGATAAAAAGCAGAAGGGTCCTTTCGGCGATCCTTGCGATAATAATGCTTTTGCCGATCGTCCTTCCGGCAGGTCTTTCATTTGCCATGAAACAGCCGGGACGAATCGACGGAGTGGATTATTCGAGGGTGCGGGAAAATAAAGATCTTATCGTGCCCGTGAAATTTACGCTCGGAACGTATCAGTTCACCGGCGAATTGTCCAACGGCAGCACTCTTTCAAATAAAGAGATAGATAAGATCATCAAAGAAGTAATGGATCAGATGGATCTAACCAGCGGAAAGCTCGAATACTCGAACGCTATCATTGAAAAAGCAAAACATCTAAAGGGATTCGATCCGGCGATGGCTTTAAGAATAGGGCTTAATATTGCCGGATACGGGACAGTTACGGACATATACGATATGTACAACGGGACGAAACCGGTTTCGTCCGTCGCGGCGAGCTTTGTCATCGGACAGATTTCCGGAGAGGCGATCAAATTGATCACCGGAGCGAAATGGGCGGATATTGCCCTGAACGCTTTCCTGGAACTCGAAAACATTGAAAGCGAATGGACAAGGCTCGAAAATGAGAAAAAGATCGCCGAGGAAGCTTTGCAGCGCGAACTTCTGCTTGAGATCTTCTACCGTGAATGCAACGCACGCCTTCAAAAAGCAGAAAAGGAGCGCGGGGGTAGTCAATGGAAGATGAGAGTCTACAATACCGTCATAAAAAACAAAACTTTGTTCGGGATCGACACGATGCAGTACGTTCGTATGACGCTGGAACTGGAACGCGTTGAGAGCTACGGAGAAAAGACTTCGACTAACTGGAGCGGTATCTACGAAGGCAGGATAAAAATCGAATTCTGGCATGATATGACGAGCTTCGACACGAATTTCCCGACGATTTTCACTGATTCAAGCAGGATCTTTAAAAAGGTCCAGAACGTGTATTCGCTCCGCCCTGAATCTGCGAAGGATAAATCATCGCTTACGAAGGCGATCACGATCAATGACGCGCAGATACATATCGATAAACGCAATGCGGTAGGGACGACGCTTACCAGGTCGGTACCGCTAAAAGGAGCGGAGGACGTGTCGTCGTTCAAGCTTTCGCACGTCGTATCATACGCGCTCGATCTCGGACCGTGGGAAGACGGACGCCTGGACATCACAGGCTCGGGCGCACATTATTCAGCAGAATGCGAGATGCGTGAGAGCTGTTCCGGGACGATGCTCGAGGGTAACCGTTATCCCGCGATCGTGTGGGAAAGCCATGACGTCAGTGCGTACGATTCGCTTTCCGCGCCGCGCGGAATCGGCTGGACGACACGCCCGCTCCCGGGGAACGGCAGCACGAGGATCGGAAACCCCGCCCTTGCGGATTACAGGATATTTGACGACCTGCGCGACAATATGCTCACGCTGTGGATCAAAGACATAGACAAGGTGGTGACGTCGAAATGAAGAAAATGAATAAATATTTAACATTCACGATCGTGATCGCCGTCGTCTCCGCCTTCGCACTCATACTTTGCGCCTGCTCGAACTTTGGCAGAAAAAAAGATCCTGATGACGCGAACGGGACCGGCGGATACCCGGAAGACGTACAACTGACCGAAACAGAAAAACTTGTCGACGACCTGAACGGCGCAGTTGACCTCGACAGCCTCACTCTGGATGAACTGCTTGCCCTTTATGACAGATTCCTCAGCGAAGACAACGACTCGCTCAACGACGGCACCGGATATGATCTGTATTACCGCGACACCGAAGTTGTCCCCGGCGGCGCTGAAAACGAGATCGGATTTGATCATTCCGACGGAGCACAGACCGCGGTCTATTCCGACGCTGAATGGAAGGACAAGGACGTGGAGTCTCTTGACGTCACCGAGGGTATGTCAGCCGAAGAAAAGGCTCAGTATGAGGCGGCGGTAAATGAACTCGATTCGTTTGACGCGGATGAATTCCAGCGCGAGATCGACGACATGCTGAAGGATATGGAAGAATTTGAAGATTACGAGCCGTACGATCCCGAAGAACACGGAACGGGCGACGGACCTTCCTCCTTGAATGAGTGGCCGGACAACGAGATCGCGAAGCAGGTGCCGAAGCCTCCGTTTGAGGATCCGCTCATCGTTGCCGACGACAGCAGTATAACTGTAGTGAAGACGGAAATCGACATAGATTCGGTAAAACAGTATGTGGATTCGCTTAAGAAAGCGGGATTCACACTGGACGCGAATGAGGATACGAACGGGATCGCAGGATACGTTATTTACTCATATACTGCCGGGAACGAAAACGGCATCACGGTATCGCTTACTTTCGCGACAGATACAGTTACCGTAAGTATCAGCAGGTAAGATCCGCAGATGACTGAAATGACTACGATAGATCGCGAGGCTGGTCATGAGTAAAAAAAACAGCGGTAAAAGCGGAAATAAAAACGTCGAGAGCGGCGCGAACGGCGGAGGTAAAGGCGTTAAGAGAGCAAACCGCGGGATACTCTGGCGCGTGGTGCTCGTTATACTCTCCCTGATATTCGCTTGCGTACTTGAACTTGGAAAACACACGCTTATCGGATGGCTTTTAACAGCAGCGCTGATCGCAGCGTTCATAATTCTCAGGATAAAAGTTCTGGGAAGAAGGAAAACGATCGTACGCCTGGCGGCGTGGTCCGGAATGATCGTCACGTTCGCGCTTATATTATGGATCTCATGGCCGCCGGTCAGGAACGTGCCCGCGGTCGAAGGCAAAAACGGCGGAGAAACAAGCGTGATACACGTATCCCAGGGCGATCTGACCGGTGTAAAGACTGCTGACGGAGCCGTCGAAGTATTCGCCGGAATACCGTACGCAGTTCCACCTGTCGGAGAAATGCGCTGGAAAGAACCGGAACCTGCAAAGCCGTGGGAAGGAGTTTTAAAGGCAGATCATTTTGCGCCGATGTCGATGCAGACCACGAACCTCCCCATATACAACTCCCTCACGCAGATAATAGGGTATCATGATTACAAAATATCTTTCACAGATAACTACCGTCCTCCCGTGAGCGAAGACTCGCTGTACCTCAACATCTGGAGACCCGCCGGAGATGCAAAAGACCTCCCGGTACTTGTATACGTGCACGGAGGTTCGCTTCAGACAGGCCAGCCGTGGTACGGCGATTACAGCGGGGAAGGACTTGCGCGCCAGGGAGTTATCGTCGTAAACATGGGTTACCGCCTTGGCATATTCGGCTTTTTCGCCGATCAGGAACTTGCTTCGGAATCGGAGCACGGGACAACGGGTAATTACGGTCTGCTTGACCAGATCCTCGCCCTTAAATGGGTGAGGGACAATATCGCTTCTTTCGGAGGCGACCCGGACAACGTTACTCTTTCCGGAGAATCGGCAGGTTCGGCATGTGTTTCTGCATTATGCACGTCGCCTCTTGCTAAAGGGCTGTTCCGCCGCGTCGTCGGCGAAAGTTCGACCGTTACCGCTCCCGAACCGGCACACTCATTCAGAGCGCTCGAATCCGCATTCGTTGCAGGATCGATGACCAAGAAGCGTTTCGGCGCCGCTTCCGTGAATCAACTTAGAACTGTAAGCGCAGATAAGCTTGCCCCCGAAATGAATTACCATCACCACATCACGATCGACGGATACGTCCTTTCTGAAACACCGTACGAGTCATATAAAAAAGGGATCCATAACGAAGAAGCGATCATGCACGGCTTCAACAAAGAAGAAGCAGCGCCTTTCCTGCTCTTCAGCAACGCCAACATGAAAAACTATGAGCAGAAAATAAGGGCATTCTTCAAAGAACCGTACGCGTCAAGAGTGCTGGAGATGTTTCCGGCAGCGTCGGATGCGCAGGCTAAGCGCAACTGGCTCGATATTAATACTGTCGTGCTGTTCACGTACGGCCACTACTGCTGGGAAAGACAGGCAAAAGCCGCGGGGATCCCGGTATATACGTATTATTTCACGAAAGAGAACGGCAGACTCGGCTCGTGGCACAGCGGGGAGGAAGTTTATCTCTACGGCAACATTCCAAAAGATTCAAACCTGTTCGGCAAAGACGACAGATATCTGAGCGGAATAATGTCCGGGTATTTTGTCAATTTTATCAGGAACGGCGATCCAAACGGAGCCGGGCTCCCGGTCTGGCCTGACGGGGACGGGACGGGAAACGTACTTGAACTGGGTGACAATATCTCGTATGTGAAGGGCCCGTACGAGGGACTTTACGAAATACTTGACGAAATGTACGGCTTCTGATCAGCCTTGGCGGGAAATGAACTTTAAAACGATCAGATCGTAAAAAATAACGGAGGATAATAACGTTGAAAGCGAAAACTGTTCTAAAAAGAGCCGCTGTATTTGTCACGGCGATGATCCTGGGAGTATGTCTCTTCACAGGCTGCGTAAGCACCAGGCCTGAGCCCGATCCGGGTTATGAATATGCCACGAAAGATCCCGAAAAACCGTTCAACGACGGTATAGTTGAATACGTAACAAAGACGGAAACTGTTACGTACGATGCTTTCGAAGGCGAAAAAGGAGAAATAATCAGCGAAAAAGGTACTAAGGGAATTGAAGTGCTGTTAAACGAAGACTTCTCCGGCGACGATGCGACGCTGGGCGGAGAGGCAGTGCTCAGATCCCCGGATACATCGGTAGTGTCAGACGGTATGCTCTATATTAATTACTCGTCAACTTCGGCTGATCATATAGGAAACGGATGGACGACGTGGGCTCCGGTCGTTACGTGCCTCGGATCAGAATACGTTCAGGCACAGATGTCGTTCGACGGCTATTTCAGTTCGAACGGAAACGGAGCGTGGATGTCGACGATGATAGGCGTCTTCAAGAAAAACGTCGGAAGCATAGCAGACAATCCCGGAGACGGCATTTATATTGCCTTCAACCCCGCTTCGTCATCCATAACCGTCTACGGTGCGGACGCATCCGGGTGGTCATGGCCGGGCGGCAACGTCAGCGTAGGAGTTGACAGCGAACTGATAAAAGGAAATACACACGTTGACATCGTTGCTGGTGAAAACAAGGATATCAACGTCTTCCTGAAAGGACAGCGCGTACTCAGGATCGTCAATGAAAACGGCGAAATGATCGTTTTTAACGGCGAAGGAACTGAAAAATACCGCGGAGCGCAGGATATGGATTCGATCGACGGCGAATACTTCTCGTTTTTCACGCATTTAGGCGGCGTCGGAATGGATAATTTAAAAATACTTGGATGTTCAAGAGGGAGGAAGAAGACATTGACCGAAATTGAAGCGAGACCGGTGGGTGACAATAAACTCGGGCTTGATATTACCGATAAAAAAGACGTTGTCAGTATCTGCTACACTATGTGGTTCAACGCTATTCACGGCGAAGGAACGAATAAGATAGAAAATGCACGAAACGTTGCCGTGCTTACCGAGAAATACGGTTTTTCAACGGAATACGGTTTCGGAACTAAAAACGACCAGCATAACGCCGTAACGGCATTCCACTACTGGTCTAAACCGGCACAGGGATACTACAGAAGCACGGATACGGATGCAATTCGCAACAATATGACGCTCCTGTACAACGCCGGCGTAGATTTCATCATTCTTGACTACACGTATGCCACTTCTCCCGGATACGATCCCGGTTCATCGCCATGGCTCTCATATATTCAGGGACCTACGACGGCACTTCTGAATACTATCATGGAGATGCGCTCCGAAGGAAAAGGCACTCCTTACGTGGTGTTTTGGATGGGCAGCAACAACATGTTCGGGCATATGAAAGAGCATTTTATGGATGTAGATAAATGGAAGGATTGCTTCGTGTACTGGGACGGAAAACCGTTTATCATGGACTGGTCGCGCGATGATTCTGCCGAATATACAGATATAACCGTACGCAGTATGTACGGACTTCGCGGAAAAGCTGATACGAACCAGTGGAGCTACCTCGAGATCGATAACAGCAAGACGGTTTCCTACGACGCTTCGGGGAGTCCGGAACATATGTGCGCAGACGTGGCAACACAGGAAACGTATATGTCATTGCCCACTGCTCACGGCAGGCAGGGAGGAAGGTTCTGGAACGGTCAATGGAAGAACGTGTTCGACGTCCATCCGAAGATCGTTACCGTGACCTGGTGGAACGAATGGTGCGCCCAGCTCTACTACGTTGACGGCGTGGGATTCATTTTCACGGACAATTTCAATCAGGAGTACAGCCGTGACGTGGAGCCGATGGAGGGCGGCCACGGCGATCTGTACTACCGCTGGCTGTGCGAATACATCCGCTGCTACCGGAACGGCCAGGAGTGTCCGAATCTCATAGAAAAATAAATCTCACGAGATATGGCACGTCATTTGTTGAATCGGAGGTAATAGAACTATGAAAACAAAAAAAATAATAATTGCATTGATAATTCTGTTTTTATTTACAAGTGCCGCTTGTCAGAAATCTGCTTCTTCTCCCAAATTGGTTTCTTTCAGTAAAGAGATTGAAGCAATTATGAAAGAAGAAAGGGATTTCATTGCCGGATATACAAGTCAATCGTTCGGATATGATAATCATTCCGAGACAATTATGGTTGTAACCGTAGTTTTGACAAAAATAGCAGATGAAAGTATTTGTAAAGATATTATCTCGCTTTTTGCCGAAAAAGTATTAAAGAAAAACAACTATTCCAGTATTATTATGAATTATTTCACTATTGAGGTCGACATTTATTCGCGAGACCACAGTATTTATCATTTTTATACAGACCGCTCTTATAATTACGAAATGTGGTTTACCGATCATAACACTTCAATTTTTTTGCCAATATGTAGCGATGAGATTGGATCCGTAACAATCCGTGAAGGCGAACCGATTGAGGCCATCTTTAAAAATAGCGATTGTTTTTACGGGCCAATAATACCGTTAAAAAAAGTATTGGATCAATGTGGTATTGGTTTCAAAGAAGATAAAAATGTTTTAATGATTGAAAGAAATGATGGCGATACTTTAGTTATCGATTTGGACGTCCAAAAATGTCAAATTCTTCAGCCCGGAGAAAGCTATGATCATCGATATCACCTGCCATTGATTGATTTTGAATTCGATAATCATATTGATTTTCCTAAGGCAGTCTATCATTACAGCAAAATAGAAGATGGGGAAATAATGGTTGGATATGGAATAGTATGCAGTATTGCTGAATTTTATTTTGGTGTCAACAATGTTGAAATCAAAATAGATCAAAATAATAACAGTTTTTCCTGTTCTATTGTTTCAGACAACGCATAAGGATGTATTTAGATGGGAAAACATATGGCTCGGGTTACTCCGTCCGTCACCAATGTAATGCTGTAACTATGTCCGCGTGAGAGTTATTTCATTCATGTGGAGGTTCTGCTATCCGCAATACAAGAGTTTGCTCTTAGATGTGGATTCCTTATGATGTATTTCTTCTATGAAGACGGTGTGTGCTACCTTTCGTTGGGCTACCATATGCCTCAGCCTGTCGGATGGATCACAGAAATATATGTGCGGGTGGTGTTATAATAGCTGTTATTATTATTTCGAAAAGAATAAAATTGCAACAGTGGAGCGATGTTTGATCTTTTTGCTCCTGTGGATTAATTGGAATAAATCATTAAAGCTTACGCTGCCTGTGAGTTTTGCCGCAGGCAGTTTTTTAATATATCCATCAATAATGTTCAAAATGACACGTAAAAACGCAGAGTTTTACTGATGCCGTCATGTTAAGATACAGTTGAAGAACATAATTGGTGCGAATTTGTATGTTTTTAGTGCAGAAAACAACATAGCGGCCATCTGAAGCATTGACCCGGCACGAAAATCAGTGCTTTTTGGATGTTCATGGTTCGAAAATAGCATAAATATTTACATCGGCGCGGTTTTCCGGAACGTTGACCTGCTCAAAATAGAACAGAATGATGCAAAAATCGTTAAAAACTGAAATTTTGCACTTGCCTGATCGGGTCGGAAGTGGTAGAATACTGATGCGTTTTCAACGTGCTAAGTACGAAAGGATTGATACAGTTGAGATACTATCTTGAAGAGTCAGAAAGAGTTCTTGAAGAATTCAAAACGAACCGCGGCGGACTTTCCTCCGCAGAAGCTGAAGAAAGGCTTTCTAAGAACGGTAAAAACAAGCTTAAAGAACCTGAAAAAGAATCTGTCATAAAACGGCTCCTTAAACAGATGGCCGATCCTATGATAATCATCCTGCTGGTTGCCGCCGCAATATCTGCCGTAACATCGATCCTTGAGCACGAATTTCCGGTTGACGTAATAATAATTCTTGTCGTCGTTATAATCAACGCCGTGCTCGGTGTCGTTCAGGAAAGCAAAGCGGAAAAGGCGATAGAAGCGCTCCAGAAGATGTCCGCAGCCACGTCCAAAGTTAAACGTGACGGTAAACTCGTACATATTCCTTCTGAAGATATAGTAGCAGGCGATATAGTGATACTTGAGGCCGGAGACGCGATACCCGCCGACGGAAGGATACTGGAGAGCGCGAGCCTGAAGATAGAGGAGGCCTCGCTCACAGGCGAGTCGGTGCCTGTGGATAAATACACAGAACCGATGGAACTTAGAGGCGACGCTTTGGACGTACCGCTCGCAGACAGGCATAATATGGCTTATATGGGCTCCGTGGCAGTCTACGGACGCGGAAGCATGGTCGTTACGAACACCGGCATGGATACCGAGATGGGTAAGATCGCTGACGCTCTCGCGCAGGCTGAAGAAGAGCTTACGCCGCTTCAGATCAAGCTGGCACAGCTCTCGCGCATACTCACCAAGCTGGTTCTCGGCATCTGCGCATTCATATTCGTACTCGGAGTCAT
>DBVV01000080.1:306-14049 GCA_002308795.1 Mageeibacillus sp. UBA1255 | reverse complement strand
TTACGATTTTGGGAGTAGAGCCTACTTGTAGGGCTCTTTTCCTGTTTCCGTGAAAAACTGTTACTCAAGCTTCTTCATCGAAAAAAGCATTGACAGCGGCACGAGGAACTGCAGAAGAGACTGGAAGAGCAGCAGCTGCTGCGGACCCGTTATATTGACGCCGAAAAGCGTGAAATAATTGGCCCCGATCAGCCTGATCCAGAGCGTACCCAGAGACATCCCGAGAAAAGAACTCAGGTTGGTGGTGATATAGTAAAAAGACATATATTCGCTTCTGTTCTCTTCAGGCATATTCGAGTAGACAAAGTTTGCGAAAGTGATGTTCGCCCCCACTCCGATGACGTGCTGCGTAAGACGCACGGTCAGCATGACCGGGATGAAGTTTGAACTGTTGGTAAAAGCGTACAGCAACGTTGTCGGTGAATGCAGTATGGCGGCGATCGCGAAAGTGCGGTGCCACGACGTACGGGTGATCAGCCTCTTCCACGGGCGCTGAAAGATAATCAGAAAAAGCGTGTACGAAGCGTTGATCGCGCAGATAAAAATATACGGAACGCCGGACGTTACAGTAAGGTAGTTATCGATGATATTGGCCACCGCGAATCCCTGCGTAAACAGCCAGAGCGACGCGAATAAAAGCGTCCACATAAACTTCTTGTTTTTTATGGGGATCTTTATCGCATTGACCAGCCTCACCCTCACCGTACGCCGGTATTCAGGCTCCTTTGGAAGAGCCATAAAAACAACGTCGATCAGCGCGAGCACGTACGCCAGGATCCTGATCCATGTGAAAATTGCCGGGTTCGCCGCGGAAAGCCTATCCTGCAGAAAAGCGAGAATGAGTATGCTGGCTCCTGCCGCACCGGCACCGATCGTCTGGACGAACGCAAAATAATCACCGCGGATCTCGTTCGGCAGATTTCCGAGATGAAACTCAGAGATACCGGGGATGGACAACGCGTTGACCACGTTCGCAGCGAAAATAGTGATGCAAAAAGCGACCGTTCTCGTGCCAACGTCGCTGATAACATACGGAAGTAACGTGACGGTCAATATATTCAGCGTGTGGTACGTTATCCGCGCCGCGATCAATATTGCCTTCCTCTTTTTAAACCGTCCGAGTATATCTGACGAGAAAAAGCTGAAAAGATTGGCCAGGAACGGAATAGCGGCTACTATCCCTACCTGCGACGCGTCCATTCCCGTGTGTGCGAGAAAGCCGCTGTAAAAAACACCCGCCGTGAGGTACGAATTCACTGAAACGATCAGGCAGTATATCATCATAAAGACCCGTGACCGGGCCTTTGTTTCATGAAAATTAAACACCCTCCGGAACGCGCCGGAAGAACCTGTCTTTTTTAACATCCTACGCCTGCTCTCTGCCCGAGGAGCCGGACAGCATCGCCTTGTATTTCCGCCTCTGATGGGCATAAACAAATCCGAATATGAACAGCGCTACACCGCATATAGCCGCGATTATTCCGCTGGTCGCAAATCTGAACGTCAGTTCGGGATACGTCCCCTTGCTGAGTTCTTCTCCGACGCCGGGGATAAGTTTCAGAAGTCCGTAATTCATTCGTATCCGCGGTATCAGCGTAATGAAGCTTATAAAAGACCATCCGAAAGCGACCGGCACCCAGAGCGTCGCGCCGGGATTAGGTCTGAAGGATTTCACGAATAATTTGATCAGCAGATAAAGCCACGCGATTATGTGAATAAGGATCGTCAAGGCCAGAGAGATCATAATGATATGCACCGAAAAGAACACGTCGTTCATATCTTTATTGTCCGCAAGACCCCGGATATATCCGCTGAGTTTTTCCTTAAGCCTGTTAATGATCTCACTGTTATCCTTAGCGGGAGCAACGGACGTTGACGATGCCGAACTGATGCCGGTCAAATGCCCGAATACGTCGAGGGAGACGGACGGCTGCGGCAAGACGGACATTGACGATAGCTCGTCCTGTATGGCGCCTTCGACGATCTCCGTGCCGGGAAGCATATCCAGGATCCCGCTCATGATTATCTGATCGGCTAAAAAGTCCATACTGAACAGACCGTTTTCGTCCTGAAGGCCGCTCTCATCCAGCATCTCCTTTACCGAATTGCGGAATCCGTCGGGATCGTATTCGTACTTATCAAGGAAATCGCCGCCGTATTTCGGGTCTGTCTTAGCGCGGTCATACACTGTCACGTATATTCCCTTCGCTTCATCGGCGATCTCATCCGACGTCATTCCGTCGGTGGAAAGACCTTCGATGATGCCTGACGATAATTCCTGCATCGTTTCATCGTCCATTCCGCTTCTTTCGCAGAAATCGTCAAACTCCTGCGGCCAGGCAGATCCGGCGCGTTCTTTGATCGTATTTTTAATATCCTCGAAATTGTTTTGTATCGCTGCAGAAGAAGCCTTTTTTATGAACCTTGTCATCGTATTGATCAGCAGCTGTCTGGAGTTCTCCAGCTGTGTTACAACATCGTTCACGATACTGTCGGAGTTTTCTTCCAAAAGATTAACGAACGCCTGCTTATGCGACGCCCCGATGCTCCTTAAAAGCCCCGGTGTCGTGACCGATATCCCTCCGTACAATACCACCGAGCCTTCCCCTATTTCTTCTATAAGGGAGTCAATTATCACGTCAGGTCCGATTCCGTTGTCTTCCCCTTCCGATCCGCCTCTTTTCTTCACGTCCTCCCGAAGCGATTCAAGAAGCGGGCGGTCAATTTTTACTGACACCCTCATCTTCGCGGCCGGCATCACGAAAAAGCCGGTCATTGCCACGATACATACGAGCGCCACGACAGCGTTGCTGATGAGCAGGAAAAGTTTTGTTTTCTTTTTTTGATCTGACATTTAACTGCCTCCCGGGATCCTTTGCTTGCCGCAGGGCGTGCTTAGTTAAGCTTTACGACGGCATTGGATATTTTCTGTGAAGTGACTCCTTTACCGGCTACGCCATTGGAGTTATCGCCCGAAACGACTACCGATCCGTCCTTCTTGAAATAAACGCTGAATCCGGCGCCCGTACCAGCCGCGGCGCAGTCATCCGTGATAAGCTGCGGAACGTTGATAGAACCGCCCGAACCCGCAGCGATCTGGCCGATGGAGTTGTCGCCCCAGCCGTACAGCTTTCCGTCCGTCGTTATGATCAGAGCGTTGCTCTCCTGCATAGAGACCGAACTGACGTTGGTCATGAGTTTGTTCATTGACCCGGTGACACCGCCGCTGATGTACGTCGGGGCACGCGTTCCCATATAGTAAAGCACGTTGCTGCGGTCAACGTAGAATGCGGAGTGTTCTCCGGCAAATGCCGCCCTGGCATTGTTCGCAAGTTTATACGGCGTTTTGATCATCTCCGGAGCAGAGGAGCTGAGTTTGCTCCATCTATTGTCGCCAAGCGCGTAAAGCGATCCGTCCGACGTTACGTAGAGCGTATGACGGCGTCCGGCAGCGGCGCTGACAACATTGTCCGCGAGTTTTATCCATTTCTTCGATCTGTCCGAACCGGTGTTTCCGAGCTGACAATAGCTGTTGTTTCCGATCCCGTACAGGCTTCCGTCGCTCATTACCAGCAGCGCGTGGTCGTATCCCAGGCTCATCGATGCGATCTGCCCGTTACCGGGTATATCTATGCGTACGAACGCCGCTTCACCGCCGTCGCGCCCGAGCTGTCCGTAATCATTCGCACCTGCAGTGAAAAGCCTTCCGTCGGACGTCAGCACGTACGTAAACGGCATATCACCTGTGCTGCCTCCCTGCGCCGTTGCCACCGCCTTTACGCCGGACATAATGTGCATAGGCTTCGAATACGTCTTTACGGGAAGTCCCATCGCACCCCTCGAATTATTGCCCCAGGCATACAGTTCTCCGTCCTTTGTAAGCGCGAATACTTCCGTCGCTCCTGCTGCGATCATCATTTCGGTATCTGTTTTAGCGTTCTCTTTTACGGCAGATATGGTCAGTACAGAATCTTTCGCTATGATAAGCGTTCCGGACATGTTTTGCAGCACCGTCTGTTTTCCGGTCGCGTCCGTCATTACCGCATAGAGGAATTTGTATCCTTTTTTTACGCTGATCGAATAACGAACGCTGGATCCTCCGCCGGACATCTTGTAGAGTACTCTTTCGCCGCTGACGACGTCTGTTCCGTTTATCTGGAGCGAAACGGCTTCGGGGTCATATGATCCGGTGAGTGCGGAAGGATTTATGCCGAAGAAAGTGTACATCTGCGAAAGCCACACGCTCGAACGTCTTTTCGCGAAATCACGCATCGCGTTGATCTTGGATTTCCATCCGGCTTCGTTTGCGCCGGCAACGGCCCAGCGTACGAAATTTGCCTTTATCGGTTTGGTCATCTCCGCTACGGTTTCATTGATCACCTTAAGGCAGCGTTCTTCGGTAAAAACAACCTCGGCAGCATATATGCAGCGTTCGATAAACTTCTCTTTAAATTCTGCGTTTTTGAGCAGACTTACTGCCAGAGAGCCAAGCAGCGTGTTGTTGTTGAGGGCGTGGCTGAAGTAATCGCCGTTGTAGCCCGAAATGAGGCCTCCGTCCATATCCATGACTACAAAGCGCCACTTGGTGTCAAGGTGGCTTGGGTCTTTCTCGGAGCTGCAGCGCCAGACTTTTACGTTGTTCCAGGGAAAGTCTCCGTTGCAGAGATACATGTGAGCGATCAACGTATCTATCATGCTGTCAACGTCGAGCCTTGCCGTGACGCTTTCATAGTTTTCGGTCTTGCTCATGTTTTTAGACCGTATGAACGCTACGAGATCCTCCCAGTCCTTCTTATCCGCCTCTGTTCCCTCGTTAAGCTCGTACGGGCTGTTGCCGTTGCCCGTGATGAGCGGCGAAGGAGCTTCCATCATTGCGAAGTTTTCTTCAAGAACGCCGTAATGCTCCTCGAAATATTTAGCACCGTAACGCTCTCTGATATTGTACGTGCCCCACAGTTCGCCGTTGATGAGGACGATGACCGAGCGGGCTTCCTGGTAGTCAACGTTGAGGGCGGATGAGAGTTTCTGGCTTACGCGGTCTGCCATGAACGAACCGACGGCGTCATTGCCAGAGTTCCTGAGCAGCAGGCGTTTGAACGAAGTGATCGGTTTGCCGTTCACGTCCACGGCCTGTCCGCGGAAAATATCATACTTGAGTTTGCCCGGATTGTTCGCGATCGCGGGGTTCGCGTCGGATTTAAAATAAAGTCTGATAGATTTCTGAAGATTACCAAGCGAACCGTTGCCCGACAGCGAGATTTCTACCCATTGCGCCGCCTTTTTTGCGCCCTTTTCGTCATAAACCTCGCAGATCGCGCTTACGCGGCGTTTAGTGGTAAACGGAGATTGCATGGTCGTGTAGTAGATGCCGGTCTTTCCGTCGAAATCTCCCTCTTCGACGAAAAGCGAAACTATAGGTGCGTCGTACAGGTCTGCTCCGTCCGGCCAGACCAGATATGTTTCGGTCACTTCGGCAGTCTTGTTCCCTTCCGCGTCTTTAGCGAACGCACGGATCACCCTGGCTCTGGGCATTTTGTTCGTTGGCACCGCATAACCCAGCGCATTGTGGGTGTTTCTGATCATGTTTCCTACCGTCTTGTTCTGACATTCGGCGATCGTTATAGGTTCTTTATACTCTTTTCCTTTAAGTTCCGGCGACGTGCCGTTGATCGTGTAATATATCGTGTAACCTTCCGGCGCGGTCATAGAAAGGCTGAAAGATTCGCTGTAAAAACCGCCTTTATGCGAAAGGATAACGGCCGGCCCCGAAGGTTCTTCGGTCGGAGCTTCCGTAGGCTCAGAAGTCTCTTCCGGTGTCGCAAGCGCAGGATCGTCCGTAATAGAGTCACCGCCCGAGGGGTCAACGATCTCTCCCGCCGGGTCTGTTGCCACCGGTCCTGACTGATTATTACAAGCCGCAAATATAACCAGCAATAACAGCGCTGTCAGTACAATAACAGCACCTGACACCGTCAACGCCGTTCTTTTATGAGAATCCCTGTATTCTGAGTAAGTGTTTTTTCTCATAACTTTCAAATCCTGTCTGTTTCGACGAACGTCACAGCCGCCTTAACGATCTTCCGTTAATCCGTAAAGTTTACTCTGTCTCTGATGAGGTAGAGCGGTCTGCCTAGCGCTTCTTCGTACATTCTTGCCATATATTCGTTCTGGATACCCATAGCAATGAGCGTTATTCCCTGGAACAGGAGCGCTACCGCAAGTGCCACGAATATTATTCCGACCGTGCCGAGCTTCCCGAGGATCCCGAGGATAAGCGCTACGATCAGATATATAACGCTGGCGCATGAGAGGAATATTCCGGTTCCGGTGGCGATTTTCAAAGGCTTATATGAGAACGAAAGCAGCGCGTCTTTAGCCAGCTTGAGCATCTTTTTAAGCGGATACTTGGTGGTCCCTGCGAAACGCTTGTGACGCTCGAATTCGACCGGTTCCGTCCTGAACCCGAGCCAGCTGACTATGCCGCGCACGTATCTGTTGTGTTCCCTGACCTGGAGCAGCGCATCTTTTACTTTTTTATCGATGAGCCTGAAGTCGCCTGTGTCAACGGGTATGTCTACGTCCGTCATTTTGTTCAGCGTTCTGTAGAACATTTTCGCCGTGAACTTTTTAAAGAACGTCTCGCCTTCTCTTGAAATACGTTTGCCGTACACAACGTCGACGCCCGCACGCCATTTCGCAAGCATCTCGGGGATCACCTCGGGAGGATCCTGAAGGTCGGCGTCAATAACCACGACGCATTGACCTCCCGCCGCGTCCATACCGGCCGTGATCGCCGTCTGGTGTCCGAAATTACGCGAAAAGTTGATAAGCTTCACGCGGCTGTCAACGGCGCAGATCGCCCTTGCGAGCTGCTCGGTATTGTCCCTGCTGCCATCGTTTACCATGACGATCTCGTACGGAATATCTTCTTTTTCCATGACTTCCGTGAGCCTTTTATACGATTCGCCGATGACCTCTTCTTCGTTATAAAGCGGGACCACCACGCTGCATACCGTGGTATCCGGATCTATCAATCTCTCTTCGTCCATAAAATGATTGCCTCCTCCCGGCAGGTTCTTTATTATGCGACCGTCAGAACGACCATGAATTAAACCATCTGAGGCCGGAAATGTAATCGTTCTTTACAGGTATTCCGACAAGTACGGGATAGAAGAAAGCGTAAAGGACGAGTACGACCCCGAGATAAATGAACACGGTCGGTTTTCCGATTATCTTGTCCTCGTACAGACATTTTATCACGTACGCGATCATGATGATCAGGAACGGTACGGACGTGAAGTAGTGGTAAATGAACGTGCAGCGTGTGACAAGAATCCACGGGAACAGCTGGCATGCGTATCCGATGAATGCCACGAGCATCGTTTTTTCTCTGCGTTTCCAGGTAAAGTAGACCGCCGCCGGCAGGCAGCCGAGTCCGACCCACCATACTGCCGGGTTTCCGAACGAAGCGACGGATGCTCTCATTCCCGAAGCGAGTCCTGCGTCACCGCTGGAGTAGTAGTATATCGGGCGCATGTCGATTATCCACGAATACCATGACGACTGGTACGGGTGCGTCGCGTTCAGGCCCGAGTGGTAACTATACATATATTTCTGGTTTTCGATGACAACGTCCAGCAGTGATTTGTCCGGGTTGGACGGCATGTACGGAAGATATGAAAGCACGTAGATGCCTATGGGTATCAATATGAAGAATATCACGCACATACCGCACGTCGGAATGAAATTTTTCAGCAGCCATGCGGACGGCTTCAGTTCCCCGTTCTTTCCCGCTCTTCCCTGTCTCACGTCGTACGCTTCGCTGAATTTGGATACGAAGAAGAGGATCGCAAGACCGACGCCTGAATAGATGCTTGTCCACTTGGACGCCGCGCCCAGGCCGAAGCATATTCCGCATAAGAAGAGCGGCAGCATCGTCTTCCAGAAAGGCATGTCGTACGATTTCTTCGTAAAGTAGTCAAACATGAAGTAATACATCAGCAGCGTGAAGAATACCGAGTACGTGTCGATCGTCGCGAGTCTGGTCTGCGCGGTACGCATGAAGTCGAAGCACAGCAGGAACGCGGCAATGAACGCGAAGTTTGACCTCTTTAGTATTTTAAGTGCGAGCAGGTATATGATCGGCACGAGCAGTACGCCCATCAGCGTTCCGATGAATCTCCAACCGAACGGATTCATTCCGAATATGCTGATGCCCAGCGAGATAAGCGTTTTACCGAGCGGCGGGTGCGTTGTCTCATAAATTTTAAGGCCGTTTAAGTGTTCGTACGCAGTGCGCGGGAAATAGATCTCGTCGAAATACGTGCCGTTTTCGTACGTTCTCCACGCCTGGGCGAGGTCCTGCTCATCGAAAAGATTAGCGGGAGTATACTGCGTGTCATTGACCTCCGGATCGAATTCGGTACCGGTGATCTTCACGGGTATCTGCGTATATCTTCCGTCGGCATCCTTCTCCCAGAAAGCCATTTCATTGACCGCGAGGCCCTTGATCTGGCATAAGACCTGTACGCGTCTCGTCGTGAATGCGTTGTTGTAGAGTTTCCATTCGAAAAATTCCGGCGGATCCTTATCCGACCTGGAGAAGCTGAACGCTTCTTCGAAAACGCCGCTGCCGTCAACTTTCTCGTATTTGACCATGTACGTGCCGGTAGACGAGGAAGGTATGTTGGGAAGGATCGTCGTGCGCGATACCGTCTTTACACTGTCGAATTCGACCGTTACGCTCTCGCCGTACGCAGCCGGTTTCCAGTACGAAACGGGACCGTGTGCGTCGCCGAGTTTGAAGAACGACGCTACGGCGCATACCAGCGTCAGCGAGCATATCAAAATTATATCAAGCCTCTTTAGCTTTACCGGGCCTTCGGAAAGCGGCTCTTTGAGAGTGTATTTTTCTTCGTCGCGTTTCTTTATCACCAGTATGACGAATACCGCCAGAGCGATCGCGAGGGCAATGAAAAGTATCTTGAACCAGACGTTCGTCTCCTGCTTTTTATCCTCTTCTGTTCCGCTCTTGCTGCCGGCAATGCTTATGGCGCCCATTCCTTCCGGAAGCGCAGCGATCTTCGTTATATTGAGCTCGTCGAGGTACGCTACGCCCTGTGATTCGGAGCTGTAGCCGCCGATACCGATGCTTATCTCAGCGTCCTTCTGATCTTTTCCGGTCTGGACGTACGCAGTGTACTCCATCCATTCTCCGTTCGTGGTGTAAAGGCCGGTGCTTCTCTGATAGACTTTTATCGCGGAAACGTTGAACCCGGCGCCTTTTTCTTCACCGCGTCCTGCGTCGATCTCGCCCTCGATCTTTACCATGCAGCTTACTTTATAATACGAATCAGGCTTCAGGCTTATTTTCTGGTAGACACGGACGTCGTTCGGAACGTTGTTCGCGATCTTCACGCATTTTCCTTTATATCCTTCGTCAAATATCGTGACGGAACCGGACGTATCGTCGCCGACGGACCGTTCGTAGTTGTTTATGCTCCATCCGTCGATCTTTTCTCCGGATCCTTTTTCGAACGAACTGTTTTTAATGCCCGAGCCGCTGCATCCCGTCATTACCAGGCACATGGAGGCAATAACAGCCGCAAGCACGACGAGCGCGGTCAATTTCCCGATGCGCTTTTTATCAGTTTTGATGCATTTATTCCGAAAAATCGAATCCACAGTTTTATTTTTCATCTGTTCCGACCTCCGTTGCGTTTTCCATAACGGCGACTGTACCTGCGCCGTCCGGGCCAGTGTGATCCGCGTCGTATATTTTCAGGCGCGGCTCGTCTTCTTTTATAACGTTGAACGCGATCAGCACGGCCACGACCAGCAATGCTATGCAGCACACAAGATTCAGGATGGCAATGATCCTGCGGTGCGGTTCCTGAGCTGCCCAGTAGAATTTTCCGTAAAGATCCTGCGACGCTCCGGCGTTTTTAAGCTCTCCGCCGATCTCCAGGCCCAGCATCACGGACAATACAGACATGAAATTTACGCCCGTAAGCACGGCGTATATCCACAGCAGTATTTTATTGTTCGAGTACAGAACGGCGGCAAGCAGCAGGACGGCGCAGGGGAAGAAATATCGCTCATGCATGCGCGGCCCGAACATTGTCACCATATACACCAGCGTCGCGGAAAGAAGGAACGGCATCGATCTGTCTTCGCGTTTCGTAAACTGGTAGAGCACCCAGACGATGACACACGAAACGACGATCATTATCATGCCGAACGTGAAATACGACATTCCGAATATGAACGTGTTCGAGTCCGTCGTCCAGTTCTGCTTTAATACGTAGTAGAAATTATAAGAATTGACCGTCGCGCCCTTGTATCCGTTGGCCGTGCCGATGTAGAGCCGCACGAGCCATTCGAAGAAGTTCGGGCTCATTTTTACGCCGAACGGAAGGGCAACGACTATGATCGTTCCCGCTGCGACAAGTATGCACTGCAGTATAAGTATGAGCGTGCGTGCTTTCGGCACCTCTTTGTTTTTAAACAGGCGGCGGAGCAGCGCGAAGCCGATTATCGGCAGCATGAAAATGCCCTGAGGCTTCAGTATCACCGCAAGTCCGAACATTACCGAAGCGATGATGTATTTGTCTTTCGAAATGAACCACACCATCAGCAGGCAGAGCAGCGCGAGGATCGAATCGACCTGGCCCCATGCCGCAGAGTCAAGCATCGACAGCGGATTCATCACCCAGAGGGCGATGAAGAATATTATCCAGTTTTTGCTGATCTTTTTATCTGCCATCTTGTAGATGACCCAGCCGATGGCAATGTCAGCCAGTATCGACGGCAGTTTGGTAAGCATCACGTGTCCGGCTGTTCCGGTAAGTCCGAACCATTTGGCCAGCAATGTGTTGAACCACAGGAAATACATATAAAGCGGCGGATAGTCCAGGCTGTATGCGGATGCGTTTGCGTAGAAATTCGGGATGCCGTCTGCGACGATGTGTTTTCCCCAGCTCTGGAACAGATTTACGTCAATGCTGCATTGCGGGGCCGTTACCGACGCGATGAGCCGGAAGATCAGTCCGAGGACAAGTATCATCACTACTGCCGCTCCCGTGCTTATCCCTTTATATCCTACCGCTACCGTTCTGAACAGCGGTCTGAAAGGCTTTTCAGGCTCCTGAGCGGCGGGAATAACGATCCCTGCATCCGTTCCGGACGTATCCGGCATGGAGCGGGTCTCGTTTTCATCGTACTGTACGCCGTCACCGTCTTCATATTCTATCGGGACGAGCATGATCTTGCGCGGGTCAATGCCCATGCGCCTTTCTTTATCTCTGAGAACGCCGTAGCGGTACATTACGGCGAAGAACAGGAACGTCAATATAACTATGAGCAGCCCGATCTTTATCCCGTCGTAATACTGGTTCACCAGTTCCCGCTGGCTGACCGTCGTAGCGCCGCTGCTGCCGCTGTTATTATTGATCATCGACTGCTCGAAAGATATGGCAGTCGCGCCCTGCGGCAGTTTCGCGATCTGTTCGATCTTTATGTCGTCAAACCACGCTGTTCCGGTCGTGTCGCAGCTGTAAAAACCGAGGCGGAAACAGATGCCTGCTTCAGTCTGTCCGGCGGACGTCCTGCCGTAGACGGTAACGTCCGTCCAGTCGTTGTCGCCGACGAACCCGCCTTTAAATTCATAAGAATAAAGCGCCGAAATATTTGCCCCCGCGGCTTTCCCCGGAGATTCCACTCCCGCTGTTCTGACCTTCGCCGTGACCTTATAATACGTGTTTGGCCTGGTCTGGATGACGATTCTGAACCGCGCGTCGTTGCTCTCGAGGCTCGTTATGCGTGCGCAATTGCTCCCGTCCGGTCCTTCCGGAACTATTTCGAACTGGCTTCTGTCCGCGTAGTACCCTTCGGTGCTGAATTCTCCGGTACCTTTGCTGAAATCCCATTCGAACAGTACTTTATCCTGCGCCTTCGCACAGCCTCTCACGCCGAAAAAGATCCCTATCCCTGCCGCAAGAACGACGGCCAGAGCGCACAGCGTCAGTTTCAGTCTGTGTTTTTTTATGAATTCCATCAAGTTTTTCATACGCCGCTCTAAATCCTGTTAAAATCGTTTAATGTGCTTTATATTTTCGTCCGTATATTTCCCGCCCGGCTTCAGATCCTGTACAGTCTGTCCACGATCGCCCGGTCGTCAATTTCGATCTCTTTTTTGTATATCAGTTCGCCTATGTGGCAGCCCGGTCCGACTCGGATGTTTTCGCATTCGAGCGTATCCGCCGCCACGTATTCGATATCCGCATTAAGTGTATCGATATGGTACGCGGACAATAAATATTCTCCTTCTTGTATCCCCGGTACGTCTCCGCGGGGTTTGTATTTTACCTTGAATTCGGTCGTTACGATCCTCGCTACCTCGGATTTTTCGCAGGACGCGATCTCTACCGTTTCGCTCTTGAACGCGGCGCCCGAGTATGCCACGCCGTTAAGTATTATCTTCTCCGCCTTTATATCACGCGATGCTTCAAGTCTGCCTCTGCTGCGAACGATAAGGTTCGTTCCGTTGTATTTCCCGTGCGTGCTGAGCATCCCGTCTACCACGACCACGTCCGACCGGAACCGGCCTGAAACGTTCAAAACTCCGCCTACCTTCACCGACTCGCTTAGGAGCGAATCAAGAACGACCGCCTCTCCGTTAATCTCTATCCTGTCGCAGCTCACGAAATCCCGGAATCTGGCCGTGCCGAATATTTCTATTTCATCCGCCTCTACCTCATTCCAGAATACGGCATTGCCGTAGACCTGAAGGTTACGTACGTCTACCCGCTGGTCAACGGTCTGATCGTCTTCAATTACAATACCGTTAAAGCTTTCCAAAGCACGTATAGCTCCTTAACCGCAGCGGAAAATGGCGCGTCTTTCCGGCCGGACAATGTCCTTTTCTCTGCCTTAAAAGCGCCCCGCAGATCGTCTTCGTTATATTCTACCACATTGACCCGGAAAATAAAAGTAGCGGGCAATGCCGTCTCCGGCAGCCCGCTGTCTCTTCATTTGTCCGCTTCGGGCGGACAATACTTAATATTATTCTTCTTCCACAACTACGTCTGCTTCGGGAGCGTTCTTGCGTACGGATTCGATTCCGTTCAGGCAGGAGGGTTTAGCCTTGTAGCCTTCGGATGCGCAGATGTTCTCGCCGTTGGAAGCCTTAAGGCGGAAACGATATTCGCCTGCTTTATCAAGATAGACTTCGAATTTGGGGTGCTTCACAGGGGTGTAGCCCTCTACGGTCTGATCTTCGCAGTTAGCAACAGCAGCGTTTCTTCTTACGGACTCAACGCCGGCTTTGCAGGTCTTAAGACTTGCATAAACCTGAGAAGTAGCGATAATTTCGCCGTTTCCTGCCTTGAGGTTGAACTTGTAGCCTTTAGCTGTGGGTTTGATAACAAATTTTCCCATTTTAATTATCTCCTTTACGTTTTTGGTGGGTCAATACCTGCAATTTCAGCGTTTAGCCCCCCTATTGCTCTTATTATAATATAGAGCGGCGCCAAAGTAAACACCTTTTTTCGCCTGTTTTTATAAAAATCAAAAAAGGCTCTTTCCTGTTTCCGTGAAATATTGTTCTTCTACTGCGTTCCGTTTCTGTTCCGAACCGCGCCCGGGTGGATCAGGCACTGGCACCGCCTGTTCCTTCTATGCTCATTCTTCTTCGGAGGCTCGGGCGTGTGGCACACTTGCACGGCCGAAATCCCGCCTTTGTTC
>DBVV01000080.1:0-145 GCA_002308795.1 Mageeibacillus sp. UBA1255 | reverse complement strand
CAAGGAGGTGGAACGCACGGCCGAAACTCCGCCTTTGATCATTTTCGGCCGTATCGATGAGGCGGAACGCACGGCCGAAATCCCGCCTTTGTTCAATTTCGGCCGTATCGGAGAGGTGGAACACACGGCCGAAATCCCGCCTTTG
>DBVV01000073.1:7983-11486 GCA_002308795.1 Mageeibacillus sp. UBA1255 | reverse complement strand
GTATCCAATCGCGAACGGATATCATTCACGGAAGCAGGGAAAGAGCCTTACTCAGGGTTTTACTCAGCCTTACGGGCGTGTGGTTCGCACAGCCGCAAAAAACACAAAAATACGCAAATAAATTTGTTGACAACCTCTGCGTTTTTTAGTATAATCCCCGCTGTTCACGGATTATTAGCTCAGTTGGTCAGAGCAGTCGNNATCGGTCCGGGGTTCAAGTCCCTGATAATCCACTGGATGACGCAAATCCGAATTGCGGCCTGCCGTACGTTCGCGACCAGCGCCATGATCAGGAAAGAGTCGCTCCGGTTCAAGCGCGAGCGGCTCTTTTACTTATGGAGGTCAAATAATGGCCAGGTACAAAAGCCAGGTAACCGTTTCCGGAAAAACGATAAGATATATTGTCAGCACCAGAAGCCGGTTAAACGCGCCGAAAATGCGATACGGAACCGAGGGGCTCGAAGTAATTGTCCCCGAAACGTACGGCAGCAGCACCGTGGAAAAATACATTCGCGACAATGCGGAATGGATACTCTCACACGAAAACGGTACTCCTGCAGAAGGACGCACGCAAGAAGAATTCGAAGCGCTGGCAAGGGCTTTGACCACCCGTTTTTACCACATGTCAGAAATATCAAAAGAGGAAAACGCGGCGATCCCCGCGATACGGTTCAGACAGATGAAAACCGTTGCCGCCGGCTACGACAGCGAAAAAAACGTATTGACCTTCTCCAGAATGCTCACTTCATCATCGAAAGAAGCTATAACGATGGTATCCGCATACGGGATCGCACTCATGAGCGGGAAGCCGGGTACTGAACAGTTTGGCCGCGAATTAAATAAATTATGTCCGGACTGGCGAAAGATCCGTTCCGCCCTTCCGGACACTATGAAACTGTCATTCGGAAGATCCTGATGATCAGTTCACTTTTTCATCACACGTCGGCGCCTGTCCCCGCGAGCGTAACGACCTTATATTCCGGTTCGCTCGTCCGCACCAGCCCGGTAACCGTAAGCACGGGTCCTTTAGCGCGGTAGACGCGGTTTTTCTCCATTTTAAGGTTCGCCTCGACGATGACCCAGTCGGCGGTCTTTAATATAGGAGCGTTTTTCCAGCGGGCAAGCATTCCGGCATACTGAATGTCATTGACGCAGCACGACATCACGTGGCGGCCGATGAAAAACTCCTCGCGCCCGAGGCTCCGGTCCTTGCCCACGAAACCCTTGAAACGGTATTTTTTACCGTCATATTTGTCCGGGAACTGCATCATTTCGGCATACCACAGCCCGTAAGCGTTGTCCGGTATCTCGACAAGCGGTTTTTCGAGGTCGTACGGCAGCGGATCGGGCGTATCGTCTACCTGCTCCGTACCGTCGTTGAATTTATATACGATGTCAACTCCGCGCTGTATCCCTCTGCATATTTCGTGGAGCACTGTCGTCAATTCAGAACCGGGTTCGAGGTTCCTGAACGTTACACAGTCTGTGTTCTGTATCTGGTCAACGACAAGGTTGCGCATATTTGTGTTGAATGCGGTGAACGTCTGTGCGTCCGCGAACGTCATCTCCTGAGCGATTATCCACTGCTCGGGCATGGCGTAAATAAACGACGAGAGCTGCCACATTCCGTTATACTCCACGATAACACGCTCGGCGTTCGCAGCCTTGCGCGCTTTTTCGAGGGGATACGGTTCCAGATCTTCTTCGTTCTCAACGTTGTAAAAAGTGACTTTACCGTCTGCGAAGCGCTCTGGGCGGTATTCTTCCTCCCCTTCTTCGCACAAAATAAGCAGCGTGGAGATCCCGTTAGAAAATTCAGGGTTCTCAAGTATGCTCTGTATGAACGTCGTCTTTCCCGAATCCAGGAAACCGTTGAACATGAAAACCGGTACTTCAGTCGTCATCTGGATCACACTCCGAAAAGAGCTTTGAGTTTGTCTTCGTCAAGGTTTGCGCCGATCACGCACAGTTTTCCGTTGATATCCGGGCTGCCTGTGCGGATGTCGTGTTCTTCCGGCACGTAGTCAAAGTAGATCCAGCTGCCGTTTTCGGCGCTGACAATTCCCTTCGATCTGAGTATCTGCCCGTATTCCCCGCTGTCGAGCGCGGTCAATATCGTTTCTATCTTTTCTTCTGTGAATTTACGTGCTGTATTTACTCCCCAGCTGGTGAATATTTCGTCAGCGTCGTGGCCATGATGGTGGTGATGGTGATGGTGATGGTGATGATGTTCGTGCTCATGCTCGTCGTCATCGTCATCGTCGTCGTGGTGGTGATGTCCGCACACGGGGCATACGTTCTCCTCGTCCATCAGTTCTTTCGCAAGATCACGGTCACCCTGCTCCATCGCGCTGAGCATAGCAGCGCCGCTAAGCTGATCCCAGGGCGTAGTTATAATGACCGCTTCGCTGTTGATCTCTCTTATAAGAGCAAGCGCGGTCTCAAGCTTCTCCTGCGTCACGTTCTGAGTACGGCTTAAAATGATGCACGTCGCGGTCTTGATCTGATCATTATAAAACTCGCCGAAATTCTTGATATAGAGCTTCGCTTTACCGACGTCGGCGACAACACACCTTGCATTGATCTTAACGTTCTCCCCTTCGACCTGCGAAGCGGCGCGGGCAACGTCGCTGAGTTTTCCTACTCCGGACGGCTCGATCACGATCCTGTCAGGTTCAAACTGTTTGATTACTTTTTCCAATGCTTCTCCGAAGTCGCCAACAAGGCTGCAGCAGATGCATCCCGAATTCATTTCCGTGATCTCTATTCCTGCGTCCTTCATAAATCCGCCGTCGATACCGATCTCTCCGAATTCGTTCTCGATCAGAACGACCTTCTGACCCGCGTACGCTTCTGAGATGAGTTTCTTTATAAGTGTGGTCTTTCCGGCGCCAAGGAACCCGGAAATAATATCGATCTTAGTCATTAAATATTCGCTTCCTTCAATAAAATCAAGCAGACCGGCCCTGATGGCCAGCCTGCTTAAATCTTACACCACAAGGGGTGATTTGTCAATTATTCCGGTCTATTCTGCCCGGTGATCAATAAATATCACTCGTACAGCACGGACATCTTCTTAAGACGCTCGTAGCGTGCCTTCGCATCTTCCTCTGCCTTCGTGAACAGATCTTCCGCTCTGTCCGGGAAGGACTGGATGAGGCGGCTGTAACGCGTCTCGGAAGTGATGAAGTCACGGTAGCTGGCGGTAGGATCCTTGCAGTCGACGGACAGAGGATTCTTGCCTTCGCCGCGAAGAGCAGGATTGTAGCGGAACATCTGCCAGTAACCGGCATTGACCGCGCGCTCCATCTCAAGCTGGCAGTTGCCCATGCCGCCCTTTACACCGTGCATCTCGCAAGGAGCGTAACCGATGATGATCGAAGGTCCGTGGTAAGCCTCTGCCTCTACGAGAGCTTTGATCGTCTGGTTGAGATCCGCGCCCATTGCCACCTGTGCAACGTAAACGTATCCGTACGACATTGCGATCTCGGCGAGGGACTTCT
>DBVV01000073.1:1505-7830 GCA_002308795.1 Mageeibacillus sp. UBA1255 | reverse complement strand
ATGCCCAGCCGTCGCCGCCGAAGATCCAGACGGACTTCTTTGCGAGATACTGCTTATCGGCAAGGATCTTAGCGCGAAGAGGATTGTCGCAGCCGCAGCCTTCGAGCATGCAGATGAGATCCTGCGCTGCCTTCTGGTTGGCTTTTCCGTCGTCGAGAGTGTTCAGATAAGCGTCGATAACGGCGAGTTTGGCTTCGTCGGTGACGTTCTCGCGAAGTTCTTTCACGTAGCCGATCAGGCGGTTCCTGATCGTCTTCTGACCGATGGCGATTCCGAGACCATGCTCGGCGTTGTCCTCGAACAGCGAGTTAGCCCATGCGGGACCGCGTCCGCTGTCTTTATTTACAGTATACGGAGTAGCCGGTGCGCTGCCGCCCCAGATGGAGGAGCAGCCGGTTGCGTTGGAGATGTACATTCTTTCGCCGAACAGCTGTGTGACCAGACGTGCGTACGAAGTTTCGGCACAGCCTGCGCAGGAGCCGGAGAATTCAAGCAGCGGCTGGTTGAACTGGCTGCCTTTAACCGTTGTCTCTGCGAAAGGAAGATCCTTCTTGGAGACGTTCGCGACAGCGTAATCAAACACTGCCTGCTGATCTGCCTGCGTAGCCTGAGCGACCATGCGAAGCGGAACGTTTGCTGTATCGAGCTTCTCGCCTGCCGCGGCGGCCTTCTTCTCTGCGGTCTTGTAGACAGGGCATGCCTTTACGCACACGCCGCATCCCATACAGTCGAGAGGAGAAACAGCCATCGTGAATTTGAGATTTTCGAGGCCCTTGCCTATCATCTTCGCCGCAAACTTGGTCTGGGCGGGAGCATTCGCAGCCTCTTCTTCGTTCATGGCGAAAGGACGGATCGTTGCGTGCGGGCAGACGTAAGCGCAGGTGTTGCACTGTACGCACTTTGCGGGATTCCACTCGGGAACGAACACCGCGACGCCGCGTTTTTCGAATGCGGAAGCGCCCTGCGGGAACGTGCCGTCAACGTAATCGCTGAAAGCGGATACGGGCAGGCTGTCGCCTTTCATCTTTCCGACCGGGGTGACAACGGTATTCACGAATTTTTCGAGATCTTTGCGCTTGGATACGGCTTCGGCTTCGGGCGCGTCGGGAGCACAATATTTCCAGCTCTCCGGTACGTCGATCTTAACGAATGCGTCTGCGCCGGCGTCGATAGCGTTGTAGTTGAGGTCAACCATCGCCTGTCCCTTCTTGATGTAGGACTTGTACGCCATCTTCTTCATATACTCGATAGCATCATCCTTCGGAAGGATCTTAGCCAGAGCAAAGAACGCGGACTGCAGCACGGTATTTTTAACCTTCGCGTTACCGATCTTATTGATAGCGATCGATGTAGCGTTGATCGTGTAGAAATTGATACCGTTCTCGGCAATATATTTCTTCACGGCTGCGGGCAGATGTTTGTCGAGCTCTTCCCCGCTCCACTGGCAGTCAAGCAGGAACGTTCCGCCCGGCTTGATATCGCTTACGATATCGTACTTGTGGATGTACGCCTGGTTATGGCAGGCGACGAAATTAGCCTTGTTGATGTAGTAAGAAGACTTGATGGGCTTATCGCCGAAACGCAGGTGCGAGATCGTCACGCCGCCGGTCTTCTTGGNNTTGGAGTCATACTGGAAGTAAGCCTGGATGAACTTATCCGTATGGTCGCCGATGATCTTGATGGAGTTCTTATTAGCACCGACGGTTCCGTCGCCGCCGAGTCCCCAGAACTTGCATGAGATCGTGCCTTCGGGCGAAGTGTCCGGAACTTTCTTTTCGGTAAGAGAAAGGCCTGTAACGTCGTCAACGATGCCGATCGTGAAGTTTGCTTTGGGCTCGTCCTGAGCGAGGTTCTCGTATACTGCGAAGATGGATGCCGGAGGAGTGTCTTTTGAACCGAGACCGTAGCGTCCGCCGACTACTTTAATGCAGTTGATGCCTCTGGTCGCGAGTGCGGTGACAACGTCCAGATAAAGAGGTTCGCCAAGTGATCCGGGCTCTTTCGTGCGGTCGAGCACGGCAATCTTTTTAACTGTCTTAGGCAGAGCTTCAACGAGTTTATCTGCGCAGAAAGGACGGTACAGACGGACTTTAACGAGACCGACTTTTTCGCCCGCGGCGTTCATATAGTCGATGACTTCCTCGGCAACGTCGCAGATACTGCCCATTGCCACGATCACGCGCTCCGCATCGGGTGCGCCGTAGTAGTTGAACAGCTTGTAATCGGTACCGATCTCGGCATTGACCTTATTCATATACTCTTCGACGATAGCCGGAAGAGCTTCGTAATATTTGTTGCAGGCTTCTCTGTGCTGGAAGAAGATGTCTCCGTTTTCAGCACTTCCGCGAAGTACGGGATGCTCGGGATTCAGAGCTCTGGCGCGGAAAGCGGCCACGGCGTCTTTATCGATCATTTTATCGAGCACGTCGTAGTCCCAGACCTCGATCTTCTGGATCTCGTGAGAAGTACGGAATCCGTCGAAGAAGTTGATGAACGGCACTCTGCCTTTGATCGTGGACAGGTGGGCAACGGCGCCGAGGTCCATTACTTCCTGAGGATTGGATTCGGCAAGCATCGCATAACCGGTCTGACGGCATGCGTAAACGTCCGAATGGTCTCCGAAAATGTTAAGGGCGTGGGAGGCAACGCATCTTGCGGAAACGTGGATAACGTTCGGAAGAAGTTCGCCCGCGATCTTGTACATGTTCGGGATCATCAGGAGCAGGCCCTGTGAAGCTGTGTACGTGGTGGTAAGAGCGCCTGACGCAAGGCTGCCGTGTACGGCGCCTGCGGCTCCGGCCTCGGACTGCATCTCTACGACTTTCACCTTATCTCCGAACACGTTCTTAAGTCCGTTGGCGGACCACGCGTCGGTCAGTTCAGCCATAACGCTGGACGGAGTGATGGGATAGATGGCCGCAACTTCGGTAAACGCATAACTGACGTGTGCCGCAGCGGTATTGCCGTCCATGGAAAGCTTTTTTCTGTTTGACATATTGACCCTCCTGTATTGATCAGCCCTTCGCAGCGATCACTTTTTCGGCGATCTGCTCTGCGGTGAGGCCGTATTTTTCAAGCAGTGCGGCGGGAGTACCGGATTTACCGAACTTCTCCTGAACACCGATCATTTTAACTTTGCAGGGATAATTCTCGGAAAGCGCTTCGCAGACAGCACCGCCCAGACCGCCGGCAATATTATGTTCTTCGACGGTGACGATGAGTCCTGTCTCTTTAGCGCATTTTACGAGCAGATCTTTATCGATGGGTTTGATGGTGTGGATGTCAACGACTCTCGCGTCGATGCCCTTGCCCGCCAGTATCTCGGCTGCTTTAAGGGATTCCTGTACCATCAGACCGGTGGCAACGATCGTTACGTCTTTGCCTTCGCGTACGACTACGCCTTTGCCGATCTCGAACTTGAAATCTTCGCCGTGAACAGCTTCAACGCCGAGTCTTCCGAGACGGATGTATACGGGGCCGTTGTAATCGATCGCCGCTTTAATAGCGCGGTTCGTTTCGATCTCGTCGCAGGTGCTGATAACGGTCATATTAGGAAGTGCGCGCATCACAGCAAGGTCTTCTACACACTGGTGAGAAGCTCCGTCCTCGCCTACCGTAAGTCCGGCGTGAGTAGCGCAGATCTTAACGTTGAGTTTGGGATAGCAGATGGAGTTCCTGATCTGCTCGCATGCGCGCTCAGCTGCGAAAATAGCGAACGTGCTGGCGAAAACGATCTTTCCGCACGTAGCAAGACCGGCTGCCACGCACATCATATCGGCTTCTGCGATACCCATATTGAAATGTCTTTCAGGATATACTTTTTTAAACGTATCGGTCTTGGTGGATTTGGACAGGTCTGCGTCCAGAACCACGATCCGCTCGTCGCATCCGTATTGAGCCAGAGCGTTACCGTAAGCTTCTCTTGTAGCTACTTTTCCCATTATAATCAAGCCTCCTTTACCTTTGCGATCTCAGCTTCGATCTCGGCGAGCTTCGCATCCAGCTCGGCGATAGCCTGATCTCTCTGCTCCTGGTTCGGCGCCTTGCCGTGCCAGCCGTAATTATCTTCCATGAAGGAAACGCCGCGGCCTTTATGGCAATAGCAAACAACCATCGTAGGTTTGCCTTTGCAGCGTTTTGCAAGTTCCATAGCAGCCTTAAGACCCTCGATGTCGTGACCGTCGGTCTCAATAACGTTCCAGCCAAATGCGCGGAATTTATCGGCGATCGGAGTGGGGTTCATGACGTCGGTGATGTTTCCGTCGATCTGCAGACCGTTGAAGTCAACGAAAGCGCAGAGGTTGTCAAGTTTGTAATGTGCGGCCGCCATGGCTGCTTCCCAGACAAGGCCTTCTTCAAGTTCGCCGTCGCCGAGGATGGAGTATACACGGTAATCTTTTTTATCGATCTTTCCTGCGAGAGCCATTCCTACCGCGGTAGAGATGCCCTGTCCCAGAGAACCTGTGGACATGTCGCAACCCGGTACGTAGTTCATGCTGGGGTGACCTTCGAGATAACTGTCGATCCTGCGGAAGGTCTTAAGATCGGCTTCCGGGAAGAAACCTTTGCATGCGAGCGTTGCGTAGAGCGCAGGCGCGCAATGTCCCTTAGAAAGTACGAAACGATCCCTGTCAGCCCATTTGGGGTTTTTGGGATCGACGCGCATCTCTTCAAAATAGAGCGTGGTAAAAATGTCCGTACATGAGAGCGATCCGCCGGGATGTCCCGAATTTGCGGAAAAGACTTCATCGATAATGTACTTACGGATGATAGTCGCTTGCTTCTGTAACTCAAGCAGTCTGAGCTTGTCCATAGATGATTCCTCCAATTTATTTTTCTCTGTTTTTGCGTTCAATTTCTTTAAAGTAATTGATCCTGCCCTGATGTCTGCCGCCTTCGAATTCGGCGTCGATCCAGGCGTCGACGATCATTTTCGCCAGTTCCGATCCGACAACTCTCGCTCCGAAGCAAAGCACGTTCGAGTCGTTGTGCTGTTTGGAAAGTTTCGCCGAGAACGGTTCCGAGCATGCGCACGCTCTGATGCCGTTGACTTTATTCGCGGCAATAGAGATGCCTATGCCTGTTCCGCATATGCAGATCCCGCGCTCACACTCGCCTGAAGCGACGGCGTTGGCAACAGCTTCGCCGTAGATCGCGTAGTTGCATGATTCGGGCGAATTGGTCCCGAAGTCCTTCACTTCGATGCCTCTGTCTTCCAGATGCTTTTTGATGATGTTTTTCAGCTCGATGGCTGAGTGATCGTTACCTATCGCATACATAAAAAATACCTCCGCGGGTTCATAAAAACCCTTTTGTCATTATATACCCGCCCGAAGCAAAAAGCAACAGCGTAAAAATAGCGAACCGAGTGATAGCAATGGCAAATGGCCATTATCTGTTTGACACCTGAATTCCGTTGCGATAAAATCAACCTGAAAATACAGACGGGAACGATCGCCTCCCGCTGCGCAATCTAAAGCACTAAAAAGGACGTACTGCTATGGACAACATAATGAACTCCCCCGCATATTTGGCGGCAAGAAAAAAAGCACAGGAACTGCTGGAAAAATTGACCCTCACCGAAAAGATCGGTCAGCTTTCGCAGTTCGGCAATTCTATCTATTCGAGCGAGGAGAAAAAATACGAGGATCATTTCCGCGAAGGTAAAGTCGGTTCCTTCCTGACCCTCAGAGGAGCGGAGAAGACGAACAAGATCCAGAGCGACCTTCTCAATATGCAAAGGACTCCGATCCCGGCGATATTTGCCGACGACGTCATCCACGGCTACCGCACCACATTCCCCACCCCGATCGCGCAATCATGCAGCTGGGACCCGGAATTGACCACGCGGTGCGACGAGGCAGCGGCGAAGGAAGCTTACGCCGGAGGACTTAAATGGACGTTCGGACCGATGGTGGACATTGCCCGCGATCCGCGCTGGGGCCGGATAATGGAAGGCTTCGGGGAAGATACGTATCTGTGCTCCCGGTTCGCGGCCGCTGCCGTCAGGGGTTTTCAGGGCGACGGCGATGCTCCCGGTAAAGATCACCTGATCGCGTGCATGAAGCATTACGCGGCGTACGGTGCGTGCGTCGGAGGCCGCGATTACAACACCGCGGACGTCTCGCCCGAGACGCTGCATGAGGTGTACCTGCCGCCGTTCAAAGCGGGTATCGACGCCGGGGCGGCAACGGTCATGTCCGCGTTCAACGACGTCAACGGCGTTCCGGCCACGGCGAACCGTTATCTGCTCACGGACGTGCTCCGGGATCGATTCGGTTTTAAAGGTTTCGTCGTTTCCGATGCCGGCGCGGTGGGCGAGCTG
>DBVV01000073.1:1275-1497 GCA_002308795.1 Mageeibacillus sp. UBA1255 | reverse complement strand
CAGCCACGGCTTTGCGGAAGACCCGAAAGACGCGGTATGCAAAGCGTTCGGCGCGGGCGTTGACATGCTTATGGCCGGCGATATGTACAACGATAATCTCCCTGCTCTGCTGAAAGAGGGAAAGGTTACGATGGAAGAGATCGACCGCTCCGTGCTGTCGATCCTCACGGTCAAATATCTGCTGGGACTTTTTGACGAACCGTTCGTCGACCCGGACGGCGA
>DBVV01000073.1:0-1260 GCA_002308795.1 Mageeibacillus sp. UBA1255 | reverse complement strand
GAAGTATTCTTCTGCGACGAGCATCTGGCATTGTCCCGGGAAGCCGGCGCACAGTGCGCGGTGCTGCTGGAGAACGACGGCATTCTGCCTCTCAAAGGAGTTAAGAACATTGCGCTTACCGGGCCGCTCACGCATCCGTGCGGCAAAGCGCATCTGCTCGGGGGCTGGTGCGGGATCGCCGATCCTGAGCGTACCGTCACGATCGAGGAGGGCCTCAAGGCGGCAATTCCGGACGCGAATATTGACGTTATCCCCGGTGCGACGTTCGTGCATATGGTGCCCGAAGAGATCGCCGCGATCGCGGCCCGGGCGGCGCGGTCCGANNACCGTCGGCGAAGAAAACGGCATGGCCGGGGAAGCCGGTTCCAAAGCGGACCTGGAGCTGTGCGGGTCTCAGGAAGCGCTGGTCCTGGCACTGTGCGCAACGGGCAGACCGGTCGTCTGCCTCGTTTCCGCCGGACGCCCGCTGGTACTTTCAAAATTTAAAGGCAAGGTCGCGGCGCTGCTAAATATCTGGCAGCCCGGCACGGAGGCGGGCAATTCGGTCGCGGATCTGCTCACCGGAAAAGCGAATCCCTCGGGCCATCTGACCACGTCGTTCCCCTACACCACCGGACAGGTCCCGATCTACTATAACCATCCTTCTACAGGGCGTCCGGCTGACGGTCACTGGCGCTTCGAATCCAAGTATATGGATTGTCCGATCGGACCGCTCTACCCGTTCGGATACGGCAGATCGTACACCACGTTCGAGTATTCGGACATCTCGCTCAGTGCGGACAAAATTGCGCCAGACGGCGAATTGAAAGTCCGCCTTACCGTTACCAATACGGGCGAATACGACGGCGCCGCGGTCGTGCAGCTCTACGTCCGCGATCTGGTGGCGTCGCGCGTGCGGCCGGTCAAGGAACTGAAAGGGTTCAAAAAGCTGTTTCTGACGCGTGGCGCGTCTTCACGCGTTGAACTTTCACTTCCGGCCTCCGGTCAGGCGTTCGTAAATTCAAAGCTCAAATGGGTCGTCGAACCCGGCCGGTTCAAGCTCTGGGTCGCGGAAGATTCCGCCGACGAGCGCTACTNNAGACGAATAGTTGACCGCATGACGCGGGCGATACGGAGCCGCTTGACAAAAAAGACGGAATGAAGAATAATGCGTTTGAATTTGAGCCGATAGGAGATGTGAAGCTGTTGACCCGTAAAATTATGAATATAGTGAGAAAAGCCGGAGCGCTGGCGCTGACCGCGATGCTGCTGCTCTCCGGA
>DBVV01000145.1:24709-24922 GCA_002308795.1 Mageeibacillus sp. UBA1255 | reverse complement strand
CCATTGCCATCACTCGGTTCGCCTGCAATTTGCCATTAAATACAGCCAGGTCGGGCGCAATCTCCTTCGATCTCGAAATGGACGGTATCGCCAACGACACCCTTGAACGCGAACGACATTGACGACGGATCAAAGTTGCCCTCGAGCCGTATCGGCGTTTCGACAAAATCGGCGGGGATCTCGGCCCGAAACTTGATCTCGAGCCGTGCGATC
>DBVV01000145.1:23912-24644 GCA_002308795.1 Mageeibacillus sp. UBA1255 | reverse complement strand
GCATTGTTCATGTGGCGGTTGTAGTCGAAATCGCTGTAAACCGGGGTGCGCTCGAAGGCAAAAGCACGGCAGGAATCGGGAGCAGAAGTGTTGTCGGCCGCGCGGCGATGATCGTTCGAGGGCTCGAACGGTGCGGTCAACGTATAGGTGTCAGGCATCGATACGATCTCGGGATTCGGGCGGACAAAATGGCGGGAATTGACGTCAAGCAGCGCCCACTGCGAAACGATCGCGCCGATCCGCTCGCCGTTTGCGTCAAAGATCTCGCCGTAACGTGCGAATATCATCCGAAGACGGTTTTCGGGCCAGGTGTCGATCCGGATCTGTTCCCCTGTGCCCGGGTAACGGTCCATGCGGATTTCCATGCGAACAACGACGTAGCAGAGCCCGTGCTTTTCCCACAGGTCGCTCCAGCCCGATCCGAACAGCTGGCACTGATCGCCGGCAGTCTCCTGAAAATNNCCCCAGCAGCGCCTGAAGCCTCGCTCGGTTGTTAAGATCGACCTCCGTTGCCCCCAACGTAAAATAGCGGCAATACCTTCCGTCGCTCTGTTGTCCCTCCGGTATGATCATCTGCATACGCCTCCTTTTTTGATCCGCGTCTGACGTGCCTTCGCAGCACCCGACCGATTATGCGACTAAACACAAAATTTGTCAACAACACTAATATCCATTATTCATTTGCCATTTGCCGTTTTCAATTATTCTTTGGCTTCTTTGACTACCTTATTT
>DBVV01000145.1:17296-23847 GCA_002308795.1 Mageeibacillus sp. UBA1255 | reverse complement strand
CGTGCCATCACTCGGTTCGCCCATTTACCATTTGTCATCACTCGGTTCGCTCCCATTTGCCCTATTGCCCGTAATGTGCTACAATATCGCAGAATAATCTCGATCGGAAGGAATGGATCAAGGCATGAAAATTCACGTATTCGGCGATATACTCTGGGACGTGTTCCCGGACAAGAAAGAGATCGGCGGAGCGGCGTTCAACTTCGCCGCACACATGGCGAGACTGGGAGCAGACGTAAAAATGTTGTCCGCGCTCGGGACCGATGAAGAAGGAGACGAAGCACTGAAAAAAGCAGCGGAATTCGGCGTTGACCTCAGCGGAGTAGCGCGCATAAGCGACGTGCCGACAGGCATGAGCCTTATAACGCTTGAAGGCGGAACACCCGACTACGACCTGCCCTTCCCGACCGCGTACGACTGCATCCCGCTGAAAATGCGAAAAAAAGCAGATATGACCGCGGACGCACTCTATTTCGGCACTCTGCCCGTCAGAAATCCCGACTACCCGTCGCGTGCGTCACTGCTGAAACTGTTTGACAACGGAAAATACAAAGAACTGTTTTTCGATATAAATATCCGCAAAACGAACTACACGCAGGATTTCGTAGAGCTTGCACTGAGCCGCGCCACCATATTGAAGCTGTCGCGCGACGAACAGGACGCCGTAGGAGTAAAGGCGGATAAAGATGATCATAAAGCGTTCTGCAAAGCGCTGTGCGAAAAATACCCGAACATAAAGCTCGTGCTTCTCACGCTCGATAAAGACGGATCAACTGTATACTCCGCCGTTGACGGCACGTTCTGCCGCTCGCCCAAACCGCGGGTAAAGGTGGTATCAACTGTAGGAGGAGGAGATTCGTTGTCCGCCTGCTTCCTGTATAATTACCTGAACGGAGCGCCTATCCGCGAATGCTTACGATGCGCATCGATACTCGCAAACTACGTTGTCCGCCACCTCGGCGCGATACCGGATTACACACCTGCGTTGCTTGAAAAGATTCGCTTCAGAAACGACCTGCTCCGGTAAGGCCCTTGGCTTCGCGGACGTCTTTAATAGCTATAAAAACAGTGGGATCGTGGCGAGCCGCGATCTCTCTTAATTTAGGAAGCTGCCGGTTATAGACCACGACCCAGAGCACGGGGTGATCATGGCCTGTATATGCGCCGGTACCGTGGAGGATCGTTGCCCCCCTGCCCAGCTCGCTGATGATATCCGAGCCGATCTCGGACGCCTTATCCGAAACGAGCAGTACCTCCTTGGCGTAGTTCACGCCGCCTTCGACCTGATCCACGACCTTGGACGAGATGAACACGGTGATGCCTGTATAAAGCGCGGCACTCACCGACATATTGACCAGACCCACAACGATCAGGAATATGACGTTGAACATTAGAAGCAGCTGGCCGAGCGTCATATAATTCATCTTCTTCTGCAGCACCCTGGCGGCAATATCCGTTCCGCCCGTCGTCGCGCCCGTCCTGAAAATTATGCCGTAGCCGATGCCCAGAAGCACGCCGCCCCAGACCGCGGATAATATCGGTTCTGTCTTCAGCACCCAGTACTTTGCCGTAAAGCTGAGCGCGTCAACGAACACCGACGTCATCACGGTGCCCATTATCGACCTGAAAATGAACGTCTTGCCCAGCGTTTTATACCCCAGAATGAACAGCGGTATGTTCATAATGAGCTGAGCTACGCCCACAGGAAAAAGACCGCCGGTGACCTTGTTAACCAGTACCGCGAGACCTGTCACGCCGCCCGGCGAGAAGCCAGCCGGTTTAAGCACCTGGTTAAGCGCGAACGATACGACGAGCGAACCAGCCATACACGTAAGTACGGCGATGATCATACTCTTAGCCGATTTTTTCTTGTTATTTCCTGCTTCGTTATCCACGTCAATTATCTCCTGACAAGCACTCCGTCGTGCATCTTGTAGACCACGTCCAGTTTATCCATGACGTCAACGTCATGTGTCACGATTATTACGCAGTAGTTTCTCTCTGCCGCCAGACGTCTGAGAAGGTCGATAATTATTTCGCTGTTTTCGGCGTCAAGGTTCCCGGTGGGTTCGTCGGCAAGCATCAGGTGCGTGTCACACGCAAGTGCGCGGGCAATAGCCACACGCTGCTGTTCGCCGCCGGACAGCGTCGCAGGGAACCGGAAAAACGCCTCGCGCGGGATGCCAACGTCTTCCAGATACTTTTCCGCCTTCTCCTGCGCTTCTTTGCGCTTAAGGCCCCGAAGCTCCATCGGATACATCACGTTCTCAACGGCTGTGAGCAGCGGCAGCAGCCGGAAGCTCTGGTATATGACGGCAACTTTATCTCTCCGGTATTCCTGCAGATTCATGTCGGAAGTCGGCACACCTTCAAGAAGCACCTGGCCCCCCTGAGGAAGCGTTATCCCCGCCATAAGCGAAAGCACGGTACTCTTGCCGCTGCCGGATTTGCCAACGATACCGTAGACTTTACCGCGCTCGAAACTGCAGTTTACGCCTTTCAGGACGTCAACTTTGTTCCACCGCGTATTATAACTGAAAACCACGTCTTTAAGTTCGAGAATCATTGTCCGTCACTCCTCTATTCCTTGTCGCTCAGCACTTCAAGCAGGTTGTTCCTGCTCATTCTCCACGCTGATGCGACCGTACCTGCTAAAAATCCTGCGAAGAACGCCGCCGCGAGCCACATGTTTTCCACCACTCCCGCTATCAGCACCCACAGCCCTATGCCTATCACCGTGCCGATCACTGCAGTGAGCAGCTGCTCCGCCGTGAATATAGCGAAAACGCGGCCGGAAGTTTCTCCGATCGAGCGCAGCGTAGCGATCTCAACTTTTCTTCGGAACATGAGCAGATACGCCGCGGCAAAGCCGGTGGTCATTACGAGCACGGCCATCGCCGGAAGCACTTTTTCAAGATAACCAATATTTCGCTCCAGCTTCTCGAGCGCTTCACAATATTCCTGGTCCTCCAGGATCGGATACAGTCTGTAAAAGCCGGCCGTATGCACCCTGCTGTAGCCCTGGTTCAGGAGCCACTTTTTCGCCTCCAGGATGCGCGACGTATCGACCAGCCTGAAACTCGCACAGGAAGCAGTTGTCCTGAGTTTTGCGCGCATCTCCATCCCGTCCGGCATACCTTCCCGTTTTGTAACGACGTTGATCACCTTATGAGCGTTTTCCGTGCGCGTGTAAATGAAACCGGTATTGCCCACGTCGTGGAAAATACCTATGACCTTGTATTCTTCTTTAACCAGATCTTCCGTTGCCGTGATCCCTATATAGTCTCCGAGCTTCAGGCTGTATTCTTCCGCCACAGACTCGGGTATCACGACGCACAGATCCCTCCGGTCGCGTAATATGACAAACGTATTCGGTCCGCGGTATGTGTACACGTCGCCGGTGGAGTAGAAGTCAAACGTTTCGCGTATCCGCCTCGTTCCGGAGAAATAGTCGTGGCTGTATCCTTCGAGCCAGCGTATCTCAGGCGCAGTCTTTCCCACGAATTCCGGCGCAGAGGGGAAATCGTCCGTGTAGAAAATTTTAGGTCCGTTCATCAGGTTCGTTACGAAACTTTCTCTCGAAAAGCCGCCTGCCGGAGCGCTTTTTGCATATTCCGTCATGACCGGATCACTTCCGTCGGGCGAAAATGTGAGAGTATAGCTGAGCAGGAACGGATCGCAAATCGAAAAGTGGAAATTATCGAAATACTCGCTGTTCTCGAAGTCGGTCATCATATTGTCCGTCAATACGAGATCATACCGCTGCTTTCCGCCGTAATCGGTGAAATAGCAGTCAATGCGCGTATTTTCGTTGAGTTCTTTTCGCTTTGCCTTGTACGATGCCAATACGCTTGCGGGTACGAGAATGAATACCGCCATCAGCGCGCTCACCAGGGGCACTGCCCAGGTCCGTACTCCGCCGCGTTTCATGGACAATAATATGTATTTTTTTGCCGCACCGGACAATGGCAGCGGTTTTGCGTTCTTAGGCTTTGATCTGCGTACTTTCGACTCTTTTCTGACGGTGTACGCGTCAGGGCTCACCGGTTTCAGCGCGATGAACATAAATACGAGGCAGGCTGCAATACCGAGCGCGGTAAGGATGACGGCACACAGGATGCCAGGCCACGCGGGCATTGACACAGATATCTCCAGCGGCTTCTGGATCCCGAGGCTGGAACTGCTGTAGAGTCTTAATGACGACTGGCCTTTGGAAACGGTACGGGCTATAAGGCGCGAAAGAATGCCGGAAAGCGCAGCGGAAAAGAGAATGCCCGCGACCGAACCGGGTATCAGCACCGCCGCGGCGGAAACTCCGACGTACGTTCCGAGGCTTTTTACTTTCGTGCCCATCAGATACATCGTCACGACCGAATCGGATTGACGCCCTACGAAAACGAACGCGAAAAGCACGAGCATTGCCAGCGACGCGATCGCTGCCGCCAGCACTACTCCCAGAGCATCTTCGCGAAGCCGTTTTAGTGATTCCGAGACTGCCGCGAATCCCTGGTCGTAAAAAGCGAGTTCCGCGCCCGGCGGGAGCATTGACTCGATTTCTTTGATCTCGGCGGAACCGATACCGTTTTTAAAATAGATCGTTCCGAGCGTATAGCCGCAAAAACCGTCTCCCTCGGGAATATCGCCGAGACCGGACAGATAAATGAGAGGTATCTCGCGCGCAGTGGTGGAAATGATACCGGTGACCGTACATTTAAGCCTTATTCCGTATCCGTCGCCCGCTTCTCGCGGATCTTCGGTGTCGATCCCTTTAACGCCCGGCCAGTACGAATTCGTGATAGAAGAAAACCCGGTCTGAGTGATCAGCAGCGTCGTTTCGTCGCCCGGTCCTACGTTCAGGCGGTCTGCTATATAGTCGGGCAGCAGGCACGCGATGCCTTTTTCAGCATCCTGCTTCGTGTAAAGTCTGCCCTCACGCACCGAATAGTCTTTCTCAACAAACGGCTCAAGGAATGAAGGTTCCTCGGTGATGCGCGCGTACCATGAATGGTTTATCAGTTCATACGCCTCGGCAGCTTCGACGAACAGGCCGTACTCAGGTCTGGTGTTTTTCAGATAGGGATCGTCAGTGACGTCAAGATAATAATTGTCCTGGCGTATTCCCGCGTTCAGCGCCGTTTCGTTCAGGATGCTGCTTAGAGTAACGTCGATAACGCCGGAAATATTTCCGTCTGTGAATCCGGAGATAAGATACGTGTGACCCTCTTCCCCGTCAAACGGGACGGTTTTTCCGCTCTCATCCGTATCATAAACGTTTATTAGCCTGTCCTCGGTAAGAGCATCGGCATACAGGACGTTAACGACCTTGCACATGGCATTGTCCCGGGACAATTTCCTTGCCGTCAGTACTATGATGTTCTGCGATGAGGAGTTCTCGATGAGCACTCTGTTGAACCCCGGGAGCGAAACGATCGCGGTCGAGCTGTCGTCAATATCTTTTACGTATTCTTTTTCCCCGAGTGCGTTAAAATCGATCTGTTCGCGGATCGATGCAGCTTTATTATCGCTTACTGTTTTATCCGGGAAACGTCCGCCGCGGTATTCGATCGATCCAATGGTAATATACGTTCTTTCGCACTGGTTTAACAGTGCGGAGCACATGCTTACGAGCGCGGAACCGAGCGAAAGGGCCGCTACGAGCGCCATTATCAGCAGAAAAAACAATATGCTTTTCAGAGGAGAACGTATTACAGATTTTATACTGTTGCGAATAATCATTTTTTAATATTTGTGTTGCGGGGAGGGTTATTTTTTCCAGTTATCCGCGGCGGTCGCGTACAGATTGGTTCCTTCGGAGTCAATTACTACTATTACGGGCAGGTTTTCGACGCGCAGGCGGCGTATCGCCTCGGTGCCCAGATCGTCGTAAGCCACGACTTCGGCTTCTTTAATGCATTTAGAGAGCAGAGCGCCTGCGCCGCCCACGGCGGCAAAGTAAACAGCTCCGTTGCGGACCACGGCGTCAATAACTTCCTGCGTCCTTTTTCCTTTTCCTACCATCCCTTTTAGTCCGAGGTCGAGCAGCCTGGGAGCGTACTTATCCATACGTGAAGAAGTCGTAGGTCCGGCAGATCCGATCACGTGACCGGGGCGTGCGGGCGTAGGGCCGAGGTAGTATACGACCTGTCCGTTTAGATCAACAGGGAGTTCCTGCCCTGCGTCAAGCGCTTCATACATGCGCTTATGCGCCGCGTCTCTGGCGGTATAAAGCACGCCGGTGAGGTATACGTAATCTCCCGCGCGAAGCGAACGGGCGTCGGTATCGGTCAAAGGTAAATTTATATGTCTGTCCATTGTATCTTCCCTCCTCAGATCTCACGCACGATGTGACGGTTAACGTGGCAGCAGATATTGACCGCCACCGGAAGTCCGGCGATATGCGTCGGATACGTTTCGACCGCTACGTTGACCGCAGTCATACGGCCTCCGAGACCGCCCGGGCCGAGGCCGAGGCAGTTGATCTTATCGAGGAGTTCCGTCTCGAGTTCGGCTACGTACGGTATTTTAGAGCGTTCGTTCACGTTTCTGGTGAG
>DBVV01000145.1:0-17152 GCA_002308795.1 Mageeibacillus sp. UBA1255 | reverse complement strand
CGGCTCATATTTTCACTGCCGAATCCTTTCGGTGCGAGCGTTATTTTTACGTTTTCGCCGGGGACAATAGAATAATGGATGACGGCCGGGGTATTATCTCCAGTATTTACGCGCTCGATAGGGTCGCGGACAACGGATTTTCTTAAATATCCTTCAGTGTATCCCCTGCGCACACCTTCGTTCACGGCGTCTTCGATATTTCCGCCCTCAAAGTGGACGTCCTGCCCTACTTCGATGAAAACGACCGCCATACCTGTGTCCTGGCAGATCGGTATCATTTCTTTTTGGGCAATATCCATGTTCTCTATAAGCTGGCCGAGTATCTGGCGTCCGAGCGGCGATTCTTCGCGTTCTTTAGCTTCTGCCAGTTTACCCGCCATATCCGGCGACAATTTATGGTTTACTTCGATGCACATTTCGCGTATCGCAGCTGTTACCAGTGAAACGTCAACATTTCTCATGCGTTTATCCTCCCCAAAGACGGATTAATATAAAGCAGGCGGCGCAGCCTTTGCACCGTCTGTATATTATAAGCCAATTGCGGCCGTTTATCAACCTGGTTTGAACACCTGGCCTTTCAAGTCTGAACGCGCGGTCCGTCATGGCCAGTCAGGCTCTTTTCCTTATTCCGCCTTCACTTTTTTCCTGCGCTTTTTCGAAGCGGCAATTCCGATACCTGTTTCCCTCCGCCAGGCAGCCGCCTGTTTAACCAATTATTCATTTTTTAAACCAAATATGCCTGTTCAAGCCGGTCTAAGCCTGTTCGTTGTAAAGTGCGTATAATTCTTCCGTTGCGAGCGCCATTTTTGTCACGGAGTAATCGCGGCCCTCCGGATGCACGTACAGAGTGTCGTTAAGTGTGTTGAGATCCACGCAATCTCCGTATTTGCCCAGATACTCGTACTCGATATGGACCGAATACTGCGTTGACGCCTTGATGATCAGTTCGTAATCTTCGCCCTTATAATGGCCGCGTACGGTAAAACCCGACATATCGTGCGTCAGCACGGCATTGCCCACGTCGATAAATCCGGATGCGTTTGGAAGCGCATACCCTCTTGCCTGAAGCGTTATTCCGTATTTGCCCGCACGCACTTCGCGGCGGACGTTGCCCCTCTCCCACTCGTACCAGTCCGGGATATGCGAAAATTCGGTCTCGCCTTCAGTCGCCTTCAACGCCCCGTATTCGTCCATGGACCACGCTTTTCCGCACTCGTCGCAGCGGAGCGTGGCGCCTGACGCGCTCATACGGTACTCCCTGCCGCAATGCGGACACTGATAAAGTACCTTCTGAAGTCCTTCGGCGCGTTTCGGGTACGTGACGGCGATCTTATTTTCCGCCTGCCATGCGTAATCGTCGTACACGAACGCTTTTTCGATGCACTTCTGGATCTCCTCCGCAGACATCGAGCGCAGCTGCTCAGGCGTAAGGAGGCAGGTCATCGTCGCTTCGGTGCCTTTTACCTTATGATCGGGCAGGTTGAAAAACGGCGAATTTACGTGGTGGCCGTGGCAGATAAGCGTTACGATCGGGATGTCAAGCATTTTCGCCAGTTTTCCGACGGATTCGGGCAATACGGCGGTAGTTCCGCACAGTGAATACCTCGCCTCCGGATAGATGGCGGCAATATCTCCGCGCTTTTTTACCAGTTTCAGCTGTTTTATGAGCGTTATGTCGCGCGTGAATTTGCGTTTGCAGATACATCCGATAAAGCGCAGCAGCCACTCGCGCTTCAGATATCCGTCGATCGCCACAACGAAATTCACTCTTTTGAAGCGCGTCGCCTTCAGCGCCACGGAGAAATCCATGAACGCGTTATGATTGCAAAGCAGTACGTACGGCGGTTTTATGCCTTCCATACCGATCTTGGTGAGTTTGTTTTTGTGACTGAGCAGCGTGGGAAGTGTGAGCACCCTCATCAGAAGTCCGAGATGCATACGCATCGCAGGCCTTTTCATGTCAAATCGTTTAACGTCGGGAAGCAAGATGATTTCTCCTTTAAGGTTGCAGATGCGTTTTCGCTTCTGGGGCCGGTTTATCTTTGATATAGTATGTCGGCAATGAAATCCATTATTTTGTCGTGACATCCTCCGCATCCGGTGGAACATTGTGTCTGTTTCTGAACGTCCTCAAACACCTTTACTACGTCGGAAATATTGTTTTCGTTCTTAACGACGTTGTCAATGTCCTCGTACGACACTTTTTTGCATTTGCATACAAGTTCTTTATAATCCATGTTTATTTCCTCCTTTTGCGCCGGTCCTCAGCCAAACTTTACCATTCCGCCCGCGGGTACCGCGATCTTCTGAATGGTACCGGCAGTCACGCCGCAGCCGATTTTATCCCCGCGCCAGTCGAAAACGGCATAGTCCTTACCAGGAGCGCACGATACAACGATATAGTTTTTGAAAGTGTTGTTCCAGACGTCCTCCGCGCAGGCGGTGAGTTCGACTTCTGACGTGCTGTACAGCACAGTGATCTTTTTACCGTCCTTTTCGGCAGACATGAGCGAGTAGTTCGCTCCGGGATCTACGGCCCTGAACTTACCGTCCAGGAGTACGTCCCTGTTCTCGGACCAGTAATCCACGAATCTTTTCACCGCCAGCTTCTGATCGCCCGGAACTTTGGTGAGCAACACTGAGATCTGCGGCACCGAGAACATAATATTCAGCATCTGACGCATGCAGTTGACCGGAGACTCCTTCTTTCCCCAAAGAAGCATATCAGAGTGGATGGCGGTGGCGCCGTTGACGATGCGCAAAGAACCGATTCCTATGCGGTTTGTCACCGAATCTGCGGCGCAGTCCGCAACGCGGAGCATATTGCAGTGATTGACGATCTCCGGACCCACGTAGACCTGCCTGAACTCAAACAGGAAGTCAGGGTCGCGCGCCGTCATTTTATCGTATATCTCGTCCATCAGCGTCCGTACCGCGTCAAAGAGGCGCTCATGATCCATCTCGTCATTCTTGGGAGGCACGTCGGTGGTCGTTCCCCAGGCGTCAACGAAATCCAGCTTCAAACCGTCGATCCCGAAGTCGTCAACGAATTTTTCGTACGTTCCCGCTATGTAATCGCGCAGCTCCTTGTACCTGACGTCGTAGACGCCCGCACGCATCCAGTCGATGTCAAACGCCATTTTATCCTTGAACCGCCTGTAATCCTCTGTCGCGAACCCTGCGAACGGCACCGGGAACCACACCATCAGCTTCATGCCGAAGCTGTGTACGTCGTCAACGAACTTTTTGAAATCCGGGAATTTATCCAGGGCAACGTGCCAGTCGCCGCACTTATAGTAGTCGCCGGTGTTCTTGCCCTCGAACTGCCACCCGTCGTCAAGTATGACCGTTCTGAATCCCATCTCCGCCGCGACCTTCAGTTCTTCCGTCAGCAGCTTCTGCTCGGGTTCCTGGTGGAAATTGTACCAGCTCGAATACAGCGGTACCCTCGCATCCTCGGGAATCGGGATCAGCTTTTTAAGGAAGCTTCGCATCCAGTCGCACGCCTCAGCCACGGCTTCGTAATACTCAAGAGGCCGCTTATCGACCCTAAGAATGATCTCATGGTCAGGCTGCTGAAAGAGGCCGTCGTCAATGATCTCGATCTTGAGCAGTATCTCGTCCCGCTGGTTCAGGTCGTCAACGCTGGCACTGATCTTCGTCCGTTTTACCGAGTCGGACAATGCGGCGGTGATGATGTTTTTGTTTTCGTAGTCGTAAACGCACATCACAGGCGCCCCCGCCTCGAAGACCGACTCCTGTGTATTCGGGAACCACCACTGTCTGAACGAATGGTCGCGTCCTCCCATCGGGTACCACGTTCCCGCCACGCCTTTCAGCTCTTCGACCCAGGAATAATTACCCACGCCCGGTATCCTGTAATATTCGACGCCGCCCTCCTGAGCAAACGCCTCCAGCACAGTATTGTTATTAAGGCTCTTGATCATATTCTGTTCCTTTCAGTTCGTGCATTTAACGCACTTTCTTTCTAAATGATAGTTTAATTTATAAATCAGTCAAAGTCAAGGGAAAACAATATGTATTGTTTCAGAAATGGGATAGCAAAAAAGACAAGGGCAAAACTTTTAAATTTAAAAGTTCTGCTTCTTGTTCTTCCCCTTTTTATAGTAATATACCTGCATGGAGTGGTGTGGAAATATATAAGATGGTTAAATACGGTATCATACGCATAACAACAACGGGAGGATACCAAAATGGGAAGAGAAAGGTATAGCGAAGAGGTAAAAGAACAGACAGCGAGATATGTATTGGAAAGCGGGAAGTCGGCAATTAAAGTCTCAGAGGAGCTGGGGATTAATATAAATACAGTACTGGATCTTTGCAATAAAGAAGTGATCGGGTATGCTATCAGCAGCAAAAATATAAGGCAATGCTGTTAGCAAACGACATAACCGGGTCAATGAGTTCGCTCGGGTGTCCATATGACAATTCATGTGTGGAAAGCTTTTTCGCAAGCATGAAAAAGGAATTGATTTACAGAAACAAATATGATACATTGGAAGACGTGCAGAGGGATGCTTTCAAATATATAGAGCTGTTCTATAATAGGAAGCGGCTGCACAGCAGTTTAGGATACAAAAGTCCGGTATCATACCGTCTGTCACTCCAGGCTGCATAAAAACCAAAAAGCGGAGCATGATCGATGCCTTTTCAGTGCTTCGCCGGAAACATTAACAAAGGCAGAAAAACACAAAATCGCTGTTATTGACAACACAAAACAACGATGAACGCCGTAATAACCAACAAACAAAACAATGCGTATGGACAAAACGTTGACCACTTACAAAAAAGCTACCAGTCCAAACGCATTTTTATGGAATTCCGCTACATTTTTGCAGGAAACAGGTAGTGGAATTCCGCCTTTGTTTCAATTATAATTGTATAGGGCGATGCAGTCAACAGGTTTTAACTACTTTTGAAGCCGCATCTTTTGATTGCACAAAAAAGCAAAAACAGTAAAAATAATAAATGGAGGATTAATATGAAACGAATCGGCTGAAGTATACGACCAATGAAATCACCGCATTTTAGAACGAAATTTATAGGAGGAGGGTACAAAATGAAACGTCTGAAGAGAATAATAACGTTGATGTTAGCCATAATCATTCTTTTTTCATTCCCACTAACGCCAAGCGCAAATGACGATAGTACAACAATCCAAGAAAGTCCTCGAAGCAATTATAGTTTTGATAATATCCCGGAAGTGATTGAAAAAGAATGGTATGAGTCAGGTCTAAATATAAGAACTGATACTGATAACGATGCGCTTAATGTTTTAAAATACAAAACAGTTGAGGGTAATGATGCATTAATCGTTTTTCCCACAGACGTTAAGTATATAGACAAAGAAGGAATAATAAGAGATAAAAGTACCACATTATCAGAAACAGTAATAAACGGGGAGATAGTTTATGCCAATAATAATAATATTGTTTCTGTTATTCCACAAAACATAAAAAACGGAATTCGCATAGCATCGTCAGAATTCTGCATTAATATGAATTCTCTAAATGTGATTGACAGTAAAGGCGTTTTGTGTGATAACAATGTTACATATTACAATGTTAATAACAATGTTGATTATCGCTATTACGCAACATTTGACGGGTGTAAAGAAGAAATTATCATTCAATCGCAAGATTTTTCGAATTTATTCTCTTTCACCATATCTGGTAATTGTCTAGAAATGGTTAAGGAAGAGTCTTGGCTTCTAAAAAATGGAGATGATACTATTGCTCAATTAGGAAATCTATTTGTATATGATTCTAACGGAAAAACTACTTATTTCGAATATAATATCGAAAGCACAAAGGAACCTAACTGTTATACAGTTTCTTTTTCAATACCAGATGTATTTCTTGAAGATGATATTGAGTATCCGATAGTTGTAGATCCAACGATAACTTTTTTTGCTACTTATTCAGGTATTCCCAATTTCAAAACAACACAAATTAATTCATCTAATTCGTCTTATTTAGCCGAGAAAGCGGTTTTTTATACAGGAAAAACAGCTCCTCTTACGTGTATTCACGGCTTGGTAAAATTTCCCGGGTTAGGCGAACTGCTCGACTATTATGGCGATAGAATAGCAGGCGCCTCATTAAAAATCTATTTAAATGGAAGTTATGGTGGGCAGACAAACACATATTTATATGCTTACCCAAGTACAATTGACTGGTCATTAAGTACATTGCCTCCTGCAAACCTCTTTTCATCATATAACAGTTCTGTTTATGGGCGATCATCAATAAAAACAAGCTATACTGACGGAAAAGAGACTTCTTTATCGCTTACTAATGTTATAAATGAGTGGAAAAACGGCAATTATATAAGCGGAGGAACCCCTTATGGGATTCATCTTGTTCTTAATGATTTATTGTCTTGTTGTTCTTTTTATGGGTCGGCAACTTCTACAACGGGCTGCATTCCAAAAATGATAATTAATTTAAACTCTACTGAAGAGGAAGGCATATTATCTGGGAGTATATACAAATTTTCTTATATGTTTCAATCAAATGTCGTAGAATCAGGTGGCAATTCAGCGTATATTACAACAGATTATTTAAATAAACCAAGTCAGTTATTTAAACTATCTTACAATAGTACCTATGGTGCCTATACTTTTAAAAATAAAAATACTGGCAAGTATCTATCTTGCGATTTTGTTAATAATAGCATTACTTTTACATCTAATGCGAGTTCTGCCAGTTATTGGTATATTGTAAAATATAATGATTATTACTTTATTATAAGTGTATATGGACAGTATCTTACAACAAATGGTTCAAGTGTTTCGTTTACAGATGCAACGCCTTTACTTCCTTTTTGGAATATTAGATTCTTTTGTTTAGATATTACGCCAGTCGAACAATCAGATAGTCACACTTGTTCAAGTGCTAGTATTCGAATGATTTTGGCATATTATGGTATAACATACACAGAAGATTTTATAACCTCATGGCAACATACTTACTATGATCCATATTGGAATGATCCAGGTGCTATTGTACCGGAATTGAACTCCTTATTTGCACTTAATAACCAAAATGTTACCTATGCAGTGACAGATATTTGTTCAGGCTATAGTTATGACCAATATAGAGAATGGTTGACTACAAAACTACTAAATTCATCTCCGATGATTATTCATCTGGCTACTAACGGAATCTATCTACCGTATACTCCTGGTCATTACCTTGTTTTAAAAGGCATTTATTATTCTGAATCTGATAACCTTTATTATGCTATTGTAAACGATCCAAATTTAAACCCTTTTTCTTGGGGATACACTTCTCACGAACAAGCAATTCCAATTAAGATACTCAAGGATTATCAAGTTCTTGGGGAGCAACCAGATGTTTACTACTCTTTGGGGTGAGCAACATGAGACGAAAATACTTACACATTGACACCTTTTTAAAATTGGCCGCATTGCAATTAACACTGGTCATTTTAGTCGTTTTGTGCGCGCCGCTTGAAATTGCGGCAGCTGAAAACAGAGAACTGTCCGAGGAAGTTGCCGCTGAACTGTTCCGGGCGTTCCACAAGATCGAGTCGATGCAGGACAACGGCTGCTGGAAAGATTATTACGAACTCAAGGATGGACTCACGATTGACCCGGAATACCTCGCTCAGAATGGGTTTTCTCAAAGCGAAAAAGATCTGCTCTGGCATACATATAACAGCCGCTACACCAAAGATTTTGGAGATTATACGGACGGGAAAATGCGGTTTTATGTTTACTCCGATTCCGAATGGGAGGCTATCCGGACCTTCTACAAAGACAATATGACGGCGGAGTTTTACGAGCCGAGGCTGGAGTTTATGGACAGCGTGACGGCGCGGGTGCACGAGGTGAATTACACCACCTGCATGGCTCATCAATTTAATTATATCCTGAAAGAAAGGCCGGATACGTACGGGAACGTGCGAATTCTGAGCAATAACGGCGGCAATGCTGTCATAGCCGCGGATTTTGATATGGGCGTGGATTCGATGTTGTTTGAGACCCACGAAATACGGCTTACGCTGACGTATGAGGCGGACAACGCAAACGGCACCGCCCGCGACGGCAATGTACCGGGCCGCTGGAAGATCTGCTCTGCGGACTGGTCTTCGGTGATCCTCGACGCACAGGCCCCGGACAACCGGGACGAGCTGAGTGAAGAACTGGTCCGGAACGCAGTTCGTGCGCTCGCCGACGACGTGTACCTATTGTTCAGTTCTTACGATCCGCTGGATGACATTCCGCTGCAGCGCTACCTGGAGCCTAAACGTATCGAAGCCGGAAGGGTCAAATACCTGCGCGCGTATTACGGGCTGGAGGACCGGAGTGTTTTTGAGACGTTTCTGGCAGATTTCTGTTCGGATGAAGTGGCATCACTGCTTCTAGCGGGTCAGAACGCGATCGAGCATGACGGCGATCTGTATTTCAGAGAATATGCCCCATGTAGCGTCGGCCCCGATATTTACCGGTCCATATCGTCTTTCGACTATACGGTGCGTGACGGTAAAAACGCAGATGAAAAACTAGTGATTTTTAATCTGCTTACAGAGTCTACTCAAAAACAGTTCAGTGAACGAGGCTCTGAGAACGCATTGCTGACGTTTGTTTTTACAAAGACGGGAGAGGGCTGGAAGGTGACAGGCGGCGATTTCATTGATCGCCTGGATTCCATATTTGAGACTCATCGGGTTCCACAGCCATCAACGGGCGATAACTGCGAAGCGCTAATCATCCCTGTACTGATCATATTGTTGGCATGCATTTCGCTTTCTTTTTTTCGGAAATATAACAAAAACCTTTTGATTAATATTGGGAAGCGTAGCTAAATGGCTTCATCCTGTAAAAGAAGTTGTAAATGTTCTTAACAGATATTGGGATTTTGTCAGCGCCGAATATAAAATACATACCAAAAGAAATACAAATATTAGAAATAATACGGTTAAAATTACGCGGATTGGTAAAACCAGTATATAGTGGAGGGTTTAAAATGATTCACGCGACAAAGATGGATTTTGTAACCGAGGGCACGAAAGAAGAAATGCATTTGTGGCAACATGAGATGATTGAAAACTATGCATATATTACTGTACAGTTGCCTCCACTGAATCGTTCTTTTTGGTGATGGCGTATGGCTTTCCTCTTTTTTTTACTATTTTTGTACCATACGGATGAATAGAGTGTCTCTTTGTTACTGCTTGAATGTCACTTATATATGATTATTTAAGCTCGTTGAATTAGTAATTCACTTCGTAGATTGAAAAAGATTATGAAATACAAGCTTTATTCTATAACTTCAGAGAACAAGAAGCGTGCTAATTTAAGCAGATATGTTAAAATTAAACTGCTTTGGCCATATGAGGAGCAATATGTTTGTTTTGTCCTCAAAAGTGATTTAGACTTGAAAAAAATAATGATGCTTATCGAAAAGGGACGTGGAATGACGAAAATTGTTGCTGCATCTGCCATTGCTGAGAAATATGAGCGAGATTTATACGAAGCTCTTTCGATGAATCCAAATATATATTCAAAAAAAACATTATATTTTCTTTTAAATGATGTTGTTCGCTTAAATCTTCCTTTGATTATTCCAAAAGATAAATTAATGTGTGAGACATCTTTTTCTATGCTAAATAAATACACAGAGTCTGTGTGGGTAATGATGTACAATATTCTAAGAAATTGCCTTTTGAGTAACCAGCACGAAAGTGATGTTGTGCGTTCCGAATATTGTGATTGTAAAGATAGTCAAAAGACAGAATAATAGTAGTGGTTATTGAAGATATATTAGTGTGGTGTAATAGTTCGCTTTTGTGCATTCTCACCAAGGTAACACTACCATCAGGTCCGTGTGATTTTTATTAAAGCAGCAGTATCAGGAACTGCGATGCGAGGACGACGGCGATCAGTGCGATCGGGTATGTCGCAGCGTATGCGCTGGCAACGTCGTCAGTGCCGGCCACGTTGATGAGAGTGCCCAGCGCGGGTGTTGACGTCATACCGCCTGTAATTGACCCCAGATTATTGAGCAGGCTGAGTTTCAGGACGAATTTGGCAAAAATGAAACCGATGATCATAGGAACGATCGTCATTGCCACACCGTACAGGAAATAGACAGCTTTAAAATATTTGACAAAATTTGCACCCCCGGCCACTCCCGCGCCGATCAGGAACAGCATAAGCCCCGTCTCGCGGAACACTTCGAGCGTCTTTTTATCCGGCATCACTTTGAAGCGCCCGAACCTGCCGAAATGGCCGAAGATCAGTGAAACGATCAGCGCCCCGCCGGTGGTGGTAAGAGAAAACGTTGTCCCCGCAAGGCCCTTGCCGGAGAGCGGGATCTTGATCGCGCCCAGCAGCACACCCAGGGCAGCCGCAAGCGCAAAAGGACCTATGCCGAACTTGTCCAGCTCGAAAAGTTTGGCCGGAACTGCTTTCTTTTTGTCCGCGCCGTCGTCAACGTGCAAAAGCTTCGCGCGTTCGTCATCCATATTAGCTTTAAGCAGTTTCGGAATGAGCTGCACGAACAGCACTACGCCGACAACGCCGAACAGGTACGCGATGCCGTGTCCGACCGTGACCGCGTCTTCGTACTGGGGCAGCACCGTAGCTTTTGCCGCCGAGAACGCAGGCGTGCTCGTAAGCGAGCCGGACAATATTCCCACAAGCATTGCCACAAACTCTTTCGAGTCTGCTTCGAAACCGCGTCCGATGAAGAAGCACGCCACGCACGTAAGCGCGCCTGCAAGGATAATGATGACGCCAAGCAGTATGTACGATTTGAAATTTTTCTTCAGATTTTTGAAGAAGTTGGGTCCGGCAATAAATCCGACGGATGTGACGAACAGTATCAGACCTAAATTTTCGACTATTTTAAGGGCATTGGAGGCGTAACTGACAGATTTTTCGAAGCCCTCATCCCCCACCGTCTGCGTAACTTTCATCGTAATCTGAGGCTCGATGAATTTAAAGAACAATGCGCCGAACAGCAGAGCGATTATAAAAACTCCAGCCGTGCCGAGCGATACGCCTTTGATCCTGATGCGGCCAAGAGCGTACCCGACTGCGGCGATCACGAGCAGGCACAGCATCAGAAATCCGATGCCGGTTACAGATAAAACGCCTCCGAACAGATTCATAATTCAGCGTGCCCCCATTTGATAGTATCGGCGAATTTAGGATTGCCGTGTGTGTAGGAAGGAAGAAGCAGCGGCGATTCAACTTTCGACTGAACGCCCGCGGCCTTGAGCTCTGCCTGGAACTTTTCAACGTGCGAAAGTGTAGGAACACCGAGCTTAACGCCGGGAACGTATGCAGAAGCGAATTTGCCTGCGTTGCGGCCGAACACGATAACGTCGAGCAAAGAATTGCCCATCAGGCGGTTTCTGCCGTGTACTCCGCCGGCAGCCTCTCCTGCCACGAACAGACCGGGAATATTTGTCATGCTCTTATCGGTCACGTCCAGACCGCCGTTCTGGTAGTGGAGCGTGGGATAGATAAGGATAGGCGTGAGGCGCATATCCATGCCGAATTTCGAATACATACGAAGCATGCCGGGGATGCGCTTTTCGATCGTGCCCTTTCCTCCGATCTCTTCGATCATAGGCGTATCGAGCCAGATCGCACTGCCCAGAGGAGTGGGAACGCCCTTGCCGCGCTCTTTACACTCGCGGATAATAGAAGCGGCGGTAACGTCGCGTGTTTCCAGCGGATTCATAAATGCTTCGCCGTCAACGTTGACCAGCTGCGCGCCGCAGGAACGTACTTTTTCTGTGACGAGCGCTCCGAGCATCTGCTCCGGGTAGGCAACGCCGGTGGGATGGTACTGGATCGTGTCCGCGTACAGGAGTTTGGCGCCTGCGCGGTAGCCTAAAATAAGGCCGTCTGCGGTCGCTCCGTAATGGTTCGACGTCGGGAAGCCCTGGTAGTGCAGTCTGCCTGCGCCGCCGGTGGCAATGATCACAGCCTTCGCTCTTGCGACTCTCAGTTCGCCCGTTTCCATGTTTCTAAGCACGGCTCCGGCGCACTGTCCGCGGTCGTCAAGCACGAGTTCTATCGCCGCGGTGAAGTCAACGATCTGTATTCCTCTGTTTATTACTTCGTCGCGGAGCACGCGCATGATCTCAGCGCCCGAGTAGTCTGCGCACGCGTGCATACGTTTTCTTGAAGTGCCGCCGCCGTGAGTGGTGACCATCGTACCGTCGGCGTCTTTATCGAACATAACTCCGAGGCCGTTCAGCCACTGGATCGCTTCGGGAGCTTCCATTACGAGTTTTCTCAGAAGTTCAGGCTTGTTGTAGAAATGTCCGCCGCCCAAAGCGTCGAGGTAGTGGATCGCAGGAGAATCGTTAGGCTTATCGGCAGCCTGGATGCCGCCCTCGGCCATCATCGTATTAGCGTCGCCGATGCGAAGCTTGGTGACGATCATTGTCCGCGCACCGCCGTTTACCGCTTCGATCGCAGCTGAAGCGCCCGCCCCGCCGCCGCCGATAATAAGTACGTCGGTGTCATAGTCGGGATGTGCGACGTCAACGCTTACGCCGAGCACGCGGCTTTTGCCCTCTAAAAGATCTGCAAGTTCGGAAGGCACTTTTTCGCCCTTGTTCGGACCGACTCTCAGCACTGAGAACCCGTCTTCGCGGTAGTCGGGATGGAAGCGGCGCAGCACGTCGTCCTTCTCTTCCGCACTCATACGGCGAAGATCCGCGCCTATTCTGGAAGGCCTGGTCGCTTCAACTTTTTTGATAGAATCGAGCATTTCCTGCGTGAAAACGTCGGGATTTACTTTAATTTCAAATGCAGCCATTATAATCGCCCTCCCTTATTTCTCGATCTCTCTGTGATTGTACATATCCTGGAGCTCTTCTATGGGCTTCTCAGACAAATCTTTTATGATCGCATCGTAATCACCGTCAAGGATCTCCTGAACGCGCTTATCGACGTGTTCGCTCTTCGGGGCAATATATTTGCCGTTGAGCCTTCTGGCCAGCAGCGATACCATCGGGTGGGTGATCCCCGCCGGGCAGCGCGCGGAGCACATGCCGCAGGCAATGCAGTCGAACGATGCTTCGGCGCATTTCTTGTACTCGCCGCGCTGTGCGTATGCAATGTACTGCATGACCGGCAGGCCCTGAGGGCAGGCTTTGGTGCATGCGTTGCAGCCGATGCAGCTGTGGATCTCCGGATAAAGCTCCATCATTATCGTCTGGTTCGGGCGGACTTTTTCGATATCGTACGTCTGCTTCTGCGTCGGGAAGAAAGGCAGAGAAGCAATGTACATATTGTCCTCGACCTTCGTCTGGCAGGCGAGACAGAATTTCAGCTCGGAATCGCCTTTTATCCTGTAGATCGTAGCGCAGGCGCCGCAGAATCCGGCGCGGCAGCCGCAGCCTCTTATATGTTTATATCCCGCGTACTCCATCGCGTTCATTATCGTGAGGCTGGAAGGTACGGTGTACTGTTTTCCTGCGATGTAAATGTTTACCATCTGGTCCATATTAATATATCCTCCTGTGTCGTTGACCGCGCCACTGTAGAGGCGGACGGTCTGCTCTGGTGACGTGCACCATAATAATTGTCCGAATCAATATTCTCCCGGCAGTTCGTCGATCTCGTCGCAGCGGAACACGGGTCCGTCCTTGCACACGAATTTCGAGCCGATGTTGCAGCGCCCGCATTTGCCGATGCCGCATTTCATTTTCAGTTCGAGCGTGGTGTAGACCTGCTTTTTATCGAATCCCATCTCGATAAGGGCCTGCAGCACGAATTTGATCATGATCGGAGGTCCGCAGATGATGGCCGTGCAGTCCGGCTTAAACGCGAGTTCTTTTAAGTACGAAGGTACGAAGCCCACGTGGCCGTCCCAGCCTTCCTGCGGTCTGTCGATCGTGAGGTACACGTCCGTGTCTTTTTCGTTCATCCATTCGGTCTGGATCTGCTCGAGGTCCACCAGGTCGGCGGCCGAACGCGATCCGTAAAGAATGTCCATGTGGCCGTAGGCGTCGCGGTTTGCGCGCACGTAGTCGATGACGGAATGCAGCGGTGCGAGACCTATTCCGCCGGCAATGAACAGCAGCTTCTTTCCGCGGAATTCGGTGTCAACGGGAAACGGTTTTCCGTATGGTCCGCGTATTCCGATCTCCTGGCCGGGCTCCATGGCGTGGAGCGCTTCGGTAAGCATGCCGCAGCGTTTTATGGAAAACTCTTTATAATCTTTATGCGTGGGCGAAGACGTGATCGAGAACATTGCCTCACCGGAACCCGGCAGAGTAAGCATCGCGCACTGACCGGGCATATGGTCAAACAGAGGCTGTCCGTCAAGACTTTTTACGCGGAACGTTTTTACATCAGGCGTATCGGTGCGTATGTCGGTGACAACGGCCAGCTGAGGCACCAGCATATCTTTTTTCATCCCCGGAACGCAGTTCCCGGAGCATCCGGAAGTATTATCACTCATGAGCCGCACCTCCCAGCGTTTTCATAACTTTAACGATATTCATTGACACCGGGCACTTCTGGAGGCAGCGGCCGCAGCCTACGCATGAGAACGCGCCTTCGTAGTTATCCGGGTAATATTTGAGTTTGTGCATGAATCTCTGGCGGAAGCGCTGGAACTGGTCCGGTCTGGGCGAGCCGTGCGCCATCATGGTGAAATCGGAGTACATGCATGAATCCCACACGCGGAAGCGGCGGATGTCTTTTCCCGTGTTATATTCGCGTATGTCGTAGCACTGGCACGTGGGGCAGACGTACGTGCACGTGCCGCAGCCCAGGCATGATGAGGAAAGTTCTTTCCATTCGGGCCTGTTAAACAGCGTAAGCAGATCCGCTTCGGCTCCGAATCCCTCGGTAGTAAGCCCTGCGAGCGGCAGCTTATCCATTATTTTTTTATGCTCTTCGGCCGCTTTTGCGTATGCTTCGGCATCTTTCCCTTCGCCTGCTGCTTCTCCATTCTGATCCGCTTCGGCGACAATGCCTCCGAGTTCTTCCAGCAGCGTCTCTCCTTTTCCGGTGAGCGCTTCCATATAAAGCGTACCTTCGCAGATCCTTGCCTGCACGTCCGCTCCGGGGTTTTCGGCGTCAATTCCGAACGTTTCGCAGAAGCACGTTTCTTCGGGCTGCGGGCACATCACGGAGACTACCGTGCCGTGCTCCCTCCTGGCCTTGTAGAAAGTATCGACAGGATCTGAGAGGAATACGCGGTCAAGCACTTCGAATCCTTTTACGTCGCACGCGTGTACTCCGAACACTACGAATTCCTCGTCTTCCGGAGGCACTTCCGCTATCGCCAGGCTGAGGCCGGAGCGCTTGTAGCGCACCAGATCCTCGCTCTGAGGGAAGAACACGCTTTTCGCGCTTTTTACGGTGTGGAGCACTTCGGGATGATACGTGATACCGGGCTCCCAGGGGGCGTAATCGTATTGACCCGCTTTTTCGACGGGCAGATATATTTTCTTTTTAAGAGCGATGGCGGAGAAAAATCTGTCCAGCTCAGTTAAAGCAATTTTCTTTAATGACACGGCTCAGTTACCTCCTTTGTCGCTGACTGAATTCGGCTCGCGGTCTTCCTGAGTGAAGGTTATGAGCGGACCGCGCTGGCCCGCTTCCTCTCCCGCGGTGTACGTGCCGTAGAATTCGTCAATGTCTTTGATGTATTTGCGGTTGAACAGGTGAAGCGGTATTCCCTGCGGGCAGACTCTCGTGCACTCGCCGCAGTCGGTGCAGCGGCCGGCAACGTGGAACGCCCTTATTATGTGGAACATTTTTTCTTCAAAACTGTCCGTGTTGGCCTTGGATGCCACGCCTGAAGCTGCGTTGTCGAAAACGCATTTGCGGCACGAGCAGGCCGGGCAGGCGTTGCGGCAGGCGTTGCAGCGGATGCACTTGGAAAGTTCGCCCTGCCAGAAAGAAAAACGTTCTTCGGGAGACATTGCCTCCAGCGCACGTACGCCCTCGAAGCGGTCGCCGCGCGGACCTTCGTCTTCGTTGTCCGAGATCAGTTCGTCGTAGATCTTATGCGCCTTGCCTTTGCAGAACTCGCACTTGTTAACGAGCACGTCGTCAATATTGACCTCCCCGTCCCCGTACAGTGTGTGTACGACGAGCGTCTTCCCGTCGCCTTTTTCGTCGATCCCGGTGATGCCTTTGAATCCGAGGGCACGTACGCGGTCAATATCGCACATTCCTTCGCATCCGGCGCCTATGATATACACCTTTTCGCGATCGATCCTGTGTTCCGTGAGCAGCTGATTGAAGCTGTACGTGTCGCAGGGTTTTAAGATAACGAGTACTTTTCCGGCGCTTTCGAACGCGCTGTTTTTGATCATGTATTTGCTGAGGTTCGAGGCGCAGAAACGGTTGTATACGAGTCCGTCAAGCGACTCCGGGGTCTCGAAAATGTTCGGCTCCGCGTCGTAGAAGAACTCTCCGGCCTTCCAGCCTGCGACCTTGGTGACGGTGCCTTCGCGCATAAGTTCTTTTGCGCGCTCAATTATTTTCGCGCTTACTGCTTGCATCTCAGGTCACCTACTTTCACGTTTTCGCCAAGTTCGTATATTTTTGCGACAAAATCATTCATTACTTTCGAGAATCTTGCGCCTTCGGCCGCGGAGACCCATTCGACGCGCGTGCGTTCGCGCTCTACGCCGATGTAGTCAAGCATACTGAACAGGAGCGTCATACGGCGGCGGGTGTAGTAGTTGCCCGTGCTGTAGTGGCAGTCGCCTGGATGGCAGCCGCACAGGATCACGCCGTCCGCGCCGCGTTCGAACGCTTTGAGGATAAACATGGGATTGACCCGGCAGGAGCAGGGCACGCGGATGATCTTCACGTCCGCGGGATACGCCAGCCTTGAGGAGCCCGCCAGATCCGCGCCGGCGTAGCTGCACCAGTTGCAGCAGAACGCCACTATCAGAGGCTTGAATTCCTTCTTTTCTTCTATTTGCATATCGCGTCCACCTCCGACATGATCTGTCTGGTGCTGAAGCCCTTAAGGTCCATAGCGCCCGAGGGGCAGGTGACCGTGCAGGCTCCGCAGCCCTGGCACAGACCCGGATTGACCTGCGCGACGGGGCGTGTGACCTTGCGGGAGTTCTCGCGGAACTGCTTCTCGACGATGGAGATGGCGCC
>DBVV01000150.1:3952-10006 GCA_002308795.1 Mageeibacillus sp. UBA1255 | reverse complement strand
CCGGAAGTAAAAACTGAGCCGGAGGCTAAAACAGAGCCTGAGATCAAAGTCGAGAGCGAAGCCAAACCAGAGGCTAAAGCAAAAGCAAAGCCGAAGGCAAAGTCAAGATCTGCCGCAAAAGCAGCTAAGCCCGAGCCTGAAGTAAAAGCCGAACCAGAAATCAAAGCTGAGCCGGAAGTAAAAGCCGAACCCGAAATCAAAGCCGAGCCTGAAGTAAAAGCCGAACCTGAAGTTAAACCGGAGCCAAAAGTAAATATCGAGCCGGAAATTAAAACCGAGCCTGAAGTGAAGGCCGAGCCGGAAGTAAAATCTGAGCCCGAAGTAAAAACCGAGCCGGAGGTAAAGGCTGAGCCGGAAGAAAAGGAAGAAATAAAAGCAGAAGACGACATCATTGACGACGTATTTGATGAGATCAGCGAAGACGAATATACGGATGACAGCATCGGCGACGACACGGATGAAGACGTAGAACCGGACTATGCTGATCTAATCGAAGATAAAGAACTAGAAAAAGAAGAGATCGACCTCGACTCTATTGACCTCAACAAGATCGCCGAACTTGACCACGAATACGAACCCACTTCGAAACAGCGCGGGAAGGACGGGTACGACGACGATATAGGAGCCGAATACGAAGAGGAAAATCTCGAAAAAATGGATCTGGGCATATTCGGCGATAACGTACAGGTAATGCAGATGCTTAAACAGGGGCGCGTTGCCGGCTCGATACCGATCGAAGACTTCAACCAGGTGACCGGAGAGATCGACCTTGACGCGGAATCAGTAGAAAAACTGTACGACCTGTGCATGCGTCTCGGAATCAGGATAGTTGACGAAAACGGCGCATCCGAAAAGCTGTACGATCACGGATTCGATGAATTTACCGAAGGCGTCGGACTGGAAGACCACGTCCGCATGTATCTGAAAGAGATCGGTAAGGTGCCGCTGCTTTCGGCGGAAGAAGAGATTGAACTCGCAAAACTGGTAGAAGCCGGAGACGAGAACGCTAAAAACAGACTATATGAGGCAAACCTCAGACTCGTCGTCAGCATTGCAAAACACTACGTCGGAAAAGGAATGCAGTTCCTTGACCTTATCCAGGAGGGAAATCTCGGCCTTCTTAAGGTCGTTGATAAATTCGACTACCGCAAAGGCTGTAAATTCAGTACTTACGCAACGTGGTGGATCCGTCAGTCTATAACAAGAGCCATCGCGGACCAGTCGAATACGATCCGTATTCCGGTCCACATGAATGAAAATATAAACAAACTCAAGCGTACGTCTCGCGAACTCGCTCAGCGTCTCGGAAAAGACCCCACTTCCGAACAGATCGCCGAGGAACTGAATATGCCTGTAGCAAAGGTACGCGAAATAATGAAATACTCTCAGGACACAGTATCTCTTGAGTCTCCTGTAGGAGAAGAGGAAGACAGTCATATCGGCGATTTCATAAAAGATGAAAGTTCCCCGTCTCCTTCTGACAGCGCGGCGCAGACGCTCCTGCATGAACAGCTCATGGAAGTGCTCGAAACGCTTACTGACAGGGAGCAGAGAGTGCTCAAATTGAGGTTCGGTCTTGAAGACGGGCGCCAGAGGACGCTTGAAGAAGTAGGGCGGGAATTCAACGTTACCCGTGAACGAATAAGGCAGATCGAGGCGAAGGCGATACGAAAGCTGAAAAATCCAAACAGGAGCAAGAAACTGAAAGATTTTTACGAATGATGGCTGAAACAGAGGAAAACCGGATCGACGGTAATTTTGAAGATGTTGATGCTTTAGTGGAAGACATCGAATCAGACTACGAGCCCGATGAGGCGGAAATACTGGCAGAGGAAGAACGTATTTCACGCGGTGGATTCGACGAAGACGACACGGATATTGACGACGGTGAGACGGATACTGACGCGCCGGGTGACGACGGGGATGCTTATCCGGACGAAAGCACTATCGCCGCCGCTAAGGGCAGTATTGACGCCGGAGAATTTGAAAATGACGAAAGCATTTTAACGCTTTTGTGTTTAGGCAGGATACGCGGATATATTACGATTGATGAACTGGAACAGGCTGCGTCCGATAACGCTCTCAGCGGTGAGCTGACAGAGCTTTTATACGACGTTGTCGAAAGAAACGAGATAAGGATCGTAAACTCCCCGGAGATCCCGGACGGCCAGGAAAAAGGCGGCGCCTCAGACGGCATCGAGCAGCTTATTTCCGGCGCAGGACTTGAAGATCACGTAAGGCTGTATTTGAGAGAGATCGGTAATATACCGCTTCTGTCGCCCGAAGAAGAGCAGGAACTTGCAATACGTATCGAAGCAGGAGACCAGGAGGCAAGGGAAAGGCTCACCGAAGGGAATCTGCGGCTGGTTGTGAGCGTGGCCAAGCATTATATCGGAAAAGGCATGCAGCTTCTGGATCTGATACAGGAGGGCAATATCGGCCTTCTGCGCGCCGTTAAAAAATTTGATTATCGCAAAGGGTACAAATTCAGCACGTATGCTACCTGGTGGATCAGGCAGGCAATAACAAGGGCGATCGCAGATCAGGCGCGTACTATCAGAGTCCCGGTCCATATGGTCGAGACGATGCACCGTATGAACCGCGTATCGCGTCAGCTGTCTCAGGATCTCGGAAGAGAGCCTACCATCCAGGAAATCGCAAAAGAAATGAAGATTCCGGAAGAGCGTGTAACTCAGCTTCTGATCGCGGGACAGGATACTGTTTATTTCGACGATCCGGTCGGAGACGACGAAGACAGGACAAGAGGGGACACGATAGCAGACGACGCGGTGTCGCCGTTTGATTCTGCGTCAAACTCGATGCTGAGAGAACAGCTTCTCAAAGTCCTTGACACACTATCGGAGAGAGAACGCAAAGTGATTATGATGCGTTTCGGGCTCGAGGACGGAAAAGAGCATACGCTCGAAGACGTGGGACGCTATTTCAACGTTACGAGAGAGCGTATCAGGCAGATCGAGGCAAAGGCGAGGAGGAAGCTGAAGCAGGGGAGCCGTACAGGCCACCTGAAAGATTACTGGGAATGACCCATAAGTCCTTTCTTCCTGAGACCTAAATTATATGCAACGAGAGTTGACGCAAATCCGACGTTAAGAGATTCGACGGAGCCGAGCATCGGTATAATGACCGGTTCGGCTCCTTTTAACGTACGCCAGACCGGAGAAATACCCGTATGTTCATTGCCCGCAACGACGGCCACCCGTCCTTTCGCAGGTATGTCGCAGAAATTCTGAGTGGCGGAAAGATCGGTCAGTACGATGCGGAAATGATTATCCTCCAGCCACTTTATAAGTTCCTCCATCGGCATATCCAGAACGGGCATCATAAAAGCGCTTCCGAGGCTCGACCGGATCAGCCTGGGATGATTCAGCCTGACACGGCGGTTGGTCAATACCGCGAAATCTCCTCCTGCCGCGTCAAGCGATCTAAGTATCGCTCCGATATTGCCCGGCTGCTCCTGGCCGTCGAGGATCATTGCCAGCATATCGTCAGAAAGTTCTATATCTTCCGGCCTGACCGACGGCATGCGGGCAATTATAAAACATACGTCAGCCCCGTCGCGGTCGCTGATCTTTGAGCACGCCTTGGGAGAGATCGCATAAACGTTTTTCGCGCTGCGGCATACGCGGCAAAGCGTATCGGCTTCTTCCTGAAAGGCGCGTCCATCGTCAGCGAAATGATCGGAATCATAAAAAACTGTTTCGATCTCTATCCCTTTTGCGATCAGCTTATCTGCCGCCCACATGCCTTCACAAATGAAAAGCGAACTGTTTGCAGAGTTGAATTTAGCTAAGAGGAGATCTCTCGCTTCTTTAACCTGCGGGGAATTGATCCCGGGCATCTGTGTCTTTCTTTTTACAAATTGATCTAAAACAGCCATATTTACTCCAAAATGATCAAAAAATGTTTTTAGCGTGCGAAAACCAGTGCATTCCGATCCCTGCCGCTACCGTAAGGTTAAGAGAATCTACGCCGCTGCCGTGAGTGATCCTGAGAGGTTTTCCGACATTGAGAAAACTGTCGTCCAGCCCCGATGACTCGTTTCCGAAGATCAGCGAGCAGGGAGCTGAAATGTCCGGCCTTTCTGATTCCATCGGGCTTCCTTTAAGCATAAAAGGATAATAGGTCCTGCTGCCCGCCGCGGCTGCGTATTCGTCAAACGATCTGAAAAACAAAGGCGAAACGTGAAAAACGGCGCCCATTGACGCCCTCACCGTGTGCGGGTCAAAGAAATCCGCGCTCCTGCCGATCATCACTATCTGGCTGAAATTGAACGCGACCGATGTTCGCACGATATTGCCGAGATTCCCCTTATCAGCCGGATCGACCAGGACGACGTGATCTTTAGCCGGATCGATATTGCCCTCGAACTTTCTGAACACACCGACAGCAAACGTGTTCTCTTTGGGCGACAGCCGCTCGATCGTCCTGTCGTCGGTGGAAATCGCTATTCCTGCTTCCTTGGCTTTTTCGGCTAAGACCGCTCTTCCGGAATCCGATAGCTTCGAAGAGGTGACGATGCGGAAGATAGCTTCAGGGAGATTATCGATCAGCTCAATGACAGGGAAGAGCCCAAGAACGTATGAGTACTGGAACTCTTTTTTGTAGGGCGAAAGCCTCATCTCTTTATAGTTTTCAGGTCTGTCTTTGTATCTCATCATAGCCGGTTTGATTCCCGCCGCAGCTGTAAGTTATTTCTGATATAAAAAAGCGCGGAGCAGATAAATACTCCGCGCGGTGTTAAGCGAAACATCAATATTTGTATATCGTCTTTCTGCGCTCCAGTTCTTCCTGCTCGATCATCTTCTCTGCACGCTCTGAAATCTGTTCCGCCCAGTCGGCCATATCTTTCAGAATAGCCTCTGTTTCGGATTCTTCATCGCACCAGATGGGCTCGACGCAGTGTTTAGTGCCAAGTACCACAGATTCTTTCAGCCAGTCGTTAGCCAGTTTGGACAGAGCCTTCGTATCCTCTTTCTCGCCTGTGGAGAAGAGGGCGACTTTTCTGTCGTAGATCTTTATGACGTTGAACAGCGTATTATAGACCGGGTTGTATGAATCGAACCAGACGGGTGTGCCGAGGAATATCAGATCATAGTCACGCGGGTCCCACTTAAACGGGAATATATCCGGCTTCTTATGATGGATGACCTCCGAGTGAAGTTTCAGATTGTTGAAAAAGCCGAAGCCTTTAACTCTTTTTACACGTACGAGGCGGGCAAGGTCGGCCCCGATCCGGTCGGCAATGGCGTGAGCAACCGCATCTGTGTTTCCGTCAACGCTCGTATATAACACAAGTTTCTTCATAAACTCAAACTCCTTCCGCTTCGCAAACCGTCACGGCATAAAATAACACGTTTGATGTTACACTTTTTCGGCGGGATTGTCAACCGATTTTTTAATCGCATCGGCTACCTGTGCGGCGCAAAGTTCGATGCCGGCGGGGGTAAGGTGTATAAGGTCGTCGCAGATATTGGCACCGATGTCTTTGCTGACAGTAGCGTAGAGGTCGTTGATCTTTATGCCCATCGGCGACAGCGCTCCAACCGCAAGCTCGTTAAAACGTCTTATGGTTTTATCGCTGTTATAGATATTTTCAGGTCTGACCGGAGTCGTGGTGGCAAATATAACGTTAGGCGTGATCTTCAGCAGGAGCCCGCCGATACGTTTGATGGTGGCAACGTATTGTTCTTCCGGCGTAAAAGGACCGTCTCCGAAAAGATCGCACAGATCCCAGTGACCGGCGTTCCAGTGGATAACGTCGCTTCCGCGGATAAACTGATCGTATTCAAAAAGAGCTCTCAGCGTATACTGGGCAAATCTGCAGTTATCATCGAACCGGAACACGGAATAATCGTCTCCGAGCAGCTCGATGACTCTGTTTTCATAGTTCAGGCGGATCGAATCGCCAAGCAAAGTGACTTTTTTCATAGAATGTTTCTCCTTGATCTGTATTTTTTAGCTGTCAATGAACTTCAGTATGTCGTCAATAACTTCTTCCCGGCTCGTATCGTTCAATATCTCGTGCCGTACGCC
>DBVV01000150.1:533-3899 GCA_002308795.1 Mageeibacillus sp. UBA1255 | reverse complement strand
GGTCCCTGACCGTAATTACCCACCGGATCTTCCGAACCGGAAACGATAAGTATCGGCATCGTCCTGCTCGTGGCGGCAATAAGTCTGCGGCTGTTTGTGTTGCTGACGAGCTTCACGAGGTCGCCCAGAGCGCTTGAGGAAAACGGAAATCCGCAATATTTATCGGCAAGATACTTTACGCGCGTACTCTTTTGCGTAGAAAGCCAGCTGTATTCATCTGCGTCGGGGTCATCCTTGAAACGGTCGTTGTAACCCTTGAAGATCAGATTCTGCAGAAATCTGGACTGTTTATCGGCGCCACGGATACTCGAGATCATTCTGGCGATCACGTGCCCCTGGCCTGCGGCATAATTCGGACCCCCTGTGCCCATTATTATCAGTTTGTCAGGCTTTTCATTCGATACTGCAGCGTGACGCACGATAAATGAACCCATGCTGTGGCCGAGAAGCACGTAAGGATAGCTTATGCCGTATTTTTTTACGACACCTTCACGGAACAGCTGAACGTCCTTAACAAGATACTTCCATCCGTCCTTTTTCGCGATAAATCCCAGTTCATTTTCGTTCCTCGCCGTGTAGCCGTGACCGAGGTTATCGAATCCGAACACGAGCCAGCCGTCTTCACAGCATTTTTCCATAAATCCTTCGTATCTTCTTATATGTTCGGACATGCCGTGAACGATATGCAGAAGTCCCTTGGGCCTTCCGTCGGGCTCATAAATAACACCTTTCAGTTCGTGAGATCCGTCTGATGATGAAACTGAAAAATCGTTTTTTTGCATGATCTGCCTCTCCTTCAGAACGATCTGCAGGCTCTTACGGCTCTGTGCCAGCCGTTAAGCCTTTCCGCTCTTTCTTCTTCGCTTATTTCGGGGAAGAACGATTTCTTTTCGCTGCCGAGAGTTCTGATCTCGTCCTTTCCGCTGAATATTCCGGCGGTCAATCCGGCCAGATACGCTGCTCCGGCTGCAGTAGCCTCCTTCATCTCCGCCCGTACGACGGTAACGTTTGAAATGTCCGCCTGGAACTGCATGAGAAAATCATTGGCCGATGCGCCGCCGTCAACTTTCAGCGATCTCGGTGCTTCGCCTGTGTCTCCGGATACGGACCGGATGACGTCGTCCGTCTGGTACGCGACCGATTCGAGCGCAGCGCGTATTATGTGCGACCGCCTCGTTCCGCCCGTAATACCAACGATCGTCCCGAGTGCATCCATATCCCAGTACGGTGCTCCAAGTCCGCTGAATGCGGGGACCATATATACTCCGCCGGTATCCTTGATCTTGCGCGCAAAATATTCGGTATCGTGAGCTTCGTCGATCAGCCGCATTCCGTCTCTTAACCATTTGATCACCGCTCCGCCTACGAATACGCTGCCTTCGAGAGCATATGAAGGCTTCTCACCGGAAAGAGTTGCCGCCGCAGTAGTGATAAGACCGTGCCTCGATCGCACGATCTCGTTTCCCGTATTGGCGAGCAGGAAACAGCCGGTGCCGTACGTGCTCTTAATGTCGCCGGGCTCGAAACAGCATTGACCGAACAGGGCAGACTGCTGGTCTCCCGCTACCCCGCAAACGCGAAGAGAGGAGCCCATGAGACTGATCTCACCGAAATCGGCGCCGCTCGCCCTTATGCCCGGAAGCATTGACCGCGGGATACCCAGGATCCCCAGAAGCTCGTCATCCCAGTCGCACGTTTTAAGGTTATATAACATCGTCCGCGATGCGTTCGTATTATCTGTCAGATGGATCCGGCCGCCGGACAATTTCCACATGAGCCACGTGTCTACCGTGCCGAAAAGAAGCTCACCCGCATCCGCCTTTTCTCTGGCGCCGGGGACGTTGTCAAGTATCCATTTGATTTTAGTTCCGCTGAAATATGCGTCGATCTTAAGACCTGTTTTTTCAGCGATCGTTTCGGTCAATCCGGCTTTCTCCAGCCCGGCGCAGATCGGCGCGGTCCTGCGGCATTGCCATACTATCGCGTTGAAAACGGGGCGCCCTGTAGATCTTTCCCATACGACCGTCGTTTCACGCTGGTTGGTGATGCCTACAGCCGCGATCTCTTCGGGTGATATTCCGCTGCGGGCAACGCATTCGGTCATCGATGCGTACTGGCTTGCNNATAGATCTCGAGCGGATCCTGTTCCACCCACCCCGGTTTCGGAAATATCTGCGGTATCTCATTCTGCGCCATCGCTATGAGTTTCATATCGCTGTCAAATAATATGCTTCTGGCGCTTGTGGTTCCTTCGTCTAATGCGAGTATGTATCTTTTTTTCATACTGTCTCCCGTTATGATCGTTTTTGAGCAACAACCGTTCCCGGTGTTATTTTATCTGCCCGTTCTACGTCCTGATTATACCATTCCATCCGAGCAGTTGTAAACCGTCCCGGCCGGTTTTAATATGCATTTTTCGTATTTATTTCTGCCGGAAGGCGGCGTGGGTCAAAGAAGCGGGCGATCGGCAATAATTGACAGCGCCGGATACCGGGAGTATAATTTAACCACGAATAAAGACGGGGCGTTGACCGCCGCTGCGCTGCCGGACCGGATCCGGGAACGACGTTCAGGATCGCCGCGCACCGCTTCCGCAGCCGCCGAATCTGCTGTGATCAATGCGGGAACAAAACAAATATACATCAGGAGGCAATCAAATGGATATCAACGAATTGATGAGCACGATGCTCAGCAAAGATACTGTAAAAGGGCTCGGAAAACTGACGGGAACTTCCCAGAAAGGCGTACGCGGAGTGCTTTCTTCCGCTCTGCCTTCCATGCTGAACGGCGCAAAGGCACAGGCTGACGATTCAGATACTGCGTCCGGATTTGTAAAAGCGCTTTCGGACCACGCAAAAGATGATACGAACGATATCGGTGCTTTCATTTCCGGCATCGATCTGAACGACGGCGGAAAAATAATCGGCCACCTGCTCGGAAACAGCGCTCAGACGACGGCGCAGAAGGCGGCTGAGTCTGCGGGCGTCAAGGCAACGAAGGCGAACAATATCCTTTCTGCCGCTGCACCTCTTCTTATGAGCCTTATCGGTCAGCAGGTCTCTTCCGGCTCGAACGCGTCGTCAAACAACGCTTCCGGCATCTCGGGTCTGATGGGCAGCCTCCTTTCGAATACTGATATCGGCAGCCTGATCGGCGGANNAGCCGGAGGCTCCAAGCCGGGACTGCTCGGATCGATCATGGGACTGTTCGGTAAGAAGTGATCATAGTATACAGCTGCTCTGAAACTACGTCAGAAACCAGATCAAACTGAAAAGCAAGAAAACAGTAATAAAAGCAGAAGAAAAGGCCCCCGGTGAACGCTCACCGGGGGCCTTTTTGAGCTGCGGAACTAGGATTCGAACCCAG
>DBVV01000150.1:0-493 GCA_002308795.1 Mageeibacillus sp. UBA1255 | reverse complement strand
GTGCTGCCATTACACAATTCCGCAATCTGACACCGGTCTTCCCGACCGGCGAAGCGTATTTTACCACCGCGCTAAGGAAAATGCAACTGTTTTTTTCAAAGAAGAAAATAAAAAAACTAACCGGGCAAAAATAATATTTTATTCTATTGAAAAATGTGTTATAATACGCCCGATCAGTAGGACTGCGAAGCACACCGCCGCTGACCGGCCCGTTAATAAACGTACAAAATAAGTCACGGAGGACTTTCTATATGATGAATAATACAAATAAAAAGCTCAGGATTATACCCTTAGGCGGAATTCGTGAGATAGGAAAGAATTTGACCGTATTTGAAACGGATAAAGATATAATTATCGTTGACTGCGGAGTAGCATTCCCGGACTCGGATATGCCGGGAGTTGACTCCGTCATACCTGATATGACTTATCTGGTGGAAAATAAATCGAGGGTCAGAGCTCTGTTCCTGACGCACGGACATGAGGACCATATCGG
>DBVV01000137.1:706-19854 GCA_002308795.1 Mageeibacillus sp. UBA1255 | reverse complement strand
TTGTCATTTGGTGTGGGAAGGAGGATTCATATTGGCCACAAAAACGACGCAGGCGAAGGAAGCGAGCAGGCTCAGAATTGTGTCTCTGGGCGGCGTGGATGAAATCGGAAAGAACATGTACGTGTTCGAGTACGAAGATGATATTATTGTTGTGGACTGCGGAAGCGTTTTTCCGAAGGAAGACATGCTGGGCGTTGACCTGGTGATTCCGGATATTACATATCTGATGGGGAAACGGGACCATATCCGGGGCTATCTGTTTACGCACGGACATGAGGACCATATCGGAGCGATCCCGTATCTCTTCAAAAACATAAACGTTCCTATCTACGGAACGCGTTTCACGCTTGGCCTCGTCGAGAAAAAACTTGAAGAAGAGGGTATGAATAATAAAGGCATCGAAATGATCGAGATGCACTACGGAGAAATGGTGATAAAAGGCGATTTCTGCGTGGAATTTATACGAACGAACCACTCTATAGTTGACTCCGCCGCGCTCGCGATCATTACGCCTTGCGGAATAGTTCTTCATACCGGTGACTTTAAAGTTGACTACACGCCTATAAACGGGCAGCCTATTGACCTCATGCGAATGGCTGAGCTTGGAGAGAGAGGCGTGCTTCTGCTGATGTCCGACAGTACGAACGCGGAACATAAAGGGTTCACGATGTCGGAGCGGATAGTCGGAAGGACGTTTGAAGAAATTTTTGCATCTACAAAGGGCAGGATAATCGTCGCGACGTTCTCGTCCAACGTTTCGAGAGTCCAGCAGATCATCAATACCGCCGTGAAATTCGGCAGGAAGTGCATCATATGCGGCCGGAGCATGGTGAACGTTATAGACGTTGCCATCGAGAAGGGGTATATCGCCGACACGGATGCACTGGTAGATATCGAAGATATTGACAAGTATCCTCCCGAGCAGCTGGTCATAATAACGACCGGAAGCCAGGGCGAGCCAATGTCCGCTCTTACAAGGATGGCTGTTGCTACCCACAGGCAGATCGACATAATTCCCGGCGATACGGTCATTATTTCTGCCAGCCCGATCCCCGGAAACGAAAAGCCGATCGCGCGCATGATCGACGAACTCTGCAAACGCGGCGCGAAAGTCATACACAAATCTCTTGCGGAGGTACACGTATCCGGTCACGCGTGCGAAGAAGAGCTGAAGCTCATACAGACGATAGTTAAGCCTAAATATTTCTGCCCAGTTCACGGTGAATACAGGATGCTCGTAAGACATAAAGACATCGCGGTCGAGCTCGGTATACCCGAGGAAAACTGCTTCATACTTGAAAACGGGCGCGTGCTTGAATTCGAGGGAGACACTGTACGCTGCGACGAAATGGTACAGGCGGGTAACATCCTTGTTGACGGTCTCGGCGTAGGCGACGTAGGAAGCATCGTATTAAGAGACAGACGGCATCTTGCGGAGGACGGACTGATCGCCGTCGTTATGACTGTAGATTCAAGGACCGGTGCGCTCCTGGCAGGCCCGGACGTAATTTCCAGAGGATTTGTCTATATGCGCGAATCCGAAGATATTATCGAGCACATACGCGAGACTACCAAGGATGCCCTTACAAGAGGAGACGTGTACGGAGGCCGGAAAGACTGGGTATATAAAAAGACGGTCATCCGCGATGCGATACACGAATACGTATATGAACAGACCAAACGCAACCCCATGGTGCTTCCGCTCATAATGGATATCGCCGTAGGCGAGAATAATCAGACGGGAAATTCTCCTGCGCAGGAAACGGATGACGGATCGGTCTGATCCTGTATGCGTACGTTGACAACGGAGTTTTTATATGAGATTAGCTGCGATCATCAGCGAATTTGACCCTTTTCATAACGGCCATAAATATCTGATCGAAGAAACACGCCGCCGCACCGGATGCGACGGCGTTGTCTGCATTATGAGCGGAAGCTTTACCCAGCGCGGAAAGCCTGCGGTATGTGATAAGTGGGCGAGGGCAGAGATGGCTCTGAGGGCTGGCGCCGATGCCGTTATAGAACTGCCTTTCTGGTACGCCGTGTCGTCTGCACAGTTTTTCGCGCTCGGAGGGATCACAGCCTGCAGGGCGATAGGGGCGGAAGTGCTGTCGTTCGGCATAGAATCTGACGAGGACAGCGTACGCGAATTTGCGAAAAGACGTGCTTCCGAGGAGTACGGGAAGGAACTCGTTTCGGGGATCGAAGCGGGCGGCTCTTACGCCTCTTCGGCAGGAGCTGCGATAGGTGAAAAAAGGCTGAAACCGAACGACATACTGGCGTGCGAATATATTGCCGCCGCCGGGACCGCCGGATACAGCCCGGAGATCTTAATGGTTAGAAGGGCCGGAGCAGGCCACGGATCAAAAGAAACTGACGGCTGCTTTGCCAGCGCTTCTCAGATCCGCAGCATGTTTTTAGAGGAGAATTGGAAAGAACTTGTGCGGCCTTTCGTACCTGAAAGCACGCTCGAAATACTTGAGCGCTGGCGCTCTGAGGAACGATTCGTTACGGCCGATGCTTTTTCCGCTGCGCTTTCGGTTAAGATGCGGACAATGTCTCCGGAACGCATCGTATCGCTGCCTTTCGGCGGAGGAGGCGTGGGTCAATTATTGTATAACGCCGTAATGCGTCTTAATTCGTGGGACGATATCGTTTCGGCTTGTACTTCTTCAAGGTATACTTCTTCGCGCATATCCCGCCTGATGGTACGTGCGCTTGCGGAAGGCGAAAAAGCGGATTCGCCGGATCCCGAAGAAAGAGAACTCATCTATTTCAAAGGATCCATTCCGTATGTCCGCGTGCTCGGAGTCTCGTCGGGAAGTTCCGGAAATCACGAGAAAGAAGATTTGGGCGAAAACGTCAGCTTCAGGATACTTTCTGAACTGGCAGGCAGATGCAGGGGAAAAACCGCGTTCGTGACGGCGCCGTACGACTATTTAAGCAAAAATGTCGCTGAAAAGTGCGAAGGCTCATATGAGACCGGGAGGAAAATGCTCCTGGCGGACATTACGGCGCAGTCAGTGTATGATTCCGTGCTTTGGGATGAACGACGCTCAGCCGCGGACAGGGATCTTACAGAACGGTTTTTAATGATTAGATAAGCGCCCCAAAGCACGGGAGGAAGAATTAAATGATATTGACGACACGCAGACTCGAACTAAGACCGTGGAATGAAAGCGATGCGGAAGTACTTTTTAAATATGCGAAAGAACCGGACGTTGGCCCGCGCGCCGGGTGGAAGCCTCACGAAAGCGTAAGCGAAAGCCTTGACGTCATAAGCAATATATTGTCACGCGCGGAAACGTACGCAATCTGTTTTAAAGGGGAGAATGAACCGATAGGTTCCGTCAGCCTGCATCTTAAAGGTCATACCGATCTTACTGACAGGGACGACGAATGCGAGCTCGGATACTGGCTCGGAAAACCGTTCTGGGGGCGCGGGATCATGACGGAAGCGGCCAATGAAATGCTCCGCCACGCTTTTGAGGACCTCGGCATGAATAAAGTCTGGGCGGGTTATTACGACGGCAACGACCGGTCGAAGCGCGTTCAGGAGAAGTGCGGATTTATTTATCAATGGACCACACAGGACGTTGACGTCCCGGCGCTGGGCGAAAAGCGTGTGGGTCACGTCAGTGCTATAACAAGGGAGGCGTGGCTCAGACAGGAGAGATCAGCCGTGGCAATTAATGATATCGAGCAAAGGCTGTTTGCGATGCGCGATGAAAAATACGCGTCGGGGCAGATAAAGATAATACCGTCGGTGGATCCGGAGCGGATAATCGGCGTGCGGACGCCCGAACTTCGCGAATTTGCGAAAGAACTGTATGCAGAAAAAGAAGGAAAAGAAGATATTGACGCCTTCCTTAACTCGCTGCCTCACCGATATTTCGACGAAGACCAGCTGCACGCATTTATAATATCGCTTGAAAAAGATTTTGACAGCTGCATCGCGAAGGTTGAAAAGCTTCTGCCTTATATTGACAACTGGGCCACGTGCGACCAGCTTTCGCCTAAAGCTTTTAAAAAGTACCCCGAAAAGCTGCTTCCGTATATCGAAAAATGGCTCGCTTCCGGGAAAACGTACACGGTCCGGTTCGCGATCGGAATGCTGATGCAGCATTTTCTTGACGGCAGATTCAGCCCGGATTATCTGGAAAAAGTGTCGCATATAAGGTCGGACGAATATTATATCAATATGATGATCGCGTGGTATTTCGCCACTGCGCTCGCCAAACAGTACGATGCGATTATTCCGTATATCGAAAACTGCGCGCTCGATCCATGGACGCATAATAAGACGATCCAGAAGAGCATCGAGAGCTTCAGGATCACGCCTGAACAGAAAGACCATCTGAGATCACTTAAAGTGAAAACGGATAAGTCTGCGGATGATATGAAGGGCGCCGTTCTTTACGTTCACGGACGGGGAGGCGGCGCAAAAGAGGCGAAAAGGTATGTTTCGCTGTTTCCGGGATATGACGTATGCGGCATTGATTACAGCAGTTACGATCCGTGGGATGCGGGGAAAGAAATATACGGCGAAATCAGAAGGCTCAAACAAAAACACAGGGTAATAATAGTCATTGCAAATAGTTTAGGCGCGTTTTTTACGCTTTGCGCAGATGCGGATAAGTTGATCGACCGCGCGTATTTCATCTCGCCCCTGATCGATATGGAGCGTCTGATCATGGATCTGATGAAGGGCAACGGGATCACGGAAGAAGAGCTGAAAAAGCGCGGCACTGTCATGACAGAGTCGGGAGAGGAGCTTTCGTGGAAATATCTTTCTTACGTGCGCGATCACCGCGTGCGTTGGAACGTGCCTACGCAGATACTCTATGGACAATATGACGGCCTGGTGCCGTATGAGACCGTTTCGGCTTTCGCAGAAAAATACGGCGCGGAAATAACCGTAATGGAATACGGAGAGCACTGGTTCCACACCAAAGACCAGCTTGCCTTTTTGGACAAATGGATAATATCAAAAGAAAATGAGAGGACAATAAATGAATTATCATGACTGTAACGAATGCCTGATCCGCCCCGAGAGGGAGGATGACTACAGGACAGTTGAGAATCTGATCAGAGAATCTTTCTGGAACGTGTACCGCCCGGGCTGCAGCGAACATTACGTTATCCACGTGCTGCGAAGCGACCCCGCGTTCGTAAAAGAACTCGATTTCGTAATGGAGAAAGACGGCGAGATCATCGGCCAGAATATGTTTATGAGGACCGTGATAGAGGCGGAAGGCGGCGGGACCGTACCGGTGCTGACAATGGGACCGATATGCATTGCCCCCGCGCTCAAGCGGAAGGGTTACGGCAAATTCCTGCTTGACCGGACGCTCGAAAAAGCTGAGGAGCTCGGGTACGGCGCGGTGCTGTTCGAGGGCAATATCGGTTTTTACGGCAATTGCGGTTTTACGTACGCGAGCAGTTTCGGGATAAGATACCACGACCTTCCGGAAGGCGCGGATCAATCGTTCTTTTTATGCAAGGAGCTGATCCCGGGCTACTTAGACGGCATCACAGGAGTGTATCAGACGCCCGCGGGATATTACGTTGACGACGCTGACGTTGAAGCATTTGACGCGCTGTTTCCGCACAAGGAAAAGCTGAAACTGCCCGGGCAGATATTTGATTGACGGAAGCAGAGGGATGAGGTATGGATAAAAATGCGGCAAGCGGAACCGTCTCGCTTATTCTAAAGATCATAGTAGTTATCTCGGCCGCCGTAGGAACGGTGCTCAGCGCTATCGCCGGGAGCCGCGCGTTTATGGGCGGCGGGACCGTATTTATGTACTTTACGATACAGTCAAATATCGCTATTGCGGTCATATGCGCAATCGGCGGGATCCTGCTGCTTCGCAAAAAGCCGGTCGCTGCGCCGTGGTACGTGGTCAAATTCGCCGGTACGGTGTCAATAACTCTTACAGGCCTTGTTTTTTGCTTCGTACTTGCGCCTACGCTTGGAAGCGCTGCCTGGAACATACAGAACATCCTCACGCACGTAATTGTCCCCGTCGCCGCTGTGGCCGATTTCTTTGTCACAGGTGTGTGGGGCAATATCCGCTACCGCAGCGTTGTGTTCGTACTTCTTCCGCCTCTGGCGTACGCCGTCTATGCAGGCATCGGATTCGTGAATGGCTGGCAATTCGCTCCCGGCATTAATTACCCGTATTTCTTTCTGAACTGGGGAAGCTCCGCCGGCGCGTTCGGTTTTACGAAAGGGCTGCCGTTTATGGGCTGCGTGTGGTGGATAATCGCTCTGCTGATACTGCTAATAGCGGTGGGCTCCGCTTACCTCGCCATCCTGAACGCAATAAAAAAGAGACGTATCAGGCGCGAACAGCCGTTGATCAGACCGTTCAAAAAATCTGATGCTGGTTCCGTTTCAGAATTGATCAGACGCACTCTTAGAATATCGAATTCAAAAGATTATACCCCGGAATGCATAGATGAACTGATCGCGCGCCACACGCCTGAATATATACGAAAGCGCGCGGAACACACACATTTTTACGTCGCTGAAAATTGCGGCGAGGTGGTAGGCTGCGGCGCGATCGGACCTTACTGGGACAGCGAGACGGAAAGCTGCCTGTTCACGATATTCGTTGACCCCGCATACCAGGGCAGAGGCATCGGAAAGATGATAATTGACGCCCTCGAAAAAGACGAATACTTTTTGCGCGCTAAAAGAGTGGAGGTCCCCGCTTCGATAACTGCGCTCGAATTTTACAGGAAACTCGGGTATGATTATAAAGACGGCGTTAAGGAGCCTGACGCGGAAGGGCTTTACAGGCTTGAAAAGCGAAATTGAAAATCAGATCGCTATCCGTTATAATCACACTTCGGCGGCCGGGCCGCGGAAAAGGCAGGGTACGATAGAACCGTGCTTTTTCATACTGAGCTGAAACAGTGCCGGATCATAACTAAACTACACCGAGGCATACATAATATGGCAGATGAAATTTACGAAAAAATCGGATCAGAAGTAGGGCGCAGACGCACGTTCGCCATCATATCACACCCTGACGCCGGTAAAACTACGATGACAGAAAAGCTGCTGCTGTACGGCGGAGCTATAAGGCTTGCCGGTTCCGTAAAAGCGCGCAAGGCAACGAAGCACGCCGTATCCGACTGGATGGATATCGAAAAGCAGCGCGGCATCTCGGTGACTTCATCGGTGCTGCAGTTCGAATACGACGGATACTGCATAAATATACTTGACACCCCTGGCCACCAGGACTTCTCGGAAGATACCTACCGCACGCTGATGGCGGCGGACAGCGCGGTCATGCTGATAGACGGAGCGAAAGGCGTCGAGGCCCAGACGCTCAAGCTTTTCCACGTATGTAAGATGCGCGGCATACCGATATTCACGTTCATCAATAAAATGGACCGTGCGGCGAAAAACCCGTTTGACCTGATGCAGGAGCTTGAAGACGTTCTCGGCATCAAATCGTATGCAATGAACTGGCCTATCGGTACTGACGGCGATTTTCAGGGCGTTTATAACAGACGCGAGAGGCAGATCGAACTGTACGAGGGGGGCAATCACGGCCAGGAGCAGGCGCGGACAATAACCGGCGACCTTGACGATCCGTCGCTTTCGGAGCACCTGGGCAGCTACTACTTCGACAGGCTTACGGAAGAGATCAGCCTCCTGGATATGGCGGGAGAGGATCTCGACATGAACGCGGTCCTCGGCGGCAGACAGACTCCGATATTCTTCGGATCCGCGATGACAAACTTCGGCGTAAAAACCTTCCTTGAACACTTTATAAAAATGGCTCCCTGTCCGCACGAAACGATCGCTGCGGGCGAGACCGTCGTTGACCCGGTCACCACGCCTTTTTCCGGCTTTATTTTCAAGATCCAGGCCAATATGAATCCGGCGCACAGGGACCGGCTCGCGTTCTTGCGCATCACCTCCGGAAAATTCGAAAAGGGTATGGAAGTCTGGCACACCAGAACAGGCAGAAAGCTCAGGCTCACGCAGCCTACGCAGTTTATGGCGCAGGAGCGGACTATAGTTGACGAAGCTTACGCCGGGGATATCATCGGCCTGTTTGACACCGGGATACTAGGGATAGGAGATACGCTCAGCATTGACAGCCAGAGCCTCAGATTCGAAGGAATGCCAGTATTCCCGTCCGAACATTTTGCCCGCGTCCAATACGCCGACGCGATGAAGCGCAAGCAGTTCCAGAAGGGCATAGAGCAGCTTTCCGAGGAGGGTGCTATCCAGGTATTCAAGCAGATGGATATCGGCGTAGAAACGCTTATAATAGGCGCTGTTGGCGTGCTGCAGTTCGAGGTCCTCGAGCACAGGTTAAGAGGCGAGTACGGAGTGGAGATCCGCATGCAGCAGCTGCCGTATCACTACGCGCGCTGGATCGAAGACCAGTCGATCGATCCGCATAATCTGACTCTCACGTCGTCAACGCTTCGGGCGACCGACCGCGACGGCTCGAAGGTCCTGCTCTTCGAGAATGAGTGGGGTATCGAGTGGGCAATGGATAAGAATAAGCGGCTGAAGCTACTAGACTGTAAGATTTAAGTTGTAAGTTGCAAGTTGCAAGTGGAAAGTTGCCCTGGCGGGCATGATTTGCACCTGTCGGCGCATGAATTGTCGCTAACGCGACGTGAATTGACGCTTCGCGTCATGAATTGCGCCTGACGGCGCATGGAAAGTGGTCGAAATACCTTGTTCGTACGGGCGAAATCAGTGAAATTATTGATTTCGCCCGTAAATGATTATCAAACAGGACTCAAAATAGTTGACTTTTCGCCCTTTTTGTGGCACAATACGCTTGTCCCTGAGATGGGACGCATCAAGAGACCGTGGAGAGTGTTAGGCTCGTTGAAGCGGCGCCAACCTGCCTGGATCAAGCATCAGGTAAGGTGGTAACCTGATAAGATGTGGCGAAGGCAATCACAACAACTGTCAGAGGTCTCCGCCAGAAACGGGGACCTTTTAATTTTTCAAAGGGGGTACAAGATGAGCGACGCCAGAACGAGCGACACGAGAACGAACAAGTACACAAAAATAAGCGGCTTCCTGATGGACGGGCTGAGGGCACACGTGGTCAGCACCCGCAGCTTGATCGAAAAACCGTACTTCGATGAAGACGGTACGTTCATCGAATTTCTCAGCATCTGGACCCTTGACGACGGGCTCGAGATCGAGATCTGCCAGTGGTCCTGCTCCGAATACTCGGCATGGTGTCAAGATATTTCGGTTGACACAGCTCCGTTCGATGCCACCGGGCAAGGCAGCTTCCCGGCGTACTTAGGTTCGAAGGGACTACCGCTGTACAGCGTCGAAGACAGCCTGGGACAATGGGATTATTGCGGCCTTATCGACCACGAGGGGGTCTACAGGGTGCAGTTCTTCCAGTACGAAGAATTCTGACGGTTGCGCATAAACTGAATTAAATTATCAGAAAGGGGACAATTAATATGGCATGGTGGGACGGTACGTTCGAGATTACAGACGAAGAACTTGCAGCCAGGTATCCGGTGGCTATCACTTCAGATCTGCACGCCAGTGACGATGGCAGCAAGATGGCGCTCGTTTGCCGCTTTACCGATGGTGACTATCGGTTTTCGCTGGCAGATCCGCATCTGGAAAAAGATGAGCAGACGCTCTTCTACCACGTTTTTACAGGCGATGACGCACGCGCGGCTCGTAAATTTATAAATCGTTTCATCGCGACGGGACATGGCATCAACGGCAACGAAATTGACCTCATCCGTTTCGAGGCTGACAGCGGCAATATGTTCATTTATTCCGAAGGCGAGATATGCATTGACATTATCGACGGCCAGCTCGCGCTGCTTGAATTACTGCCCGAGCGCGAACGAATCAATGATGTGTTTGTGCTGCCGCTCAAAAGATATTTGTACCATTGTCCGGTATGCCAGCGACGCACCTTGATGTACAGGGGTATGTATGACATCTGCGTTCAGTGCGGTTGGGAAGACGACGGTACCGACGATGAAGACGAAGAAACGGGACCTAACGGTGATTTCACTATTCGCTCCTACCGCGAAAATTACCTGAAAATAAAAAACTCTGATATGAACTACCGTTGGTTCACCACTCCCTGTATCAGCCCGAAATCATTACATTTGGAGACAAACGTCCAATGATAAGCCTTATCCCTTCCAAAACGATGAGAGACTACCTTAAACAGCATCCGATCAAGCTTTCGATCATGCAGCGTGCAACGCTCATCCTGTCGGAATTAGTTGGCAATCGTCCGTGCGAGAAGCAAATCGAGTTGCTTTCTGAACTCCGCTCAGAGGCAGAAACCAGTAATGAGAAAGAATTGCTTGATGCTTCGATTTCGGATCTCAAAAGAGACGGCTATATAGGTAAGACAGCGGAAGATTTATATAATAAACTATTTAAAAAAGAGAATGATCTGCTGCCGGAGTATCCGTTTTATGAAATATGCAATCTGCCAGTGTTGTTCGAAGCAGGGGATGTGGTTAGTTGTGCAAACGATCCGAAATTGCTCTATTACATTGCTAATACGCCGCATATTAATGAGCGTTCCAATTTCACGGACGAATCTTACTACTGCTATGATCTTAACTGCTACGTCAACGAAAAATTCGACCTGTTCGTGGCGCATCGTCACGTGCACGTATGCCAGGCAGAGCGAAGGTCAACGGATGATCTAAGCGCGCGGCAACTGCGTAATTACAATATGATCAATTCGCTTTTAAGCGAACGAAATACAGACACTAAGGGGGAAACATTATGAACGAAATCTGGGCACTGTCAGTACGAACATCACTGCCAAATAATTGTCCGACAGACAATTCGCTTCATCTCGAAATGGAGGCTTTTGATAATTTCGAGAACGGCTTGGAGGCTATGCGGGCTAAACTCAAAGAAACTGTTTATTGATCTAAAAAAGGTTACGGTGTCGTAGTGAGCAATTTACATCCAAAACAGATTCCTACAAGGCTCAAGTATATTGAAGAAGAACTACATATACGAGAATCGGATTTCGCGTCATTCATTCTGAAATGCCTTATCAGTGAACCTGACAGTGCCGAACAAAAGAATTATATGATTGCAGCTGCTTCCATATTAGAACGTTTTTCGTGTCTTGTATACAAGGGCAATGACGGTCAATACCGGAAACTCGCTTTGACAACATACTATAAATCTTTCTTCAAACACTGGGCTGAAACACCCGAAGAAGTATTTGAGCGCGTCAAACAATATGGTGTGACAAGAGATAAGGCGGAACTGATTTATAAACTGTTATGGCAGATCGCAGACATTGTCTGCCCGATGATGGCAGGCATTGAAGAGCAGGGATTTGTCAGCGAATATGTTTATGCTATCGAATACGTCATAAACCACGGCGGATACCTCCAGAAGCCTGAGATGGGTATATTATTCCCGCAAAATTATCCGGATTACAATTGGCCCGGAAGCGGAATTGCTGCGGAAGTAAATAAATACGAAATGTTCCAAAGTTAGTTGACTTTTCGCCCTTTTTGTGGCACAATACGCTTGTCCCTGAGATGGGACGCATCAGGAGTCCGTGGAGAGCGTTAGGCTCGTCGAAACGGCGCCAACCTGCGAAAGTAAGGTGGTAACCTAACAAGATGTGGCGAAGGCAATCATCAAAATTGTTCAATGTCTCCGCCCAAAAGCGGGGACTTTTTTGTTGTCTCCCGCCGGGCAAAACCATTCGATTTTATGTGTGCCGATATGCTTTAAGGGGGTCGTAAAATGCAATTTTACAAAGTGATAGCTATGCTGGATGATTCAAAATGGATCGAAGAAAATAACAGCGCGCGTGTCAGAACAGAACGCACGCGTCAGATTGCAGCGGGCATCGACACATTCAACCGCAAGAATGATGCGACCTGGGCATTTGTGTCAGATATTGGCGACTGCGATATCACCTGCGGCCTGATATCGACTTTACACGACAGCAAACCGGCATTTGTAGTTAACAATCTGCTTGATAAACTGCACATAAAGGCAACAGATTACATGCAAGATGAGACCACACTCTTAGAACTGAGCAGGCTGCTCCGTACTGCAGAACGTAACGGTTTTATAGAAAATGACGAAGACGTACTTGCACATTTTAATATTTGTAATATTTCATACGGTTCGAGATCCGGCATCGATTTTGGTGAAAAAATGCTGGATCCTGACTGCGGCATGTCAATACTTTATAAGAATGCAGAAAAAATGCTGGCAACTCAGACGCTGGTGCCAGAGCTTGACCGCATTTACGCCGGTAAAACAAATGCGAAAGTGTTCGGCCATCCAGTCCACTATTTTGTTGAAGCAGATAACCGCGAGTCACGCAAATCGTTATATAGAACGCTGCTTCAGGGGCTTTACAATAACGGCAGACTGCGCAATCTCCGGTATTGTTTTGTGGATTTCGGCCCGAACGAAGAGGTTAGACGCAATACGTACGATGAGCTTTACCAGAGCTGCATTGACGGCGCGGTCGTGGTTCGTTATATGGCGAACGACGATTCAGAAGACAGCGATTACGCCGGCAATAATATTGACACGATATCCGCGCTTTGCGAGACGATGGTCAAGTACCGAAACCGTGTATTGACCGTGTTCTGCCTGCCGCGTTCGTGCGAAAGAGTAAAAAAACAGTTCATTGACAACCTCGGTCCGGTCGGTATGGTGACGATCCGCGAAGATCTCGCCGATACGGCCCAGGCGACAGGTTACCTGAAAATGCTCTGCCGCGACAATCATCTGCGTTCTGACAAGCGACTGCTTTCACGGCTCGAAGACGGTAAGCAGTACTATCCCGACGAACTTCACGTTATGTTCGACGAATGGTACAACGATAAGATAAAAACGACGGTTTATCCCCAGTACAAAGACGTTCAGGTATGCAGAAAAGAAGCGATAAAAGAAGTAAAAAGGGGCAGCGCGATAGACGAGCTTGAGGCTATGATTGGTCTCCACGATGCGAAAAGCGTTATTGATAAGGCGCTCAGCTATTTCAAGATGCAAAGGGTATATAAAGACCGTGGATTAAAGGCAGACAGGCCTGCGATGCACATGGTGTTCAGCGGCAATCCGGGAACGGCCAAGACGACGGTGGCGCGGCTTTTCGCCCGTATTATGAAAGAGAACGGCCTGCTCTCCAAAGGGCAGCTCGTGGAGGTTGGCCGCGGCGATCTGGTGGGCAAATACGTGGGCTGGACCGCTAAGATAGTTAAAGACAAATTCAAAGCGGCAATGGGCGGGGTGCTGTTCATCGACGAGGCATACTCGCTGGTCGACGACCGGGGTGGTTCCTTCGGTGATGAGGCGATCAACACAATCGTGCAAGAGATGGAAAACCATCGCGATGATCTGGTAGTCATTTTCGCCGGCTATCCAGACGAGATGCGTGGCTTCCTGGACAAGAATCCCGGTCTGCGTTCCCGCATCGCGTTCCACGTGCCTTTCGCCGATTACGACGCCGCCGAGCTGTGCGAGATCGCACGGGCAATCGGTAAAGAAAAGGGCGTCACTCTCACCGATGGGGCGATCACAAAGCTGCTTCCGTTGTTCGAAACAGCAAGACAGCAGCCCGATTTCGGCAACGGCCGCTACGTCCGCAACGTGATTGAATTATCCAAGATGAACCAGGCAGCGCGCATTCTGTCAATTGACCCTGATAAAGTGACCGACAGTATGCTGGTCTCGCTGGAAGCCGCAGATATAGAAGTCCCGGCTTTAAGCGCCGCACCGAAGAAACACGCGATAGGGTTTGCACCTTGACCCGTTTTTAGTTGACTTTTAGCCCTTTCGGGTGTATAATGCAATCACCATAGAGAGTGCGTTAGGGACAGCCCCGTTGACCGCACGACAACCTGCCTAAACGGTAAGGTGCCAATGGCTGAACGATGGGAACGACAGAAATCAGAGCTTGTTGACCCGTCGGAAATCGATGGGTCTTTATTTTTGAGAAAGGGGGATGAAGCGATGGAAACAACGATTGTCAGAGATTTTTATGGCAAGATAATCGGCAAAATCGAAACCGATGAAAGGGGCAATAAAACCATCAGAAACTTTTACGGCTGGATTCTCGGCAGATATGATGCTGCGACCGATACGACAAGAGATTTTTACGGCACGATAGTCGCGAAAGGTGATGCCAGCGGGATGCTGATTAGCATGAATCAGAATCAACTTCCGAATTGATTTCAAACGATTTTCTAAAGTTAGTTGACTTTTTAAACTTTTAGGTATATTAATAAATCACCATAGAGAGTGCGCGAGGGACAGCCCCGTTGACCGCACGACAACCTGCCTAAACGGTAAGGTGCCAAAGGCTGAACGATGGGGGTTTCAATGAAGATACAGAGATTGTTTGTCAGCGGTTCTAAACAGATTAAAGATTTTAACGAAATTGGATGCAGAGGCGTCGACGTTATTGACGAAGCGATAAAGCGCGGCGCAGAGATACTGGTAGGGGATTGCCACGGCGCAGACACGGTGATTCAGCAGCATATTGCCCGGCGTGGTTACAGAAACGTCACGGTGTACGTTTCGGGGCTCAAAGAACCGAGGCACAACGAAGGGGACTGGCCGGTAAAGCATATTGTCCTCGACGGCAGCCTCTCGGCCGGGTTCGATTTTTACAGGCAAAAAGATATACAGATGATACGCGACTGCGACGCGGCGCTGGTCATCTGGAACGGCGAAAGCCGGGGCACGAGGCAGAACATCATAGAACTCCGAAATCTCAATAAAGAAACTGAAATAATTTGGTCAGGCAAAAGCGTCAGAGGCGCTTTCTCGGGTGTATTCTGGAAAATCGATGGTGAAATATACGCGTTCCCCGATTACGGCAACACCGGCAAGTTAAATAATCCTGAGAGAGTCTGGCCGTACGTCAAACCTAAAAGCTGCAGAAGAAAACCGTTCGACGCCTACTCCTACGGGACGGCAGTAATAGATAACGACGGTTCGGTTACACTGCGCTGCGTTTCGTTTGGCGGCAACAATTGTTTTACTCACAGTGATATGCATGGGCTTATGGCGCTGTTTGACGTGCGCGACACCCTGGATTTTTCAAAAGAACAATAATAAGAAAGGCTGGTATTTATTATGCTTTACACTTCCGCAGAGGCCGCAAAGGCGCTCAAGAAACTTAATGACGAATTGACCGCGCTCCTTGAAAAAGAAGAGCGAACATACGTGTTCAACGCCGCTTTGGGCGAAGATATCGAATCCGTGCGTCCTGCGTACGATTACGCAGGGACCCAGGCGCAAGCCGAACTGCTGGAACGGCAGATTCGCACGCTGAAACACGCACTCAATCAGTTCAACGCGACACACGTGGTGCCTGGATTCGACATGACCATAGACGAAATGCTGGTGTACATCCCGCAGCTGACCAAGAAGAAGGCCAAGCTGGCCGAAATGCGTGCGAGGTTGCCTAAAGCACGTGTCGACGGCATGTTCGCCAGACAATCCAGCGTAATTGACTACAAATATGCCAATTACGATATAGCGCAAGTTGACGCCGATTACCGGCTGGTCACCGACCGGCTCGCCGAAGCGCAGCTTGCCCTTGACCGTGTCAACAACAGTGAAACTTTCTCTGTAGAGTTTTAACTGTTGCCGCCTAAGCCGCCGCGAACGGGTTCACACTGATCGACCCGTTTATGTTAAGCGATTTGAGTTTTCCGTTATTCTTTTCGTTATTTGTTATACGGCCCGGGTTCAATGTTCAGGGCACGCAGGGATGCAGGAAAATTTTGAAATATCACCTGTTCGCGGCGGTTTAGGCTTTATCTGATGGGTATGTTTGGTGTGAGGTCAAGTGATCCGTTATTATGGCTGACAAAAAACAAATTCAAAACGTATATGTTCATAACGGCCTTTATCGCGTGCGGTCAATCAGGTGGTGTGAGTGTTTTAAAAAGATCGGGCGGCGGTACTATGTGCGCTGCAGGATCCAGCGGCGTAAGGAAAGTATGCTAAATTCGTTTACGTATATCTACTACAGCTCTGCGGGTAATGGTTCCGGCTTGCTGCAGGCGGAGGGGCGGTGCGAGGATAAGTATTGTTTGTATCTGGATGATAAAGCGCGTGAAACTGTGTCTCTGGCGGTCAATACTTTTGAAGCCAAGACCGAGGCTGCCCGTACCTGGCCTTCTTTTGAATTTGAGTTTTCTGGATTGGTTTTTACGCTTTTTTACTGGTATATCGGGGCGGATCTTTTCGATTTTATGTTGGACGTAAAAGCGGGAGAGGAGATATTGACGCTGTACGAAAGCAGGAGGGTCGGTGATCCGATAAAAATGATCAGCGAGCTGGCAGGTGAGAGCGAATATGGAAAAACATCGGAGGACATTCGTGCTTCGGAAAAAGCGCTTCCAGATGTGCTGTACGAGGCTGCCTGCGGGACAGGGGACAGGGAGCGCGGGACAGGGGACAGTCCCCTTGCTCTGCTGATCAAACACCACTATCGACATACCGGCGAAAGCGACATTCCGGAGCTGGAACGGTTGTTCGGTGGGAAAGTGCTGCCGCCGCTTTCAAATGAGTTCGACCGTTATTTTACGGTCAATACCGCCACCATCGATTTCGAGATGCTTCGCTGTTCTGGTTATCAATTTTTGCACCGACCGTATTTTGCCATGCGCGGCTGCACGCGGCAGAAGTGCAAACTGAATCCGGCAAGGCGCTTCGGTGTTGACTTTGGAGAAAATGACGAAACGGCAATAGATTTTGACGAGTATCTAAAGTTGTTTGTGCAAAATTCCATTGATGCAAAAGGGCAGATGAATGTGCAGTGAGGTGATTTAAATGACTAAAATAGAACATAATATTGAAACGGAACTGGAAATCCTGGAGAGAAAGTCGGGTATACCGTTAAACAATATTAAAATCGAAGATGTTGACATTGCAGCCGTTTTCAAAACGAACCCTGCTTTCAAATATTACAGGCGGTTTTATAGAAAAACCCGCGGTAAATTTCCGATTCCGTCCAATATACAGGAGCTTCTTCAGGCACACGGCGTAATTGCCGGAACAGGAACCTGGACAGGAAATGCAGAGATTCTTATTAAGAACGGAACCGAATGGAATGATATTATTGCATATCGCGATGATGTTGTGCCTTTGCTGACTAGATACGGAGTCGGCGAAGAAGACGCATCACGTATCATGGAATATGTCCGAAAGGGTTTGGCAAACGCCAATGGTTTTGACGACAGGGATCTGGAAATTATGAAGAAATGCAATGTTCCGGAACGTTACATCGAGTCAATGCGGAAAATTAAATATTTATCGCCCAAAGATCGCGCTACGGTTTATATATCAAACCTACTCAAGAAGGAGTGGTACAGACAGCATCTTAGCAGAAAAGAATTCAAAAAGATGTTTCGAAAAAGGTTCATAACTGAACGCAAACAAATTTGATATGTTGCGATTCCTTATTGAACGTCAATACGATATTTATGGCATCGATAATTACAATCAGTTTGTGGCGGAACGTGATACGTGTGTGAAAGCCGCATTCGACGGTCTTAAAGAAATATATCCTGATCTTGATGAATGATACTGCAGGGGGTAAAGACATGGCCGAAATATTACGACAATTGAAAAAGCCTTTTAAATGGATCAGAGATAAATTCAGACAAATAAAGTGGTGCGTACAACGTGCTAAGCGCGGTTTTTCAGATCCTGATTTATGGGATCTGGGAGACACAACGGTAGCTTTGATTATTAAGATGCTTACTGAGTTTCAAAAGAATAATACAGAAGGATACCCTCTGTGTTTCGAGGTAGAGTTCTTTGAAGAATTTAAGGATGAGATAGGATGCGATTATGAAGAGTTTAGGCGCGTCCCTGAAACGCCGCCTATGAAGGCGTGGAGGGAACTGGAATATAAAGAATGCCGCAAAAAGTGGCTGGGTACGATAGACGAAATGATTGCCCTGTTTAGCGAGGCGCAAGACGAAAACCTGAGTTGGGATCATCGGCTTGAGAGCTGTGAGCGAGCGTTCTCGCAGTTTGGAAAGTGGGCACAATACCTGTGGTTGTAATAGAGGATGGCAGCTACAATCACCGAAATCCGCGATTGCGGCTGACAAAATCGGCGAAAATGTCAGCTAAATTTGTCAATTTCCCCGATTGTGGCTGATTTAGCACTGCAGATTTCAGCTACATTTGGCAAAATCTGCCATTGCGGCTGACAAATCCGGCAAAAATGCCCGCTACATTCGCTGATTTCCCTGATTGTAGCTGCCGGGCCGCGCCATTCAGACAGGACTTTTATCTAATACACTATGAACGGTCGAACATTTTATGAACAACAAAAACAGAAAAAAGCGCAGTTCGCGGCGCACAAATTCAGTGCCGTCGAGATCGAACGCATCTATATAGATCTGGCGGAGGTGGAAACATTCCTGCGAAAGCTCACGTACGAATATATTGTTCGGAACTACCGCAGCGAATTTGACACGGTTTTCGAAAACACATACTTTGACGTTTCAGCCTGGTGCTGGGGCAAGGACCCGAAAACTGGCCTACAGGCGGTAGAGGTGATGGCATCTTTTAAACCGTTTGACGGCTGCGTCAATGGCGTCGCATTTGACGTATACAATGAGTATCAGTATGTAACGTATGGCGTGCCAGAGATCATACGAAAACTCCGTGAGGAGCTGAACGAAAGCTTGACATAAGGTACGACAAATGGTATTTATTATATCGGAGAAAAATACATATATATGCAAATTTCTCCGATAGAACGCAAAAAGACATAATGAAAAACGTGATCTACAACGACCTGCTAATGCGCGGATACGACTGTCATAGGAGGATAAAAAATGGTAAATCTCTCGAAATCTAAATATTGCGGCTTGTGGCAGTGCCCGATNNTTTCGGAGGGCGCTATGATCTACTTATCCAAATCGAAATACTGTGGACTGTGGCAGTGTCCCAAGATCGCCTGGCTGCGCAAATACAAACCGGAAGAAGCATTCATCAACGAAGCCATTTTAGAGCGGATGCGTACGGGTAACGAAGTCGGCGATCTTGCCATGGGATTGTTCGGTGATTACGTCGAAGTCACGGCGCACAAGGGAGACAGGATCGATATCCCGACGATGATCGCCAG
>DBVV01000137.1:0-545 GCA_002308795.1 Mageeibacillus sp. UBA1255 | reverse complement strand
CTGGAGCATTGCGGCGTCAACGTGACCGGCACGTATCTGGCGTGCCTGAACGGGGATTATATATACAACGGCGAGCTGGACATACATGAACTGTTCTATATATCCGACGTTGCCGAGGGGGTCGCGATAGAGATTAAAAATATCGAGGGAAATTTGAAGATCGCCGAACGGATATTGCCGATCGCAGAAGAACCGGATATTGACCTTAACGTGGGTTGCAGAGATCCGTACCAGTGTGCATTCTGGCCATACTGTTCCAGGCACCTGCCCGAACGCTCTGTTTTTAATATATACCGATTGGCATATAAGAAAAAGCTCGAGTACTACTATAAAGGCTGGATCACGTACCGGGAACTGCTTGAAAATGCGCCGATCAAAAACGAAAAGCAGATCCGGCAGATGCTGTTCGGCGTAGAAGATCGGGGGACGTACATCGATCGGGACGCCATCGCTGATTTTTTGCGAAAGCTGTCGTATCCGCTTTATTTCCTGGATTTCGAGACGATGCTGCCTGCGATTCCGAAGTATGTGGGAACACACCCGTA
>DBVV01000096.1:4620-8130 GCA_002308795.1 Mageeibacillus sp. UBA1255 | reverse complement strand
ACGTTTACGCCTCGGATGATCAGCATGTCGTCAGTGCGTCCCTGCGGCTTGCGCATACGTACGTGCGTGCGGCCGCAAGAGCATTTTTCGCGTGTGAGCACGCATATGTCGCGCGTACGGTAGCGGATCATTGGAAACGCTTCTTTATCGAGGCACGTAAATACGAGCTCGCCCTGCTGTCCTTCCGGAAGCACTTCTCCGGTGTCCGGATCGATTATTTCGGCGTAGAAGTGGTCTTCATTTATGTGCATGCCGCGCTGTTCGGAGCATTCGAACGATACGCCGGGGCCGGAGATCTCCGTGAGCCCGTAAATATCGTAAGCCTTTATCCCGAGCGTTTTTTCGATGCTCTGCCGCATCTCTTCGCTCCATGCTTCCGCGCCGAAGATACCGGCTTTTAACGGAATATCGTCAGGACCGTAGCCCATCTCTTTCATTGCCTCCCCGAGATACGCGGCGTAGCTCGGAGTGCAGCACAGGATCGTCGCTTTTAGGTCCATAATGAACATGATCTGGCGCTCGGTGTTACCCGAACTCGTGGGTACGGTGAGGCAGCCTACTTTATGCGAACCGCCGTTCAGCCCCGGGCCTCCCGTGAACAGGCCGTAGCCGTACGATACCTGGCAGACGTCTTCATTCGTGCCGCCGGCGGCGACGATTGCTCTCGCGCAGCATTCCTCCCAAAGGTCAATATCGTGCTGCGTGTAGAATGCGACAACGCGTTTTCCGGTGGTCCCGGACGTCGACTGGATCCTCACACAGTCTTTCAGCGGTTTCGCTAAAAGGCCGTACGGATATGCGTCCCTCAGGTCCGATTTGGATAAAAACGGCAGTTTTTTAATGTCGTCAATAGTTTTGATGTCGTCGGGAGTAACTCCCGCTTCCTGCATTTTTTTACGGTAGTAGGGTACAACGTCCCACACACGACGTATCTGTTTAACTAGTTTTTCGTTCTGCATGCGGACGATTTCTTCCCGCGTGGCACATTCGATTTCGGGCTGATAATATCTTTCCATGCTACCTCTCCTTCGCGCGGCTTGCGTCCTGCCTCCCGTTTTTCAAAGACCGGTCTTTTAGCAGGTCCGCCGCTTGATAATATTATATATTATGTGAAAGTCCTTCGCAAGAATAATCGATCTGTGGAAATATTGTCCGGAACGAAGAAGACGTTCAGGAATGCGTGAACGATGCGTCTTCTTTCCGGCGGCAATTTTATCGAGCAGCTCGACGCGATTATCCATTTGCCATTCTCTTTCGCTTTGTGGTAAAATTAGAACGAACGGCGAAAGGCGGAGCGGATCGAAAGGAGACGGTATCAGATGTTCATTGTAAACACAGATCATATTGAAGGAAAGAAACTGGAAATGCTGGGCCTTGTAAAGGGCAGCACGGTTCAGTCCAAACATATCGGAAAAGACATTGGCGCGAGCTTCAAGTCCATAATCGGAGGAGAACTCAGATCATACACAGAGATGATGGACGAAGCGAGGCAGACGGCGACGGAAAGAATGACCGCAGAAGCTCAGGCTTTAGGAGCAGACGCGATCGTAAACGTACGGTTCACGACCTCTGCGATCACACAGGGAGCCGCGGAAGTCATCGCTTACGGAACGGCCGTAAAATATATCGGTTAACAAACAAACGAAGCGAGCGGCGTTGTCCGGGCAGAAACAGATAAAGAATGCTGCCGGCTGTGACGATATATTAAAAGGACTGAACGGAGAAGGCGTTGACGGCTCCGTCCGGCCTTTTTGTGTTTAAAGATCAGGTCACGATGATAGAAATATCTAAATTCGGAGAAGAAGCAAGAGAAGCAATAATAAAGCGCGGGATAAGGCCCGAAGATATCGTCATATTTACACAGACGGATCTCACCACGGAACTTGACCATGCGGCGGTTTATATTGTCCTCACGGAAGAAAAACTATTCGTGATAGAGGGCCAGGTAAGGATATCCGGAAGGCCGGGCAGTATGAGCAAAGAAAAGCGCGTTTCAGGGACATTCTTCGAGACGGGATACCGTGAATACGAAAAAGAAAAGCTTAAAAATCCCGGTGTGGAGGAGCTCATATCCGCGGGATATCTGACGGCTGAATACGACGGAAACACAGTCAGGATAGCGTCAATGACCAGGACCGCCATGCGGGACGTCAGGCTGTTCGTTAAATACGCAGGAAAATATCTGGAGGACGGCAGCACAGAAACCGATCCGGAAGATTTCAAGGACGACAGATTCTGCCCGAAATGCGGCAGGAGGTACCCCGATCCGGCCAGGAAGATCTGCCCCGGATGTATGGAGAAATCCAAGATTTACAAGAGGCTGCTGAAATTTTCTGTAAAATATAAATGGCAGATGATCGCGGTACTGTTATGCATAACGGCAATGTCCGCGCTGGGCGTTATTGCCCCGTACGTATCGACGTCATTCTTCTACGATAAGGTATTGACACCGGGAAGCAGCTGGTTCGGACAGCTGGCGTTCGTGATCGCGCTGATAGTCGGTCTGAGGCTGATAAGTACGCTCGTAAGTTCATTGACCGGCGTGATATCTGCAAGGATCTCGGCATACGTAACGTACGACCTTAAACGAACCATATTTTCCGCTATCGAACGGCTGTCGCTGTCGTTTTTCACGGCCAGGCAGACGGGCGGCCTGATGAACCAGATAAACAACGACGCTAACACGATATATTGGTTCTTCTGCGAAGGCGTACCGATGTTCCTGAAAAACGTTGTCCAGCTGATTGCCGTATTTATTATTATGTTCGTGATGAACCCCGCACTGGCAGGCTGCTCAATAGTGATCATGCCGTTGTTTGCGTACGTGATATGGCGCATTTACAGACGTATGAGGACGCTTCACCAGAGGCGGTACGCAAGTTCGAGGTCAATGAACAGTACTCTTTCCGATGCGCTTTCGGGCTTCCGTGTCGTCAAATCATTCGCGCGTGAGAAGGAGGAGACCGCCCGCTTCGACAAACGGTCGCGGCGCCTTGCAGGTGACAGCAGAAACGTGACGATCTTCAACAATACGGCATTTCCTTTCGCTTCGTTTATAATGTATCTTTCGAATATCATTATATGGGCGCTCGGAGGATGGATGGTCATTTCGGGCTTCGGCGCGATGACCTACGGAAAACTGATGGCGTTTATAGCGTACGTGGGGCTTATGAACGAACCGATGTTCATGTTCGTAGATATGATATACTGGTTTTCGGATTGCACCAACGCCGCGGGAAGACTGTTCGAGATCGCAGACGCCGAGCCGGACGTGACAGAATCTGAGCATCCTGCGCTTCTGGGCGAAATGAAGGGAAAAGTCGAGTTCAGGAACGTGGAGTTTTCGTACGATAAGGCGCGGAAGGTGATCGACGGTGTTTCGTTTACGGTGGAGCCTGGCGAGACGATCGGTCTGGTCGGACATTCCGGCGCAGGTAAGAGTACTCTTGCGAACCTGCTCATGAGGCTTTACGACGTGAACGAAGGCGAGATACTGATCGACGGGGTCAA
>DBVV01000096.1:0-4608 GCA_002308795.1 Mageeibacillus sp. UBA1255 | reverse complement strand
ATCGTATCGCAGGAAACGTATCTGTTCGTAGGCTCGATCGCTGACAACATCCGGTACGCACGCCCGGAAGCGACGTTCGAAGAAGTATTGACCGCCGCACGGATATCCGGCGCACACGACTTTATCGTTAAGCTGCCTGACGGATACGATACGAAGATCGGATTCGGCTATAAAGACTTGTCAGGAGGAGAGAGGCAGCGGCTGTCTATCGCACGTGCCGTATTGCTGAACCCGAAGATCCTCATACTTGACGAAGCGACGGCGGCAATGGACACGCAGACCGAGCGCCGGATCCAGGAGGCGCTCACCGTGCTCTCAAAAGGACGCACGACGATAATGATCGCACACAGGCTGTCAACGCTGCGTGACGCCGGGATGCTTATCGTCATCGAAAACGGCAAGGTGCAGGAGACGGGAACACACACAGAATTGCTTACGCGCAAAGGTGTTTACAGTAAGCTGTATACCCTCCAGCTGGAGGCTCTTAAAAATATAGGAGTGGAAGAGTGACGATGGACAGAGCGCTTACCGACATAGTAAAGATCGATTATCTTGAGCCCGAAAAAGCGGAATTCACTGCAAAAAACGGGTTTATCGCACTGAAATACAGATGGACCGACGAGCCTGAAGGGAGCTGCGCGGCTGAAGGGAGCGGCGGGGCTGAAGAGGCTGGAGATGAAAAACGCGGCACGAAAGAGTATGAACGCGTATTCCTCCACCGGTGCTTCCCGAACGAATTGACCGAAGAATACGTATCGGTGCTTGACCGCGACGGGAACGAAATAGGTATGATCAGAAAGATCGACGACTATCCCGAAGAAACGCGGGAACTGTTAAGAGCGGAACTCAGGCGCAAGTACCACATTTACACAATCGTTTCGATCGGATCGGTCAATGAAAAGTACGGTTTTTCATACTGGAAGATCAAGGACAGCGAGGGCGAGCGCGATTTTACTGTGAGGGATACGTACAGGAGCATCAACAGGATCGGAACGGACAAGGTCACGATAACCGACGTTGACGGCAACAGATTCGAGATCCCGTCACTTGAGGCGCTTGACCGCAGGAGCAGGAGAAAGATAGAGCTGTATCTGTGATCGTGACGCTTTAAAGGCGCCGCGGAGCAGGGCAGGAGAGAAACGATGAGTATCATAGGACGCGTATACAGAAAAATATTTAAAAAAGAAAAGCGCAGAACACCCGGAGAGATCCGGCGTGCGCTCTACGCGTCGCTTGACCACGCAGATCTTGAAGGAGAGCTGATCACAGCTTTTACGTATAACGTTGACAACGACGGCGGCAGCGCGGACGGTGCCGTTCTGATAACGGATAAGGCGGTGGCGGTTTACCGCGATAAAAAAGAGATCGCCCGCTACGTCATTTCGGAGTGTTCGCAGTTTGAATTCCGTTCGCTGGTGGGTTCGTGCGAAATATCCGTAACGGACAGCGAAGGAGAGCATATTATTTGCCGTGGCGACAGTTCTAAAAGCGATATGTTCGCTAAAAACACACGAAGACTGGAGCGGCTTCGCGAGACAGGAGAATATCTTGACGACGAAACGCTCGACATCTACAGAGTGTGTCCGAAATGCGGGCGGAAAATACCGAAAGGAATGGCGAGCTGCCTTCACTGCGCAGATAAAAAATCGATGTTCAGAAGGCTGCTGTCAATGGCTAAGCCTTTTCGCTGGTACATTCTTGCTTCCGCACTGCTGTTCTTCGTAGGGTTCGCGGTACAGCTGATCGGCCCGTACGTGAATAAACTGCTCGTTGACGGCTATATAAACAACGCTGACGCGAAGGCTGCGGCTGCCTTGGGCGGTCAGGCGTCAGGTACGGTGCTAAGGGGATTTTTATTGACGATACTGCTGATGGTTGCGCTTCGTGTGGCGATGTATATCGTCAACGCGCTGAGGAACCTGTCGGTAATGCAGGCCGGAACAGGGTTTATAATTGACCTCCGGAGAAAAGTGTTCGAGAAAATACAGGAATTGTCCGTCAGGGCCGTTTCAAAACGCACGTCCGGAGAACTTATGCGCCGTGTGACCGGCGATTCGGCTCAGCTTGAGAATTTTATCGTCGGACAGCTTCCAAACATAATAGAGCAGACGGTGCTGCTGGCAGCCATTACGGTGATACTGTTCGTCTATGACTACCGTCTGGCGCTCCTGATACTTATTCCGATGCCGGTATGCGTAGCAGGCTGGTCGTTCCTGCGCCGTTTTTATCACCGTATATATGCCAGGCAGTGGGAGGCGGAGTCGCGCACCGGTACCGTGCTGTATGATATTTTTTCCGGCATCAGGGTCGTAAAGGCGTACAGGACCGAGAAAAAGGAGTACGACCGGTACGATAAGGCTGCGTTTGAGGAAAAAAAGATAGCGGTCAAGAACGAAACGGTGTTCAATATGATAGATCCGATGTTCGGGTTCGTTATGAATCTGGGAGCTATGTTCCTGCTTTATTATTCCGGCTCGCGAATACTGGGCGGGACAATGACGCTGGGCGATGCTGCGATGTTGTCATCGTACGTTTCGCTCCTGTACGGTCACATCGGTTGGGTGGCAAATCTTCCGCGTATCCTTACGCGTTCGTTTACGTCGATGGTCAAGATATTTGACGTCATCGATGAGAAGACGGACGTGGCTGACGCGGCGGAGGCGGTCAACGTTTCGATCCACGGTGATATCGACGTTGAAAATCTGACGTTCGGTTACGAAGAAGGTACCGACGTGCTTAAGAAGATCGACCTGCACATCCCCGCGGGGAAGATGGTGGGTATCGTCGGAAAGTCGGGCGCCGGTAAATCGACGCTTATTAATCTCATTATGCGTATGTATGATCCGGACAGCGGGAGGATCTGCGTCGACGGTGTCGATCTGCGTGACATTTCGCAGAATTCGCTCAGGTCCCAGATCGGGGCCGTGCTGCAGGAGACGTTCCTGTTCAAGGGCACCGTTTACGACAATATAGCGTACGCGCTGCCCGGATGCCCGAAAGAGAAGGTGTTGTCCGCTGCAAAAGCGGCCGGAGCGCATGATTTTATCATCAAACTGCCTGACGGATACGATACGGTCATAGGGGAGAACGGACATACGTTGTCCGGCGGGGAGAGGCAGCGAGTGTCTATCGCGCGTGCTCTCTTGCGCGACCCGAGGATACTTATACTGGACGAAGCCACGGCGTCTCTTGACACCGAGACGGAGAAAAACATACAGGATACGCTTCAGAAACTGATAAAAGACCGAACGACTATAGCGATAGCGCACCGCTTATCCACGCTCCGCAACGCCGATTTCCTTGTGGTGCTGGATAAGGGCAGTGTGGCCGAATCGGGCACTCACGAGGAACTGATGAGGAAGAAGGGGATCTACTACGGGCTCGTTATGGCTCAGAGGCAGATGTCCAGCCGCAGGCCCGGACAAGGAAAAATGCATAGCGGTCAATGAAGCGTGGCCGATCTGCAATGATCTGTTTGAAATAAAAATGAATAGATATGAAATAAATATATAAAAAACGGCGCCCGGAAGTATCCGCTTCCGGGCGTCATTATTGATCGTCAGTCAGATCGTCAGATCATAAGATCATAATGTCATCAGGCCGTCGGGCCTTTGCGATCATTTCGATTCATTCTTTTTCTTGCTTTTAACTACTATGATTGCGATCACGGCTGCGATGACAACTACACCCGCGATGATGCCGATGATCAGACCGGGATTGACCTTGCCGGAAGTATCGTCCTTCGGAGCCTGAGTTGCCTTGTCATCGGGCGTATTCGTCTTGGCGGGGTCAGTGTCCGGAGCTTTTGTAGCGGGAGCGTCCGTTTTTGCGGGAGCTTCAGTTGCGGGTTCGGTGGCAGGAGCTTCGGTGGGTTCGGCGGTAGGAGCCTTGGTGGGCTTTGTCTCGTCATAGTCGTAAATAGCAGTGTTTCTGAACTGAAGTCCTTTGAAATCAGAGGAGAAGGTCAGATCATCAAGGCAGAGCAGCCAGTCTCCGAACAGTGTCGGGTCAAGATCCGCTGCGCCTATGTATATCGGCTCGGTTTCGTAAAGCGTCCATTCATCGTCAAGGACGTCAACATATTCGGGTGCAGGGCGGAACATATTGTTATTACCGTCGGGAATGGAGAAAAGCATATCGCCTTCAGCAACGTCACCGTAAAGCTCAGCCCAGGAGCTGCCGTTGCCATCCCAGTTTCCGGTTTCGCTGTTGGGGAAAGGCAGACCTCCGCTTTTGGGATTTACCGCACGGAATACCAGGTGTACGTTTGAAGAAGAACCCGCGTTTGCAAATACGCCTTTTATCTCGAACGTTATCACTACGGTCGCGCCTCTTTTATCTCCGATGAGAGTCTTGATGTCTTCAAACACTCTAAGATTGGGAGACCACCAGCTGTAGGCGTTATCGGGAATATACGTTGTCACGGTAGTCCCGTCGACCTCTTCCTCTGTTATCGTTCCTTTGAAGAAATCATCCGTCCATTTGTGAGTGAGATAGTTGGTCGGTCCTGCGGGAGCTTCAGAGAAGGACGGTATCGCGAGGAATGACGCGAAGATCAGGATCGAGAGTATCAGTGCTGTGATTTTTTTCATATTTTTTCCTCCTTTA
>DBVV01000045.1:2460-9606 GCA_002308795.1 Mageeibacillus sp. UBA1255 | reverse complement strand
GGTGATACCTTTCGTGCCTTTGTTGACCCAGCGTCCGAGCTTATTCCATGTTTCAATCTCGGCACACGCCGTTGCGGAAGGTTTTTGCGCGTAGATCAGGATCTGATCTGCAAAACTGTATTTGTAGTTATTCGCCGCCGTTATGAGGAATGACATATACTTTCCGGGCGAAGAGGAAAGATCGCGCGCTGTCTGTTTTGACAGTTCAACTGTCAGGTTGTACTTGCTTGGCATACGTTATGCCTCCTTCTCTTTAACTAAGGACGGTGGATTTTAATAGGTTGCTGCTTGTGGCAGAAAGAGTTGCAAGATACTTGCTGAATTTTCCAACAACCTCAATAACATCGGAATAACTTCCGGGATAAAAATATCCGTATTGGCAGCTGCAGATCGGCACGCCTTCCTTGCGGAGCTTTGAAACAAGGCTGCGAACGGTTTTATCATCAAGGCGAAATCTTATTGCAAGCTGACAGCAGCTGATAGCGTTTTCTTTTCCTCTGTGATACTTAAAAAGATGACCGTAGAGTTCTTTTTTCTTTTTTAATAATACATTTTCCATTGTGTTCTCCTATTCATGTTTTCTGCCACAAGTGTCTTGTGGTCTGTATTTTGCGCTGTTATCTGGCGCCGATATCTGTTTTTTGCCTTTGCGGAAATTCCCATCCGTAAACCTTGCCAATCTCGTCACCGAGACGGCGTGTTACACGGGATATATCCGCAAGCGTAGCTTTTCCGTTATATATCTTCCATTTGAGATTCTCAATCTGTTTCTCGCTCACATCGTCTTTATATGTTCTGTAAAGGTAGTAGTTCGTTCCGTCGTGATGGACGGCGGTACAGCGGAGATCGCCGTTTTTGTCAACGAACCATGTGTTGTAATCGCAATCAGAATATAGACAGTCCTTGATGTTTCCGCTTTTGATCTCCTTGTATCCCATAACTCGACCATTCCATCTTCCAATATCACCGATCACGATAATGGGACGGGATAACTGAATATCCAGGTTGCAACGCTCGTCATCAAGATAACCGTCATTTATTTCATAAGCTCGATCAATTCGCCACTGCTCGTTTTCGTCCGGGTATTCGCTTTCCATATCTTCACGCCAGTCTTCGTAATCGATTTGATCGCTCCAGATCAGGTGGTCTGTCTTTTCCATTCTGTTCGTCCTCCTTCTTTCTTGATTTGGATTCACACAGAGGACAGACCATTCTGCCCTCGGGGCCGTATTCGCCGCAGCATACACAGGTGTCGATCATCGTGCCTCACCTCTATCTTTTGTGACGGGTTTTAGCATATTTCCGTTTGCGTCATACTGCTTGGGATCAGCGCCGGGAGTATCAAAACCGTAAACCGATCCCCAATACATCGCCGCTTCCTGCGCTTTGCTGACGCCGAGTTTTCCGTTCTGAAAATCGGCAAGTTCACGGCTTTCCTCGCGTCCTTTTGTGAGAATATCCGTTTTGTAGAATCCTTTCTCGCCTTTCTTCAGGATTATGACCTCTCCCGTGACCTTATTGACCGAATAACAGCAGTCGGGAAGGTCGGAGCGAAGAGGTACTATTGTACTGCCGTTTTGTTCAATTTTCTCGGCGAGTTCACAGATATGAAAGCAAATATCGCCGATTTCAAGGTGATAGTCGTCGATATATCTGCACACTCTGTCAAATTGCTCGCCGTCTGAAAGCGTGATACGGACTTTTTCGCCGTCTGCAATTCTGAACTTTTCCTCATAATTCGGTTTAATGAACCGTATCCCGCGCCGTGCCTGTTTGATGTGATCGTCGAGCCAGTCGCGTCTGTAGCAATAACAGTAAAGGTTGTATTCGCCCTTGTTCGGATTCAGCCGCATCAGATAGGCATATTTCTCGGTATCCACGCGAACGCCGTAGTATTCCTGATCGGTGTTCATTCGTGCTTGCGGGGTGCTGCGGCAATAGACTAAAAGCGCGCCGCGATTGTGGAGGATATCGCCTTCTTCTCGCAAACTGTTGATGACTTCATCAAGTTCCGCTTTGAATTCGTCGGTTTTGAGGTCTTTTCGCCAGTCGAACCATGTGCTGAAAAAGCCGTTTCCGTCGGTATCCATATCCGCGCGGAGATAGCCGATCAGTCCTGTATGTCCGGAGATTTGCGAACTTTGAGAAAAGGTATATTTGTCTTCCTCTTCGGTCATAGCTCTTTTTTCATATTCTGCCATCAACGGTCACCCCTCGTATCTTTTTTAACTGCTTCCGACTGCCTTATTTCGTTAAGTTTGGCTTTTGCCCAGTCGGGAAGCTTATCTTCAGGCAAGATACCTAATATATCACCGCGCAGACAAAGCGTTTTTTCTCCGTCGTAAAGGCGGGTCGCAAAGCACGTCCGTCCTCTTGCGTTTCCCTGAGCGCCGAAGCCTCCGGTACAAAGAAGAAGCTGACTTGAAATACGTCTGTATTCGGGTCTCAGACTGTCGCCGCGAACAACGACAATCTGGTCTTTTATACAGTCTTCATATGAAACGGGAAGACAGTCGTCTTTTTTAAGCTCTATGTCGTCGCCGATCTCTTTTGATATATCATCCAGAAGATCCTGAACTTCTTTTGCTTTTTCGGTGATCCGCTCTCCGAAAACGACCGCTATATCGGCGTAGCTGTCGCTTACCATACAGTCGATCAATCTCTCATAAATACCGTTGTTTTCTATATATCCGCAGAGATATACTTCGTCTTTTGGCGCTTTTTCGTTTTCACACAGAGCGATCTCATGATCTCCGATCTTGATACTCGTCAAAACATTGTAATCGCCGATCATTCTGTTTTCGTTATTCATTTTTTTCCTCCGTGAGCACGGGAAATGTTTATATATCCCGCACCGTCATTTTTTATTTTTTCGCATATTCAAAAAGACAAATCCGAAGATGATAAAGCCTATCAAAAATACCGTAAGCGCTATTTTCATAATTACCTCCGTCCCGCATACCAGTCGTCGTAGGCGTTGCCGCTGATCGTGATCGAACCCGGAACGATACCCAAAGAAATCATACCGGCAGGAGTCCAGCAATCGCTCTGAACGATTTTGACGGTGTAGCTTCCGTCGGGATACCAAAGCGGAGTAAAGTGGACGTTTCCGTAGTTTTGCAGTAGCGGAAATTCAAAATACGTGTATGATTCACCCGTAACCTTGTTCAGCGTGGCTGCTTTTCCGTCGGCAAAAGCATAGTTGTACTCCGGGAACAAAGCATAAGCATACTGGGGAAGCGTATAGGAATCACTTGCGGCTATATTAGTACCGTAGACCGGGTTGACCAGAATTCTTGACTGAAGCGATATTCCGTAGCCTGATTTCATCGTCCATACGCCGTCAGTCTTATATGCGGTTTCTCCCGTTGCCGGCTCGATCTTGTTCGGGGTGGATTTAGAAAGAGTTACCTTATATGTCTTCTTCACAAGACTTCCGTTTTCGTATTCGTAGATCCACCAAGTCGCCGCACCGGTCGTGCCTGACGGCTTTGAAGGAATACTGAAACCGGACGAAGCGGTCTCCTCGTATTGAGTGTCCGGGGTAGTGTATATTGAATAAGGCGTCGTTGCGCGTTCGTTTACAATCTCGCTCCAATATTCTCCATCATAGTATATATCGGCTTTCAGAGTAACGTTTTTGCCGCCGAGGTTTGTCGGCACCGTCCATTTGAAATATACGAGGTTATATGACGAAGACGGTACTACAACATTCTTTGTGATCGTCTTGAAAGGAGAAGCCGCTCCGTCCCTGTATATCCTCAGCCTTACCTTAACTCCGTCGGAAGGGATATAGTCTTTTGAAACATCGTTCCATATTTTAAAAGAAGAAACAACGTCCGTCCCTTCGCGGTATGATGCGTTAGGAGCAATCGCGGTAAGCGAAAGCGGTAGGTTCGTATGACAGACCGTTGCCCAACTGTTGTTCAATTTGTCTGTTTCATAACGCGTATTTCCTCTTTCGACAGTGTCAAGATACACGCCGCCCCAGATATTGAACGTGCGTTTGTCGGGCACGGCGAATTCAGCGCCTTCGACCTCAATCGTTTCACCTGCGGGAATAGCGAATACGCCGGGTATCTGCGAGAGATCGTCGTTATACCCCTTGACGTAAACGGTGCAGTCCGTGTTGTTCTTATATACGTAATGAACGGTCAGCGTTTCATTTACGGTCAGATCGTTTTTATCCGCATATTCGCCGTCGCTGTTTACGAATAGAATACTGTAAAGCTCGACGTCCGGTTTGACGACGGAAATGTAATATGTGTTGTTTTCCGAGGTATGCGCGGTATCTCTTACCCAGGCTGACGTCATATAGAACTTAAGTCTGTATGAGTTCGTGTCCTCCTTTGCAGGAAGCGGGATCGTGTAGGTTCCGATGCTGCTGTTCTTCGTGTACGACTTTGTTTTGCTCAATCCGACCTTTTCCTGATATACGTCGTTACCGTCGGTACGGCTCGTATATATGTGATCCCAGGACGATCCGTTCCATCGGCTTGCAGAACCGGTTAAATTATTGGATGATTGCCAAGTCGTCGTCGCGCCGTACTTGTACTGGAAGGTGACTTTCTGACCGAAATACAGTTTGCCGGAAGAACCCGCCGAGCCGCTGTACGCCTGAACCGCGCCTTCTTCGTTATATGCGGATACTTTTTCGCGTGTAACGATGGGCTTTACGGGAATGTAGAACGTCTTTTCAGCCCCGTACTTTTTGACGGTCCCGTCGTTTTCAATCCAGTCCACCCGCGCCTTGACGGTATAGTACGATTTTGAAGCGGGAACGGTACTTGATTTAAGTGTGAGGTCGTACCATTCAAGTCTTTCGGAATAGCCGATCCTGTTGTCCAGTATCGATCCGTCGACCCAGATGGTTTGCTGAACTGCAGTCTTTTCCGTTTCTTTCGGGAAGTTTACGGAGAAAAATATGGTATCGCCGGATTTCGGGTAATTTTTTACGTACGTCCAGTTAGAAAAGGCGGATCCCGTGCTCGTTCCGTAATGGTACGTCTTTGTCGGGATCGTTCCTTTATATACCCGACATTCCTTGACCGAGAGAACTGGAGAAAAATCATTTCTTGTTTCCGTATAGGCGATACCTACGCCGTATCCTTTGTTTATGATATCGTAGAATGTCAGCCGCCTTGACGCAGCGCTTACGCCTTCCCAAAGTCCCTGACCGTCGGGCGTATAAAGAGAATTGGGATATATCCTGTTCACATAGCCTGATATGAATCCCCAGCTTTCTGATGTGGAACTTGATCCTCCGTCGCTTAAAGATCCGAGAATATGTTTGCCGTACAAAGCGATCTCGGTAACGGTCAGCGAATGATACGAGCCTTCGAGTCGTACGTCGTAAATCGGCTCAACAAGGATCTTATCGCCGTTTTTCAGATTCGAGACAGACCCTATGCCGAGCGTTGAAAGTATTTTGTTTATATTATTCACGTTGTTCTGCCAGTTCTGCATACCGGACGTAACTGGCAGTTCCGAGGCGAAATTCATGTCGTCTTCCTTATAGCAGTTCGTCGTGTTTTTAACAGTGGAGAACCCTCCGTACTGGTTATTTATCAGCTGTTTTTTGTTATATTTCACCGAAAATTTGTAGTCGCTGCCACAGGCCTGCTCTCCGTACGGTGCGTTGGATTTCTTTCTGAATACGTCGATTACCTTAGAAACCTTGTTTGCGCCGTCCTTATCGACCGCGCTGAATCTGTAGCCTAACAGATTCCGATCGTCCGTGTATCTTATAGCATAGCCGTTAGGTCCCGCGTCGGTATCTCCCGCAAAGCCGCCTTCCGAGTCCCCGTCCCATTCAAGCGCTATAGCCGGAATGTGGACGACCGGGATCATAGCGGCAAAAATGAGAAGCAGCGACAGAATACGTATGATCTTTTTCTTCATTATTATCCTTTCCGGGCAAAAAAGAAAGACCCGATAATCACGTATCGGATCTTTGGAGAGCCCTATATATTTACTTACAGGTGTGACAAGTCCACGACTCGACCCATTCGCCGCAGTTCGGACAGTTACAAGCGTTTACGAACTGAACGCAGGTCCCGTGGCTTCCGTCGCCGCATTTCTTACCGCAGGTCTGACAGCAATACACAGGGTCCTTGTGGACGTCGTATTTCGGACATTTGCTCGGCGTGTAGCAGGTGTTGCCCCATTCGTCCGTGGCGTAAAAGCTCGGACAGTCGTGTTTGCCGCAGTAGGGACAACCTTCTTTTTCGAGATTCAGCACATAGGCGTGAGTCTCGGGCCCGTCGCAGTGATGCCCGGAAGTTCCGCAGTTATACGGTTCGGGCTGATTACCGATCACAAGCCCGCCGCTTGTCGTGACGTCTTCGTCATCTGTCGGAGTCTTTTCGTCTATGGGCTTTACGGGAGTCTTTGCCGGCTCACTTGTGACGGTCTCCTCCGGTAAGGCGGGGAACGTTTCATCGGGGATCGTCAACACGTCGCCTTGATCCGGTTCATCTGTCGGATCATCAATTATCAGGTCGGGATCGCTCTCATATTCGCCCGTTTCATTGTCGGCAGTCTCGGATCCGTTTGTCACCGAAGTGTTTTCGTCGTCTGTCAAGATTTCAAAAACAGTCAGATCAGACGACGTTGTATCGGGTTCTGATGACGGAGTTTCCTGTACTTTTGCGCCTGTAAACACGATTATGAGTAAAACTCCTATCAAAACGAGCGCGGATACCGCGGAAATGATTACAGTTATGGTTTTCTTTTTCATGCTTTTGCCTCCTAAAATTTTTCATTAAGATCGATTTTGACCGTGATCGGGATCTTTGCTGTTTTTATCCTTACGTTATCGAAATAGATCGGTATATACAAATTGTAGCTTACATACAGCTTGAGCTTTCCTGTTTCTGTAAATCCGACTGTCGGCTTTGAGATATAGTATTCAGTCCGTCCACTCTCATCTTTATGATAATAGTAATTGCCGATTTTGACAAATGTGCAAAAGTCAGAAAGATCGGAGATATACACATTTGCGTTCATCGAGTCGGCGTCGTTGTTTCCTTGTTTGATTGAGTCGTAGATCTCAATAGAGTTTTTCATCAGATAGCTTTCAAGCACGGTCTTTGAGTTTCTTTCGGTGAGCCTTACAACATTGACCGCGCTTGCAAAGGTGACAAA
>DBVV01000045.1:846-2424 GCA_002308795.1 Mageeibacillus sp. UBA1255 | reverse complement strand
ACCTGCACGTATCCTTCTCCGCGCTTGTTTTTCAGCATTCGACCACCTACTTCCAATATTTCTGCGACAGACCCGAACGGTGAACCGTCAGCGTAACAGGGATTTTGAACACTCCGAGCCCCTTGATGTCGGTCGTCACGGATATTTCCACCCACATGACGTGACCGAGCTGGACTCGATGATAAGTGCTGTTGAAATACTCGTCAGCACCGTAGTCGATGTCGTAATAGTAGTATTCGTCGAGCATATCCGAATCACGATCCCAGAACTCGTCGTTGAAACAGCCATTGTAAGTTGCCGTTTCAAGAAGTTCATCCGCGATCTGATCCATTTCAATGCGCAGGGTGATGAAGCTGAAAATATTGATGGCGATCACAAGGATCATAACAAAAACGATGACGCCCACGCACATATCGACGTAGCCTTCACCGTTCCTGTTTTTGAAAATCTTTTTTAGCACATCGCTCCCTCCTTATCCGAACAGCACGCCGATGCTGCCCATAATTTGCTCAAGGATGACAACGACGTAGATGAGCATAAAGCAGATGAGAAGACACATAGACAGTCTCTTGACTTTCTTCGGAACCTTCTGAGCCTGCAAACGTAACTGTTGACGGGCAGTGTCGTTGAACTTCAGCGCAAGAGACGCCCAATAGATCTTATTGTCGTCGCCGCGAAGGATACCGATCAAACCCCGGCAGACGTCGCTCATCATAGAGGAACCGACTCGGCTTTCAAGACGGATGATAGCGTCCTCATAGTTGCCGGATTTCATATCCGCCACCGTGATCGTCAGTTCGTGCTTCAGTTCCGGTCCCGCGTTTTCCGCATAGGATTCGAGCATATACAGAACGTCTCGGTTGTGAGCGAGCGTCTTTTCAATGTTGGAAACGAGACGAGGAAGCTCGTATTCGATCCTCTCACGTTTCGCGCGGATTCGCTTGCTTACGCTTTTTACCTCCATCTTGTAGAGAACGATTGCGAGAATTAAAACGACCGGGACGAGCAGCGGGAAGATGAACGCCACGGGAACGGCGAGGACTCCGACAAGACAGGCTTTGACGATTGCGTTTGCCTTGAACATTTCAGGGGTAATATCCATCTGCGCCGTCTTTAAGTCGGCTTCAAGCTGTGCGCGTTTGAACTCGTTTATACGGATATGCTTTGAGAGACCTTCCGCGATACCCGAAAGCCAGACGTCAAGCCCGGATTTCTTGTCTTTCTGTTTCTTTGAAAGACTGTCCACGGATTTGGAGGTCTTGTAGTACGGGATCTTATAAACATCGACCAGTATAAAGAAAAGACCGATGCCGCAAAGAACGCCGATGATTGCTTGCATCATAACAGTTTACCTCCTTACCGCTTGTACTCGATGGGCTTCGTGAACTTCTTCATAAACATCGCCGTAATGAGAATAACGAGACCGCAGAGACCGCAGACCGCTTTGCCCGGAGTGGAATAAAGAAGAGTGTGGAACCAGTCCTTGTTCAGAACGTAGAGAAGCGGCACGTTGCCTACTACAAGCGCCACCATCATCCAATATTCGTTTCGTGCGGAAGCGAGCATCGTACTGAGTTC
>DBVV01000045.1:246-641 GCA_002308795.1 Mageeibacillus sp. UBA1255 | reverse complement strand
CGTTCGTAAGAGGTCGTGATGATCGACAGCGCCGTTTCAAGCTCCGCCTTCGTCTGCTTCTCGTAGTAGGACAGGGTGCTTGTGATATAGAAGAACGGAATCAGAGCGAAGGTCACGGCAAGGACCGGCATCAGGAACAGGTTGTTGATTAGGATCGACACGATGATACCGACCGCGAACAGAACAACGGAAGCGCAGATGACGATAGTGAACTGCTTGGATTTGCCCGTGGAAGCGAGCGCGCCTTTGATATTCACCAGAATACGGTAGAGCTTGTGTTTCTTTCTGTTTCCGCGAATGTTCTTCGTCTTGTCTCTGATCGTATCGTTCGGCGTCATCAGTTTCATCAGGTCATCCGTGATCTGTTCGGGCGTCAAGCCGAAGAAGATGGCGAT
>DBVV01000045.1:0-122 GCA_002308795.1 Mageeibacillus sp. UBA1255 | reverse complement strand
AACTGCATCAGCTTTCCCTTAAGATGTTCGCTCATATACTCGGGCTGCTCGAACTTGCCCTCGATCTTGTATTTGCCGTTTACAAGCTCGTTCTTTGTGATCTTGTAGCGGAAAAGCGTATG
>DBVV01000054.1:5568-40578 GCA_002308795.1 Mageeibacillus sp. UBA1255 | reverse complement strand
AGGATCGAGGAAATGGTCGAGAAAGCAAAAAAGGAAGTGGATCAGGTCATCCGTCAGGAGGGCGAGAATGCCACTTACGAGACGGGCGTTTACGGGCTTCATGCCGAGCTTGTTAAACTGATCGGCCGCCTGAAATACAGGACGAGCTACGGTCAGAGCGTGCTCATCCACTCGATAGAGGTCTCCAGGCTGTGCGGTATTATGGCCGCCGAGCTTGGACTGGACGTCGCGATGGCGAAACGTGCCGGACTGCTTCACGATATCGGTAAAGCGGTCGATTTCGAAATGGAAGGCTCTCACGTCGAGATCGGCGCGGAGATCGCCAGAAAGTATAAAGAGGGTCCCCAGGTCATCAACGCGATAATGTCTCATCACGGAGACGTGGATCCGGACGGACCGATCTCAGTGCTCGTGCAGGCAGCGGATTCTATTTCGGCTGCGAGACCGGGCGCGAGAAGAGAAACTCTGGAGAACTACATCAAGCGTCTTGAGAAACTTGAGGCTATCGCTAATTCGTTTGACGGCGTTGAAAAGACGTACGCTATCCAGGCGGGCCGCGAGATCCGCATAATGGTGAAGCCGAGCAGCATTTCCGACGACGGTATGGTGCTTCAGGCGAGAGAGATCGTTAAGAAGATCGAGGATGAGATGACTTATCCGGGACAGATCAAGGTGACGATGATACGCGAGACGCGTACAGTGGATTACGCAAAATAGTACGGATCTGTCCGGGGATGAGCCGGACGGTATGTAAATCAAGTCGTTATATTTTAAATTCCGGGCAGGTGCTCTCCTGCCCGGTTTTTTTATGATTTACCGGCTTGTGAAACTGAAGAATAAACGCTTTTCGGAAATATTTTAAGAGACCGGAATACGCGCACTGGAAATTCAGATAAAAATGCACTCTTTGGCGTGATTTTCGCTCTATAATATGGCGGTTAACATCATATTATTATCATTCGAAAACAGCAGAGCTTTTTTCGGAAATATTTGCTCATTGCGGCGGCAGCGTTGTATCATTTTTCCTGCCGGGCGGCATTCGGTCCGCCGGCGATACGCGGCAATGAGCAGAGGCTCATCCGGCGTCAATAATCGTGTTCTTCAGGAGGCAGTAAAAATGAATGTTATCAGAGTTAAGGCTGATGCGGTACCGGGCGATCTGGCGAATATAATCGTCAGATATATGAGAAGAGAGGGGAAAATGCAATTGCGTGCCGTTGGTGCGGCTGCGATCAACCAGACGGTGAAGGCGATCGCGATATCGCGAAACAATCTCGTTTCGGTCGGTGCGGACGTCGTATGCTCTCCGTGGTTCAGCGAGGTATATATAAACGACAAACTAAAAACAGCTATCACGTTCTACGTTGAGCTCAGATGGCCGGAGGAAGCTTCCGCAACAGCATAGGAGCATCAGACCGCTCGATATGCAAATAATCCAAATAATAGTGCTTTTTCTCTATTTTTTCTGTTTAACGGATTTACAAAATGTGATATAATAAACAATTGGAGTTCGTTTGCCTTCTAAAAAGGCATATGCCGGACAAATGCGTGGATCCACGTATTTATGAAACCCGACGGAGGAATCACATGTTATTAAACGGAAAAAGAAATGCGATCAGGCTGCTTGCACTGCTGCTTATGGCGGCAATGCTGCTTACAAGCTGCGCTAGAGATAATAACGGGCAGGGAGAGAAGACCGGATCTCCCGCGACCGACGAGATCATTGCCATCACGACTGACGAGCCTTCCGGGACCGGATCGCCCGACGAAACGCCGGATATAACTCCCGACGGAAATGAAACGATCGTTCCTGAGACAGAAACGCCCGCCACACCGTCCGGTGTACCTGCTGAAACCGTTGACCCCGCATCCCAGCCACCTACGGCGACCGCGACAGAAATTGCGCAGCCTACCGTGACACCTACTAAAGCGCCTACTGCGACGCCTACCGCCACTCCCACAAAAGCTCCGACGGCGACACCTACAAAGGCACCCACGCCAACTCCTACAAAAGCTCCTACACCTACGCCCACCAAGGCGCCAACGCCTACGCCCACCAAAGCCCCTACGCCTACCAAAGCTCCCACGCCTACACCTACCAAGGCTCCCACGCCTACGCCTACGATAAAGCCTGAAGATATTTCGACAGATTACGATACGCTTGTTATTTCTAAAGTTTACGGTCACGGCGGAAGCACTACCGGAGCATGCGAGCACGGCTTTATCGAACTCACTAATACAGGCAGCAAGGCGCTGGATCTGGGCGGTCTTTCGCTTTACTACAAAACAGGAGATACGACAGAATATACGTCATTCGATCTTCCGTCCGTCATACTCGGAGCCGGTAAGAGTTTTCTTATCAGAGGAGCGTCATGCTCAAAGAGTTCCGTAAAATTCAACACGGCTGGAGAAGTACTGAGGATCGAAAACTACGACGCGGAATGGAATATTACAATAGATAATAAAGAAGTGCGCCTCATACTTGCAAAATCCGGAAAATCATTCAGCAAAGGAACGCAGGTCGCGGAACTCCCCGGAAAAATATCATATTTCGTTGCCACCGACACGTATTACTTTGATACCGGGTACGTTGACGACTATTCCAAAAACAAGATAGCCGTCAGGACGGCAATGAAACAGGACAGCGGTTATTTCACCCAGAACCTTACAAAAGCGACGAGCTCTAAACTTGATCAGATCGCGCCGGTTACGATGAACGGCACGAAAGCTAAGATCATCGGTTCTAAACTTGCGGAGATCGGCTTCTCTTATCCCGCCGGATTCTACGGTTCCGCACTGTCGCTGAAACTTACCGCACCGGAAGGGTACAGCACGATATATTACACGCTGGACGGATCTGACCCGAGAACGTCTGTAAATAAAAAGAAATTCACTACGAATATCACTCTTAGCGACACGTCTTCAAAAGCGTTCGGAAGCACGTATACTACCGGACTCAAATACGTGCGCAATATAGCTACTTCATCGGCCAGAATGGTCGGCGGCACAGTCGTTAAAGCGTGCGCGTACAACGGCAGCGAATACACAGGCGTTTACACGAATACGTACTTCATTTCGTCCAAAATGGCACAGTACGGCGTGACGGTGATGTCGATATCTCTGAATACGAACGAAATGTTCGGCGACCCCGGCTTTTATCACAATTTCAACGCGAGCAGCAACGACCCCAACACGCGCGGAACCGGATTTATGGAAGTATTCGATCCTTCCGGAGACCGCAGAGGTTATTCAAACGTTGAGCTTTCCATCAGCGGCCACGGCTCTTCCGGCACCGGAATGCGGTCGATGAAAGTATTTTATAAGGGAACGCAAAATATTGAGGACGGTACCGAATCTAAATTGCACTACGATCTGTTCGACGGTTACGCGGTGAATTCCAAGGGCCAGAACATCACCGAATTCTCACGCCTGCTGCTGCGAAATTCGGGTAATGACTGTGGCGTTTCATACATCCGCGACGCATATATGCAGAGAGTATCAAGGACGCTGAATATCGACACGATGGCATACGCACCGGTGCTGCTGTTCGTCAACGGCGATTTCTGGGGGATCTACAACGCCAGGGAGCGCTACAGCGGAGACTACGTAGAATCACATTACGGGATCGATAAGGACAACGTTGCCCTCATCGAGAGCGACTATTCGCAGGTACATACGAACCAGAACGCCCCGTTCATTGTCAGCTCGGGTCTTGACAACGACGCCGACGACTTCAATCAGCTGGTCACTTTCATCAAATCAAACAGCATGGCTGTGGCGAATAACTACAATTACGTCATTTCTAAAATGGATATATATTCGTTTATGGATATGTACGTTTCCAGATTATATTTCAGTGCAAGAGACTGGCCAGAGAATAATATTAAAGTCTGGAGGAACCGCGCGGCGGACGACCCGTCTGGATTTGACAATAAATGGCGTTTCACGCTGCTCGATATGGACATGGGCATATCGTTCTTCACAGACGCAAACAATACCACGGAGAATTCCAATTTCTTTGGCTGGATCGACGTTACGAGCTGCGTCGTCGGAAATATAATGCATGCTCTGATCAAAAACGGGTCGTTCAAAAAGCAGTTCCTGGCCAGATTCTATACGGTGCTCAATGAGATCTACGTTCCGGCGACTATGAGGGCGGAACTCAATAAGATTGTTGAAGAAAGAGCGCCGATACTGCAACTCCAGACTCAGCGCTGGGGAGCCAGCACGAACGCGTATAACACATCTGTCACAAATATGCGCAAGTTCGTAAACAACAGATACCAATATGCGGTACAGTATCTGTGCTCCTATTTTGGAGTGACAGAAAGTTATCTGAAAGGCATCAGCGGCAGCAGCGGGCTGGTCAAAAACTTTATTACTGCCACATTCTCGTCAGAAGGACTTAGCGTAAAGCTCAACGGCAAAGAAATTGACAACTCCTATGTTCTCGAATTTGAAAAAAGCGTGACGTTTACGGTGGAAGCGGCGCCTAAACAGGGGGACGAACTGATTGCAATCGTATTTACCGATTCCAACGGGAAAGTAACGAAATACAGCCAGACCAGCGTAACGATAACCACTTCATTGTCCGGGGATATTACGTTCGAGACAAGGATGAAAGGTATAGAGTTCCCGCCTGGTTCCAAGATCGTTTCCGGTGCACTGCAGATGTTCTGTCTGACGCCCGACGGAAAGCTTTACGCCTGGGGCAACAATAATAACAACGTGCTTGGCGCGGGAGAGGATCAGCTGATTGTGACCAGACCTGTGCTGGTACGCGAGGGTGTTTCCCAGATCGAGGTATGCCACAGCAATGACATAGAGAACGGGAACAACAGTATAATGGCGGCGATATTGACCCTCGACGGTAAGATCTACACCATCGGAGCCGGATCTGTTGCCCCGATAGGCGGGTCAACTTCCTGGAAACTTCTTAATTTCAGCGGCGTTCCGGCTTCTATCAGCGTCGGTTACGACCATATGCTCGTGCTGGATAAGGACGGAAACGTTTGGGGTATCGGCAATAACTCTTACGGCCAGCTCGGAAAGACCAACGAAGGCGGAACGGTGGATTCATTCATCAAGATCGCGTCGAATGTGTCAATGATTTCTGCGGGCCGCAGGAACAGTGCATATATCGACAATAACGGCGACTGCTACGTGATGGGTGACGGACGCTGGAACAAATTCAGAAACAGCGTTGACAACATCGATGAACCGTATAAATTGCTCACCGGTGTGAGCTACATCGCGAGCGGCGAGCACGAAATGATCATGGTCACAAAAGACGGAAAACTGTATTATGCCGGCTGGCGTTCGATACAAGGCTTCGGCCAGGGCACCGGTACTGCCGGCGCGGCCAAACTATCTATATCAGGTGTTAAAAAGGCGTCGATCCATTTCGGAAACATGGTCATTCTGACTGAGTCAGGGGCAATGTACGTTTACGGTATCAACACGGGCAATGCAATCGGTAAAAATATCACTTCGGGCACTCCGGAGAAGCTGATCGCTTCAGGTGTGGCGGATGTTGCCGCCGGATACGACTTCATAGCATATTTGCGTACAGACGGTACCTACAGGATATTCGGCAGCAACAACAACGGCCTGGCGGGCAACGGTACCATCTCTGATTACGTTTCAGGCGAAGCAAAGTGATATTAATCTAAAGTAATAAGCGCGATCGCGAACGGGGACAGGGGGAAATGACTCCTGTCCCAGTTTATTTCATCCAGATCATGCCTGTCGTCGAGAATAAGCAGTTTATCTGCCTGTTTGCCGCTTACGTCAATGCTTATATATACCGGTTCGCTGAGCCTGTTTACGATCATCGCGTGCGATCCGCTCGAGATGACCTTTAAACCGGAGGGATCATCGGCGTCAACTTTAACGCGGACTTTATCTCCGTCGGCGTATAATTGTCCGAACGCCTTGAACGCATAATATGCCTTGAGAGGCTCGTGCGTGTCCGAAGAGAACATTCCGCTGTAGGAGTGGATGTACTGCGCGTCGTAATACATCATCTTATCGACCGGAGAATCATCCATCGTTATGATCATCGAAGCGATATTCGACGCATCCTGAAGCGTTCCTCTGAGGTACGGTCCCACGTTCCATTCGTCAAAAATGTTCTCCGCATCGGCATACCCGAACCGGTCAAGAGTTTCTTTGGCGAATTCGGCGAATCTGACGCAGGAGTTCTCGTCTGCGTACGAATGCCACGAGAAGAAGTCAAGCGGTGCGGACGTTGCAGGATCTGAAATGTATTTGAGAAATTTCAGGAAAAATCCCGTAAAATATGCGGTTCGCGGTGAAATGTGTGCATCCGGAGATGCTTCTAACTGCACGACCGAATAAAAGCCGCAGCTGCCGTAACCGCCGATCTTAAGCTCAGGGAAGCAACGCTTCAGATGATTGGCAGTCACACGGTACAATTCGAAAAACTCCTCCATTGTCCCGCGCCACATCGGATTCTCGCTGATCACCGGCTCGTTGTCCGGCTCGTTCCATATCTCCCAGTATTGGATGTTCAGGTGATATCCGTTATTCCAGCCGTAGTTGTAATGGCGGATGATATGCTCGCAGATCCTTGCCCATTTNNGAAAGATCCTGTATCCGATACCGAACGGGTCGTTTTCGATGGTTGGGCCAAACCTGTAGAACGGTTCGGCGCCGTTTTCGCAAAGGTTCGTGAGCAGGTGGTCCGTCGCGATAAAGTCGTAATTTGAGCCGTCGGTCTCGTCCGCATCAAAGTCCGGGAATATGTTGGCAATATCTACGTATCTGTTTCCGCCGTACGGTCCGCACGTGTCGTGAAGCCGCGAGTACGGTATGTGCGCTTCCTTCAGATAATGGAGCTTTCCAGCGCTTCCGTAGTAGTACGGGGCATTGTTAACGCCGTGGAGAGGCCTGATCTTTCCGGTCGTTTTACCGGTGTCAATGCTTACGTTGTATTTTTTTTCTATGTCGTATCCGTTCATTTCCGCGTTCCCCCCGGTTTTATCACATCTGTTTCCGGACGATCTTATAATCATCGTCCGGGTCGTAGTAGGGGCAGTCTTTATATGTGTCGGTTATGAATTTCTCCATCTCGTCTTCGTCAAGCTGTGCGTCGCAGCTGTACGTCTCGTAGTATTCGTCGTACTCGTAATGTCTGCACTGTTCGCATTTCGAATCGCTGTCGCCGTTCAATCAGATCACCTTCGTTCTTCCTCCGGGAACAGCGCGAAGAAATCCTCAAACGGACTATCACACTTTGTGGCCGGATAAACGGTATAATCATATGTTTTCGTTTTGCCGTTTGCAAAATAGAAAGTGATCTCATATTGAACTGGAGCTTGCTGAATCATTCGTATATGCCGGTTATTGACCCTCACTTTTTTTATGCATTTCAGCAAAACATCGATCTTGTCTTTTTCTGACACGACCATCGGGCCTCTGTTTCCGTCAAGCGTTGAACTGATTTTGACAGATTCGACTTTGCCCCAAATATGGTATTTGGCATAATACGTAAATTCCGCCACCAGAATTGCCCCGACGATAAAAAGAACGATAAAAACGCCGATGCAAATGAGCACTATAAGTCTTTTTTTCATCATTCTCACCCCCCCGGCAGTTATTTAATGATCTGAACGATCTTTTCCCGCTGACTTATGCTCACTTCACCATACGGAGTACTTAGATCGATCACATTCACAAGTATCAGTTTTCCTGAATCGTCGATAGAAACATATTGATCGGCAACCGAATAATCAGCATCTCCGACCCTTTTTGATATTTTTTTCGAAATGTTTTTACTTGCTTTATCATATTTATCGGACGCTATTTTTAGTTTGGCATATCTGTTATAGTTAAATTCTGAAAATGCGGTCACTGCTCCTTGAGCATCGACCCAGGCTCTGAATATATCATCTGTCTTATATCCGTCAACGGGACAATAGTACTGAATATCGTAATATCCACCCAATTCGTCATACTCGCACGAAAACAGTACGTATTCTTTCCCGTTTTTTCGCGTATTATTCAGAAACGCATCTGCGATCTCCAGCGCTTTATCTTCTTCGATCGCATCTTCCTTTAACGTCGGAATGCCTACGGTACTCATCCTGTACCCGCAATAAATATCCGAGTCCAGCAAAAACATATATTCGGTCTTGTTTTCATCTTCGTAGATATCATAAGTTCCGTAATGATCCGCACGTTTGGAAGCGGGCAATTCTTTCAGGTTTTCAGTCCGGACATATGTTAGTGAAATCACACCGGAATCGAGCGATATCTCCTTCTCTTTCGGTTTGTTATTGTCGTAGTATGATCCGTAACTATCTCCCTTTGGCAACGGGTCTGACTTCTTACTAATTTCTATCGCTGTGGCTGTAACTGCAGAAATGCAAAGCGCGGACAATACGACAATAATTACTATTATTAACGGTTTGTTTTGCTTAAAATTCATTTTCATTTTATTATCCTCCTTATCGCATTATATTAGTTTAAATCGGTAGATTATTTTAATTTTGTATGCAAATCTCCTTTATAGTATAGCGAACCAAGCGATTGATAATAATTTGCATAATCTATACATTGGATGATAGTTGCACCTGTAAATGACATTAAGACAATAAGATAAAAAAGATTCAGCTAATGACTCATGAGAAAAATATATACATTTCAGACTCCAAGCGTTTTCTTCACTTCGGCCAGATCGAGCCGGCCTTTTTCAAGACTGCTGTATTCTCCGTTTGACAACTCCGTCATCAGCTTTAAAATTGCCTGAGTCCTTTCGTATTCTTTCATGTCAATAATCGCATTTTTTCCTCTTCCGTTTTTTGTTAAAAATACAGGCTCTCCCGCGGCAACATCTCGTAGGACCTCATTGTAATTTCTCAGATCTGAAACAGGCTTTATGTTCGGCATAAAAAAACCTCCATTCATTTTGGTGATATTATTATAGAACATTTTTACTTAAAATTAAACAACAATTTGCCACTTGCAACTTCCAACTTGTAACTTGCCACTTTCCACTTGCCACTTGCAACTTCCAACTTCCAACTTGCAACTTGCCACTTGCCACTTGCAACTTTCCACTTGCAACTTTATATAGACTTCCCCCTCCCCAACCTGCTATAATACCCCAAACCGCACACGGAGGTCAGGCTAAAGCGCATCATGAAGATATGCGATCTGCACACACATTCACACTATTCGGACGGATCATTGTCACCCACTGAACTGGTAAGGAGGGCGAAAGAACTGGACATTGCCGCACTGGCATTGACCGACCACAACACATCCGCCGGGCTCGACGAATTCATGAACGCAGGAGAAGAATACGGATTAGCCACCGTCGCCGGATGCGAATTTTCCACCGATTACGATTCTCTTGGGAAACGAAAAGAACTCCACATCGTAGGACTGTTCTTCCCCCGGGAGTCCTGGCCCCAGATCGAAGACCACGTGGATATAATGCGGCTGGCCAAGATCAGCAGCAACCGGAAACTCATCAACGCGCTCCGGGCAGACGGCTACGACGTTACATTTGAGGAAGCGCAAAGCCTCACCGACGCCGAAACTTTCAACCGGGCTCACGTGGCCAGGGTGCTGGTGGCCAAGGGGCAGATCGGCAGCGTAAAAGAAGCCTTCGATACCATCCTCAAGGAGGGCAATGGCTATTACGTCCCTGCCGGCAGGCTGGGGGCAATAACCACTATAAAGTTCATCAAATCCTACGGGGGCGTGGCCGTGCTGGCCCATCCGTTCCTGAATCTGTCGTATGAAGAACTGGAGATTTTTCTACCCCTGGGCAAGGCAGCGGGACTCGATGCTATGGAAACCCTTTATTCCGAATTCGATTTTGAGACGACCCTTCGGGCAAAGGAACTGGCCGTCCGTTTCGGCCTTTTAGAGAGCGGTGGTTCTGATTTCCACGGCGAAGCCAAGCCCCATATTGCCCTCGGCACCGGGAAAGGCGATCTCGCAGTTCCGATAGATTTCTACGAAACACTAAAACACCTTGCCACTTAATTGGACGGCAGACTATGCGCCGTCAGGTGCAACTCATGACGCGCAGCGTCAAATCATTGCCACTAAAAAAGGCTGAAGTGAAAAGTTAACGTCTACTCCAAAGGCCCCTGTTTCCGAGTAGATATTACTCTTACAAAAAAGAGCAAAAACGCATCATTAAAGCTGATAAGCAGGCCAAAAGAAGGCTACGCAACATAAAATTTCTACTTGAATATTCCTAATGGATAGCTTAAAATCTAAATGGCGCTATGGTTTTGGACATAGTGAAACAAGGTCCCTGGAAAATACCGGGTGAGTATGCGTTCCGACGAGACCGTGAACGTAGGGGCGGTGGCGGCAATGTTCAGCGGCGGCGGCCACGTTTGTGCGGCGGGCTGCGGCCTGGCGGCAAAGACCCAGAAGAAACTTGAAGCAGAAACCGACCGGCTGAGATTAGGCCGCTCATACGATACGGGAGACGTTTGGGGCAATGTCATAGCTGAGCTCACGCCTGAGCAGGAGCGCAGGCGTGCGGCATTGACCGGCGGGAACCTCAAAAGCAGGATAAATCTCTCATAAACTATATCTTTTTTCAAACTCGCAGAAATATTCTGGTCCAATGTGGAATCAGCTGCGAGTTTTTACGTCTAATATAGTGAGCGGCCGGTAAAACGGCCCCGGGAACAGCAGAGGAGAGGCAGAATGCAGCTGAAAGATATTGACATCATCGGGATGTACGACAGCCGCGACGAACAAGCCATAACGGAGACGAAGAATAAGTACGGCGAATATTGCCGCACCGTTGTCCTTAACGTGCTTAAAAACGACGCCGATGCCGAAGAATGCCTGAATGACGTGTATCTGAAGCTCTGGAACAGCATCCCTCCGGCGGCGCCAGAAAATCTGAAGGCGTACGCGGGAGAGATCGCCCGGAATGCGGCAATGGATATGTGGCGAAAGCGTCACACCCAGCGGTCAAGCCCTTCCGGCGGCACCGTTTCGCTGGATGATCCGGATAATTATGAGCATCCCGTTACCGACCCCTGGACCGATCCGTTAGGGCTAGGGAAGGGCAATTCGGGTCGCAGGATCGCTGACGGGGAGGATCCGGAAGGAAAGAAGACCGAAGCGCTGATCGCCCGGTATCTGCGGGACCTCAAGCCGAAGAAACGCAAGATATTCTTCGCCCGGTATTATTACGAACGGTCCGTGGAGGACATTGCCCGGATAATGGACATCCCCCGGGGCACGGTGCTGTCGAGCCTTAACAGGACCAGGGAAGGACTCCGTAAATTTCTGGAAGCTGAAGGAGTGGAATTATGAACGACGTAAAACTTGCTGAAATGATGAAAAACATGCCTGAAGATATGATCGCTGAAAGCGCGGAATTTGCGGCGGATAAGGCCGGGAACACGTTGACAATGAAGGCGGCAGGAGAGGCCAGAGCTAATGTTTCAACGGTAAAACGGAGCAGCGGTTTCAGAGTGCATCCGGCATTGATCGCCGCATCGGTGATACTGATCGTGGCCGCATTGACCGGTATAACCGTGGGTGTAGTTAAAAATTTGGGCGGTCGAAAGCAGCCCCTCCAGCCGGGTGGCGTGGACGAACACGATCCGAACGGAATTGCCACCCCTGTACCGAATGAATTCCGGAATGTGGAGCTTATCGACGTGAGTTCGCTGATAGACGAAGATATGCTTGGCACAGGACAGCTTCGGATCCCCGAAGAAGATGAAGAACTGCAAAATTCATCCGAACTGTTCAGCGCTATGCTTAGCGCGCAGGAGGCAAGGAATACGGGACCGATCATATGGGACGGAGAGCCGTTGCTTTGCAATAGTTTGCTGAACATGATAGGTGATGCAGAACAGGAAGCGATTTTGTCATCCAACATATGTGAAATTACACCGAGAGAGCTCGAGGGGCATGCAAGATTATTCAAAAGCAGGGTTCGGATGGATTTTGAAATGATACTGATCGACGGAACGATTTTTTATACGCTTGACCGCCCGGATCTGGCAGTGGATTCTGCTGTCATGTACGATTACGACGGCAATGGCGTCGAAGATATCCTGCTCATTTTTACAGAGAAGGAAAACGTTCAGTTTTATGATGATCCGGATCCGGCAGTTTCCCGGTACTGGAAAGGCTTTTACGTCCTTGATCTGACTAAAAGAGAGTTCGTTAAAATATGTGAGTATTATGCTCCGCTGAATGATATGCCTATGATCCTGTCCAGCGGAGATGAAGCAAACATATGGCTCAATTCCAGCAAAATGGGTGGAAAGATCAGCATGGAAGATGGCAAATTCACTGTCGGAGGCGCCGATCCTGATGAATTCTTTGCTGCATTGTACAATACGAGCACGATCGCGATGCCTTCGAACGAGATAAAACTGGTGTTTAATCTGAAAGAGAGAACCGGAAAAACCGATCCTAAAAATGATTATCCGACTTATACGCTGGTCAACGTTCCGGAACCTGTGGAAATAACAGGTAACCTTAACTGGGGGATAATACAAAAAGAATATGACAGACTTCCCGTTTTCAACATCAGCGATTTTTCCGAAATGATCTTCGATTTTTACTGGACGAACATGCCAAGGGAAATAGAAATCGATCTGGTCTATTTTGACAAAATGATGGATTTGTATAACGAAGGCAGATCGTCAATGATCTATCCTTCGTATAATAATAAAGTAACGATTTCCGCTGATAAAACTGTAGTGGTCTTGCTGGCAACGACATATTATCATAGATCTACCGGGATCGGATACCACAATATTTATGCTTTCATTCTTGCTGCTGAGAATGATCTTCCTCTGCCCACGGTTCAGCCCACGATTACTCCTATGCCCGGGCAGGCCACACCTATACCATGGGATGATCCGCAAAGCATTTATTACATTGCCGATAATTTCACATTTCTGAAAATACGTCAGGATGCTCCGAAAACCGTTTTGGAAGAAGCCAAAATATATCACTTCTTTGACGGCATAAGAATGGTCGGTGCTGGCAGTGAGGAGTATCATACCATATACATGAAGGCCATGACAGAGCATTATAAGAATAAAGACGTGGCGATTCCGGAGATCAGCGTGAGCAGGGAGTTTACACTGGAGCCCATTGACGGCGGCGAGATCCTTTATGTTGACGTTTATGCGGTCAACGACGCCGAAGACACCCATAACATCACTGCCGATCTGATCGCAGAAGACCTTTCAAAGGATGCGTTTATGGAATTCGCTGAGTCAATGGATTTCCGTCCCGGCCTTAACGGCGAGCCTTTGCCTTGTTTCGCTGTGTTTTACGTGAAGAAAGCAGGTGCGTTCATTGAGGTGACCGGTGAATATGAATATGTTATAAAACAGTGCATATTCCTGTTTACGCCTTGAGCCTGGTGCTCGCAGCATAAACAGATCTAAACATTGCCCTCATTTCGCCCGTACTGTAGAACCTTACAGTACGGGCTGTTTTTTATATTAAGCATGTTTAGCCCGTACAGAATAGCGGCCCTGTACGGGAAATGTCACTCATTTTTATCGTCTCCCAAAAAGTTGATAAAAATTGCTGAAGTGAAAAGTTAACGTCTACTCCAAAGGCCCCTGTTTCCGAGTAGATATTACTCTTACAAAAAAGAGCAAAAACGCATCATTAAAGCTGATAAGCAGGCCAAAAGAAGGCTACGCAACATAAAAATTCTACTTGAATATTCATAATGGATAGCTTAAAATCTAAATGGCGCTATGGCTTTGGACATAGTGAAACAAGGTAGGTTAAGGGTGACTTTTCGGCGGTGCACGACTAAAATCTACTTTAGATTCAGCAAATATTCACTGTTCAATGTTGCCGGCAGCGCTTTGGTTATTTGAGGAGATAAGGTTTCAGGATGATCTTATCTCCTTCAATTTCTCGGATCCCGAATTAGTAAAAACGTTCAAATAATTCAGGTTCCAGATACTTCATCAATTCTATTGGAGATTTTCCATGAAGTTGTTTTTTGCGAACAGAATTGATGTTGGAAATAGTCAGATTCAATTTGTATTCCAACGGTTGACTTTTGTTTGCCAATAGTATCCGCAATAGCCTTTTGTGTTGCTCCGCTTCGAATTCCAAACTCTATAATTTTACGTTCCTCATGAGTGAGGTGTTTGTTTTTGTTACTTTCAGCCATCTTAATTCGCTCCTTTCCCAGGCTGCCGGCAACACAATAATTTTCTCTATTTGCAAGACTAATTTCAACTCGAATTTGATGCACGACTGAATTCTACTCGCCACCCTTTGGAGTAGACGTTAACTTTTCACTTCAGCCAATTATAAAAATATTAAAAACAGTATTGACACAGCTATGTTTCGGGAGTATAATAGGCAAGCTGTTCCGGACACGTCGGTCGACGGTATGGGACTGCGCATGGCGGCGTAGCTCAGTTGGCCAGAGCATCCGGTTCATACCCGGCAGGTCGTAAGTTCAAATCTCACCGCCGCTACCATGGCCCCTTGGTCAAGAGGTTAAGACATCGCCCTTTCACGGCGGCGACACGAGTTCGATTCTCGTAGGGGTCATCAGAGGACTTGCTGTAAGCAGGTCCTTTTTTATTTACGGAGGCATCATCATGAGCGAACAGGTGGCAGGAAACGAAACAAATAAAGTGATAGAGGTCAACAGTGACGGCGTACCTGCAGGGGTCGAACGTCAATGCACACCGCTCCAATCGGCAATACTGCGCGAGTCAAAGTGGGTAACGGATTACGTGCGTGAGAATTGCTTTAAATATGGTGACGCTCCAATGAATCCTCCGATCAACCACGACGCAAAGCTCGTATCATGCGACCGGCTTGTCGACTGGGTCATGTACCGCGTCGGCTATACGGATCAGGTCGAGAGGCAGGGCATGGTCGTTTATCATGCTACCGAACAGAAGCGCGACCTTCCGGGCTGGTGTGAACTTCAGGGGTTTGAACGCATTGAAGACGTGTCAAAGCTCGAGCCGGGAGATATCGTATTCGTTCATCCACACACCAGCGCTGCAGGCGTAGTTTACCCCGGGCACACGTTTATTTTCGCCGGCTTCGGCGCCGACGAGGGCTATTCCTACCGCTACGATTGCGGAAAAGACGAAAGGATACAAAGCGTCCAGCCATTCTACGAGCCCCTGATCAACTTCATGTTCGCGTACAGACCGAAACAAATTGCCAGCGAAGCCGAAGAACAGTCAGTAATGGAAAATTGAAAATGGAAAATGGGAAGTTGATGTATCGCCTGCGGCGATGATCTAAAATACACACCACAATTCTCCATTATCCATTCTCCATTATTCTATGTCTCTTTTTTTCTTCAGCGAAGCCGAGCGAATGGCTAAGAATTTTGTGTGACCGAACTGCGAACCGATTCCGGGGTTCGCAGTAGACCCAAAATTCGTGCCATCACTCGGTTCGCTCCATTATCTTGACAACCTCCTCCGGAAGTGATAAAGTACAGGTAGTTGACGACGACACGTCATTGTCATCAGGAGGAGGTATCTGAAATGACAAAAACTTTAAAGCACAGAATCGGATTCAAGAAGATCCTGGCGATTTTAACGGCAGCAGTGATATGCATTGCCCTCGCGGCGTGCAGCAAAGCACCGGGTAACGAACCCGCAAAAACGGACAAACCGACAGACGTTCCGGCTGCAACCGATGCGGCGACACAGGCGCCCGTTGTCACCGACGCTCATACTGAAAAACCTACCGATGCACCAACAGCGGAGCCAACGGAGAAACCTGATCCAACTGCAAATCCTTATGAGGGTATGCCTGAGCCATACTTTGACCTTGCCTTTAGAAAGGATGAAGTGTATGACGCGCTCGGCAACAACGATATGGAAATGGAAGACGGCGAAGTAGGCGAGTTTACAGTTAACCTTGACGGAAAAGAAGTTAAAGTTACGGGCTACCGCGGCACCGACGATGACGACTATATGTTCATACTTCTTGACGAATATGCGTCAGACTTCCCCGGATTTGTAGAAGATGGAGTAACGTACGAAATATTCCTTCAGATCGACGAGATACCGGCTGCAGGCGGCGGAATGCTGATAAGCAACGGCAACGGCGGCGGAACGAATATGGCAATACGCGGCACCCAGGGACAGATAAACTTTAACGTAGGAAGCACCGCACAGGACGGTACTTATCCCGGTTCAGGATATATTTACGCACAGACGAACGACGCTTCACAGGGAACAAAGATCGAAGCCGGAAAGCTTGTCCACGTGCTCGGCATGTACGATGCCGTAAACGGTATGGTCAGGTTATATTATAACGGCGAACTTGCGAGTGAAGGCGAATTCGGAACGGGCAATTTCAATATGGCAGGTACACACAGCGGTAAGCTGGGTATCGGAATCAACGCATCATTCCAGACGGAGCGCCTCGCAAACGTGACCGCGTTCACGATCGTAAAAGCGAGAGTATACCGCCAGGCTCTGACAGCGGAAGAAGTTGCCGCAGTGTATCAGAACTGCGTAAAAGCAGTGACACCGGCGGAGTGATCCGGCCTTAACAGGAATGATCCGGCCTGATATATTATAAATAAAGACACCTGAAGCTGCGTCGTAAAGGAGCGGCTTCAGGTTTGTTGCATAAAGGGGGATAAAAATGATCAAACCGTCTTTTTCATTCAAATATAACGGTATTCCTTTTAACGAGCTTGAGAAGCAGATACTAAACACAGAAAACGGATATAAAGTAGTGCTCCCGGACGGATTGACCGTCGAATGCAAAGCTGATTACAATGACAAATACGGCGTTACTCACTGGGTCAATTACTGGTCCAATCCTACCGATCACCCCAGCGGACAGATCTCGGAAATATACGACTGTGATATAACCGTCCCGTTTGACCCTGACCCGCCTGTCACCAGGAAAAACAGACAGGCGACGTGGGAGCCCGAGACGTTCCGGATCGTTAAAACTACCGGTGCAAACGTCAAGGAAGACGATCTTTCGACAAGAGAAGAGAGGCTCTGGGCAGGGCAGGAGTCGGAATCGCATTGTGCGGTAGGACGGAGCGCGCTTGAGACTTTTCCGTTTTTCGACATTACGAGGCAGGGGAAAGGCGTGCTGGTCGCGGTAGGCTGGACCGGTCAATGGAAGGCCCGCTTCTTCAGGAACGCCGATTCGTGCCGGATCGTTTTTGGGATCGAGCACGCAAATTTCTATATGAAACCGGGAGAGAGCCTGCGCACCGCGTCGGCAACGGTATTAGAGTACAGTGACGGTCAGGAGAACGCGCACAACGCCTGGAGAAGGTACATTAAAGATATTGTCAGCCCAATCGGAAAACCCGGGAGACCGGCCACGCCGCCTTTTGCAGGATTATTCTGGGGAGGCGTGCCTTCTGCCGAGATGGTAAGGCGCTGGGAAGGGATCGTATCCGAAAAACTGCCCCTTGACACCTGCTGGATCGACGCGGGCTGGTACGAACCGCTGCGGTCAATGACTACCGCCGATCAGTCTGCCGACTGGCCTAAGGTGGGTACGTGGAAGATCAATGAATTCTACCACCCGGACCGCTACCAGAACCTGATCAGATACCTTAAAGACCACGGTAAAAAATTCCTGGTGTGGTTCGAACCCGAGCGCCTAAAGAGAAGCATAGATATCTGGACGAAATATCTGCTGCAGTCTGACGACAGCCAGGACGACAGCGTAATTATTGCCCTCAACGACGACGAAGTGCTTGAAGCATTGACGAAGAAGATCGGCGACGTGATCGAAGAACTCCAGCTCGACTGGTACAGGCAGGACTACAATATCTCGCCGCTGAAATTCTGGCTCCACGAGGACGAAGAAAACCGGAGCGGAATAACCGAAATAAAATATATCACCAACCTGTACAAATTCTGGGACAATCTCCTGGAGCGTTTTCCGCATCTTATGATCGATGACTGCGCAGGCGGCGGTCAACGCATCGACATCGAGATGTTGTCCCGCTCCGTCCCGCTCTGGCGTTCCGATTACCAGTGTATGTGGGATTGTGTTCCGGAGGCCAATCAGATGCAGAATACTTGTGCTTCGTGGTGGATGCCCTGGTCCGGTATCGGATACGGGCCGAAACTGGGCGACACATACAGTTTCAGAAGCGCTTACACCGGCGGCATAGCAATGAGACCGTGGGAGCACGTTGACCCTGAGTGGCAGTTCGAAAATGCCGAAGTTCCGTTCGAATGGGCAAGGACATATTTTAATGAATACGTATCTATTCGCCGCTATTTTGGTGAAGATTTTTATGCTCTGATACCTAATTCGAAGGAAAACACTTCATGGAACGCACAGCAGTACCACGATCCGGAAGATCAGAGCGGCATCATTCTGGCGTTCAGGAGAGCGAGAAGCCCGTTCAGCGTGCTTCATTCCAGACCGAAGGGCTTTCTTCCGGAAGCGGAATACGAGTTCACGGATGCGGACAGCGGGACACGATTCGTGCGAAAAGGCAGCGATCTTCTGGATAAAGGCCTTGATCTTTGCTTAGACACACCGCGCTCGTCAATGCTTCTTAGGTATAAAAAACTGTAACACGGATGATAACGGAGCGGCTGCCGCCCGGGGCGGAGGGAGAACGGAGGGAACAAATTATGCGGATACTGTTTGTAATAGACATGCAGAATGATTTTATTGACGGCTCGCTGGGAACGGCGGAGGCGGTCGGGATCGTTGCCAACGTCGCAAAAAAAATACGTGAGTTTGACGGCGATGAGATAATCGCGACGCTCGATACACACTTTAACGATACTTACCGGAATACGCTTGAAGGCGAAAAGCTGCCCGTACCTCACTGCTTCGAAGGAACTCACGGTCATCAGCTCAATGGCGCTGTCCTGAGCGCGCTCGAAGCGAGGGGCAATTTCAGGATCGTTAAGAAATACACGTTCGGTTCGCTCGATATGATCTGCGAACTTAAAAAGAAGCTGGAAAACGAGCCCGCGGGCGATACGGAATTCGAAATGATCGGGCTATGTACCGATATTTGTGTTGCTTCAAATGCGCTGCTGCTGAGGGCCGCTTTCCCTGATTCGCGTATTACCGTCGATGCAGCATGCTGTGCCGGAGTTACGCCTGAGCTTCATGACGCTGCGCTGAAGACGCTTAGAAGCTGCCAGATAGACGTGGTCAACACGTGCAGACCGGCCGAGGGCGAGGAGCTTAACACTTGCAGATCGAACGACGTTTGTGAGAAAACAGATGCAGACGGAGATGCGTACGAACTCGACTACATATTCGATCCCGCTGCGCAGCGCGACGGAGTGATAAGCTGGATCAAAGACTGGTTCGATCGCAACGGCCCGGATTCGCCTGCGGTCATTGGTATTTCCGGAGGCAAGGACTCCACCGTCGTTGCCGCCCTTTGCGCGCGAGCTTTAGGTGCTGACAGAGTGGTCGGAGTGATGATGCCCGACGGAGTGCAGCCGGATATTGACGACTCGAAAAAAGCCGTAAAAGCGCTCGGCATAAAAGCGTATACCGTAAATATTGCCGACGCGACCGGTGGCGTTCTGAATGCGATCGATGTTGCCGAGCTGACAAACGCCGGCCCCGTTACGGTCACGAAACAGATGCTCAGCAACCTCCCGCCCAGGATACGTATGACGACGCTGTACGCGGTATCGCAATCAATGAACGGCCGCGTGGCCAATACCTGCAACCTCTCCGAGACGATGATCGGCTGGGAAACGAAGTGGGGAGACGCCGTCGGTGATTTTTCGCCTCTTTCCGGACTTACTGCGACCGAGGTGGTGGCAATAGGTCTCACGATGCCCGAGATCCCGCGCGAACTTGTTGTGAAAGCTCCGTCCGACGGACTCTGCGGCAGGACCGACGAAGACGCGTTCGGGTTTAAATATGCCCAGCTGGATCACTATCTGCGGTCGGGCGAAGCCGATCCGGAAGTAAAAGAACAGATCGACGCGAAGATAAGAGGCAGCGCATTCAAACGCGCTCCGATCGCCGGATACGATTCAGGACTCCCAAAGCGCGCGTGAGAGGAGAGCACAGGTGAAACCGTATGCAAACGGCCTTATCGTCGGCCGCTTCCAGATATTTCATATAGGACACGAGCGGATCGTACGCACCGCACTTAAGCTGAGCGAAACGGTTCTTATACTTATCGGTTCGTCGCAGGAATCGCGCACCGAGAAAAACCCGCTGTCGTACGAAGAGCGCAGGGCAATGATCAGCGCGGTATTCGGCAGGGAAATAGAACGCGGAAAGCTCATAATAGCACCGCTTCCGGACATCGGCGTCGGCAACGTCCCGGAATGGGGCAGGTATGTGCTTGAAAATGCCGCCGGTATCCTCGGCGTTTACCCTGATCTGCTCGTTTCAGGCAAGGAAGAGAGGCGCGTAACGTGGTTCGACGGCTTAGAGGAAAACATAACGGAACTCTACGTACCAAAGACCGTTGACATCTCCGCGACGAAAATGCGAGAGTTGCTGAGATCCGGCGAGCTCATGATGTGGAAGATATATTCACCGCTGAAGATACACCCGTTCGCGGAAGATATTGCCCGCGCGCTAAAAGAGTCGGAAGGCAACGGGATCACCGCGAGCGTTTGATAAGAATAATTAATTGAAAGAGAGACAGAAACAATGAAACTCCAACCGATCATCCAGTCGCTTCTGGATATTGACCTCTACAAATTCAACATGCAGGCCGTGATGTTATCACACCACCCTGACCTTATTGGCGAATACTGCTTCAAATGCCGCAACGAAGGCGTGCGTTTCACACCTGAAATGTTCAGTGAGATAAACGAGCAGATAAGCCATCTCTGCAGCCTCACGTTCAGGGAGGAAGAACTTGACTACCTGCGCTCGATCCGGTTCATGAAACCGGCGTACGTCGAATTTATGAGGCTGTGGAGGCCGCTTCAGAATTACGTGGAGACTAAACTGAGTCCGGAAGGGGAGCTTACGATAAATATTACCGGACCGATGTATATCGCAACGCTGTTTGAGATATACCTCCTGGAGATCGTCAACGAAGTGTATTTCAGGATGCAGTATGATTATGAAGAGCTGCTGAAAAGCGCAAGGGAAAAACTCGACGCAAAGATCGATGCGTTCAACAGCGGAAAATATACGTTCAAATTTGCGGAATTCGGCTGCCGCAGAAGGCTCTCGCGCGAATGGATGGACGAGGCTGTTCTGAAATTGCGGGACCGGCTTAAGGGCGGGAATATGGTCGGAACGTCCGACGTTTATTTTGCAATGAAATACGGCCTGACGCCCGTAGGAACGTACGCTCACGAATTCGTACAGATGTACCAGGGCATCGACTCGATACCGCTTGCATACACGAATCACTACGCGATGGAAGACTGGTACGATTACTACCGCGGCGACAACGGCACTGCTTTAACCGATACCGTCACTACCGACCTGTTCCTCAAGGATTTCAACCGCGCGATGGTCAACAACTACACCGGAGTTCGTCACGATTCGGGCGATCCGTACGAATGGGGCGCGAAGATCATAGAACACTATAAAAAATACGGGGTCGACCCCCGTACGAAACTGCTCCTGTTCAGCGACAGCCTTGACTTCGACCGCGCTCAGAATTTATATGATCATTTCAAGGACAAGGCAAAAGTATCGTTCGGTATCGGGACTTTCGTCACAAACGATACGTTCGCCACGCCGCTGAATATAGTTATAAAACTCCAGTACGTTAACGGCCGTCCCGTGGCCAAACTTTCAGATGCTCCCGGCAAGGCGATGAGTCAGGACGGAGAATACCTCGACTACCTGAAACACGCCGTTGAATTCCGTCTGGAGCGCGAACGCGGAAACAGACTGGAGTAAAAAGGATCGGTCTATTTCACGTGCTTTTCACAATAAGCAACGATATCCGACACGGTAACGAATTCGGCAAGTTTTTCGTCAGGTATCGTTATGCCGTAATCTTCCTCAAGAGTCATAAGCATCTGGAGCACGTCGAGCGAATCTGCGCCAAGGTCATCCTTTATGCGCGATTCCGGCGTGATCTCCACGTTTTTAAGCCTTAATTGAGATATCAGCATTTCTTTAACCCGTTCAAACATCTAATTGTCCTCCTTATCTGCGGGATCGTTATGCATCCCTGAAATATATTCTGAAATTTTAGCGTTTAGATTACTTTTCTCCATTTTCAGAGCCTGCTCGATGCAGCGGAGTACGGACGTGCTGCCGCTGCTGCCGTGGCCTTTAACGATTATTTTTTCTGTGCCCAGAAGTACGCTTCCGCCGTAATTCTGGTAATTCATCAGATCTTTTTCTTTTTTAAACATGCTCTTCATGAAAAGAGCTCCGAACTTGTATATTCCTTTGGAATAAATGTCACGTTTGAGCATCTTGAGCATCTCGAGCGCGGTGCCCTCTGTGGTCTTCACCAGGATATTGCCCGAAAAACCGTCCGAGACTACGAGGTCGTATTTACCGGTAAGCAGATCGCGGCCTTCCATATTTCCGACGAAATCGGCTCCGTGTTCGGCGGCAAGCAGCTTGAACACTTCTTTGTGGAGCGCGTCGCCTTTTTCGGTCTCCGTGCCTATATTCAGCAGCGCGATCCTGGGGTGTTCGATCCCGAAGTAATTCTGAAGATAGAGCGAACCGATTATCGAAAACTGCAGGAGCTGCTCGGGTGTGCAGTCGACGTTCGCGCCGCTGTCGCATACACCCACGATCCGGCCGTCCATTGTCGGCAGCACCGGGCAGAAAGCAGGGCGTGAGAGCCCGCGTATCCGGCCTATCCGTACGGTAGCCGCGGCAACGAGCGCGCCTGTTGCCCCCGTCGATATCATACCCGTGATGTCGTCGCTTTCGCGAAGCAGCTTTATCGCTTTCATCATCGAACTCTCACGCTTGAGCCTGATCGCGTCAGTCGGTTTCTCCTCGCCGCTGATAACGTCCGGGGCATGCAGTATCTCATACCTTGAACTATCCGCTCCGCCGTGTTCCGCTATGCATTTTTCTATCGCGGCCTGGTCTCCGGACAAAATCATATAGAGCTCCGGATATTTTTCCAGCGCCAGAAGGGCACCTTCAACGTTTGCCTGAGGGCTGTGATCTCCGCCCATAGTGTCCATAATCAGTTTGATCATTCTCACTCATCCTCTGCATTAAGAAGTTTTACGTAGGATCTGCGCCTTTTATGCTGTACCGAACGGAACCGCTTCCAAAGGTTCTGGATGGCGTGGTTATCCTCGAGGTTCAGGTTGGTCTCGCAGTATTCCACGCCGTCTTCACGCAGCATTTTCATGAGCATGGAGCACATTACGGCAGGGATACCGCGGTTTAGGTAATCAGGGCGTACCGCAACAAGACCGAGGTCAAGGATGCGGGGCTTTTTTATGGCTTTCAGCAGTCTTACGAGGGCTGCCGGAGTCAATCTGCCTCCCGAGGGCTGCACTGCGCGTGCGATCGACGGGAAGCACAGGGCAAGGCATACAAGTTCGTCGTGTTCATCGAGTATGACCATCACGTGGTCAAGGTCGATGATCAGTTTGAAGTTTGCGATAAGCATCTTCTTCATATTGTCCGTGAACGGGACGGTCCCGTAGAGGCCGTCGTAGCTTTTGTCGAGCAGTTCGAAGAAGTCATCGGCGTAGCGGCGGAGGAAGTCATTGACGTTGTCCGCGGGTCCGATGTGCAGATTATACCTCTTCATGACGAAATCTGCCATCCTGTCAACGGAAGCCTGATCGCTTGCGCTTTTCTCTCCGGCAGGCGCGGAATCGCTGTCGGGTAGGTAGAGCTTGCATTCCGTCCAGTCGACCTCTTTTTTATAACCGAGCTGTTCGATGAGACGAGCGTAATATTCGGCGTTATACTGTTCCTCGAACGTGGAGAGCTGGTCAAATCCCTCTACGAGCAGGCCTTCGCGCTCCAGGTCGGAATATCCGAGCGGTCCGCATACGGTGTCCATACCGTGCTCTGCCGCCCAGCTTTCTACTGCGCTAAACAGCGCTCTTGCGACTTCAAGGTCGTCAATACAGTCGAAACGTGTGAATCTTACGCGTTTTTCGTTGTTCTTTTCGTTCGCGGATCGCTGGATTATTCCGGAGATGCGGCCAACGACTTTATCCCCGTCGTATGCCAGAAAGAACGAGCTTTCGCACGTGTCGTGGTACGCGTTTTTCTTTCCGAATATCTTTTTTTCGTCTCCGTAAAGGGGAGGGACGAACTGATCGCACCCGGCGTAAAGTTTAAGCGGATAATCTATAAACACCTTCTGCTGCTTTTTAGTCGTGACAGGGATAACCGTGATCATTGACGCGCCTCCGCTTTATTTTTCGCGTACGTGGAAGCACAGTCCCACTGCGTTCGGTCCGCAATGGCTTCCGGCGGTCGGATTTGTCACGATCTCGACGATCCTGAGTTTATCACCGTAACGTTCTGCTAATATTTCACGCAGTTCCGCGACGAGTTCGGGCGAATCGGTATTGCCGATGACGACTCTGTGAGATTCGACGTCTTCTCCGCGCTGCTCGATCAGATCGGCGAGCGTTTCCAGGGCTTTTCTGCGCCCTCTTACGGATCCGAGGCTGACCATCTTTCCTTCGTTGTTCATATATATCAGGGGGCGTACGCCCAGAAGCGTGCCCATCGTCGCTTTAAGCCCGCTTACGCGTCCGGAGCGGCGGAAGAATTTCAGGTCGTCGGCAATGAAATAAGTGCCGAAATGCATCACTTCTTTTTCAGCCCACGCGACGATCTCTTCGGCCGTCTTTCCGGCCTTATACAGGTCGCCTACTTCCAGGCAGATGTTGAAGCTCAGGATGGTGATGCCCATCGTGTCTATCGCGTAGAATTTACGGCCCGGATATTTCTCCTTAAGTGACTCGACGGCCTTATCCATCGCATCGAAAGTAGCGGTCATTGCCCGCGAAAAATGTACGTACAGGATGTCATTGCCCGCGGCGAATTCCGGTTCGAAGTACTGGATATATCTTGCTTCGCTGATCGCGCTCGTGGTGGGAAGAGCGCCATCTCTGAGCGTGTCGTAAAAGGCGTGTGTGTCGAAGTCCGGCGAGTCTTCGTACGGATAAACTGTTTTTCCGTCTGAAGTGAACGGCATGCTGATGAGTTTGTATCCGTATTCTGCCGCTATCTCCGGTGTCAGATCTGTGTCTGTGTCTGTGTAAAGTGTGAGCATTTTATCCTCCGTTATGTTAATTATATTCGGTTTATTCGTCGTTATTCAAATATCAGGATGTAGTCGTATACCGGCTGTCCGCCGTCAATATATATGAATTCGGTGCGTTTGAACGTTTTTTCGAGCTTTTCCCTTAGTTCTTCGGCTTTTCCGGCGTCAATATCCGCGCCGCCTATTACAAGCACTACGTCGTACGTGCCGGCGTTTAGCGCACCGCATAATTCGAAAGCGGCGTTTTCTCTGTCAGGGTCGTCAACGTAAACGCGCTCTTCCGTGAAGCCGATGAAATCGTCCTTCCTGATCTCCACGCCGTCCTTTAACGCATCCCTGCTGGCCGGAGCGATATGTGCCGTGACAGCCGCATCTCCGATCGACTCCGCATCGGCGATGATCGACTCGGGATCATCAGAAGAAACGTCAAGCATTGACAGCGCCGAATATCCTGCCCCGATCGTCTTGGTGCGCGCCACGAACACGCGCGATTTGGTGTAAAGCTCCGCCGCTTGACACGCTGTTAATATAATATTCCCGTTGTTGGGGAACACCAGAATATTTTCCGCGCTGATACTGTCGAAGGCGTCGATAAAATCTGCCGCTGACGGGTTCATGCTCTGGCCTCCGTCGATCACGGCGTCAACGCCCAGAGCAAGGAACGTTTCTTTCATTCCTTTTCCGGATGCGACTGCGACAGTGGCATATTTTTTGCGCGCTTCTGTCGTAAGTACCAGACCGTCCGTTTTATTATCCTGATGATCTGACGCGTGTTCCATTAATTTATCTATCCCCGGCGTGTTCTCGTTATGCTGAAGCGTCATATTTTCTATCTTCATCGTGAGAAACTCGCCGAAATCCTGCATATGATTTAAAATATCCCCGGGTCTTCTTGTATGGACGTGAACTTTAACGATGCTGCCTTCTTTAAAGCATACGACCGACTCTCCGACGTCGTTAAGATAGTCGGAAATCAGCGAAACGTTAAAATTCTCCACGTCAACCTTCGCGCTCTGGAGTCTTAACAGGAACTCGGTGCAGTATCCGAAAAGCAGTTCGCTGTCTTCCGTGAATTTTGAGAAATCGGGAGCGGCTGCGGCAGATCCGCCCGTGCTATGAACTCCGGCAGGGGAGCGTGTCCCGGCGGTACGAGTGTCTGAAGCCTGATCCTCGCCCCGGAACACTTTTACCATTCCTTCGATTATATACATAAGCCCGGCGCCGCCGCTGTCAACGACTCCGGCTTCTTTTAGTACAGACAGCAGTTCCGGCGTACGTTTAAGTGAATTTTTAACTTCTTCGAGGATTATTTCGAAATAATGATCTAAGCTGTCGTTCCCGGATACTTCTGAGTTCGCTCTTTCGACCGATTCGCGGATGACCGTGAGCATCGTTCCTTCGACAGGTTTAGAAACCGCGTTATATGCTTCTTTAACACCTCTGGCGAAGGCTTCCCCGAACTCTTTCGTTCCGGCGTACGCTTTTCCGGAAAAGCCTGCTGCGATGCCGGAGAATATACGGGACAATATCACTCCCGAATTTCCTCTCGCACCTAACAGCATTCCTCCTGCTGCTTTCGCGGCAACGTTTTCGAGTGATCCGTCTTCCGCGGCCAGAGCGGCGTCAAAACCCGACGCGATGGTGGACAACATATTGTCCCCGGTGTCTCCGTCCGGGATCGGAAATACGTTCAGGTCGTTTACGGTGATCCGGTTAGCGTCAAGAGCTCTCACTCCTCCGCCTAACATATTTATAAACAATGTTCCGTCAACAATTTCTGCCAAGATTTTTTCCTCCGGCGACAATCACTTTATTTATCGCGGGTCTCAGCTTTATCTTCAGATCTGCCCCCGATACCTCTGAACACGTCAAGGATACCACAAAAGTGCGTCTTTTTCAAGTGGCGGTTTTAACGTGGCGCTTTTCCTTTTTCCGTTCCTTTTTCCGTGAAAGGAGGATATTCAAAAAGTAACCGCCGGCAGGTCTCCCGCCGGCGGTTAACTCTGATGATCATATGATCGTTCTGTAAATTAACGGTATTACGCGGTATTACGCCCACGGATCATTTGCGGCGGGAACGCGGATACCCGGAAGGAAACCGGAGAAATTGTGGAGGAACCNNCTCGCCGGTGGAAGCCTTAGAACGGACAGTGATCGGACGGGGATTATCTGCACCGCCGGAAGTGATGTAAGCGGTGAAATATCCCTCAGCGTCGCGGCTGTACGGATTGGCTTTAACAGTGATCGTAAGGGGCTCTGTGGGCTCGTAATTATTAGCGGGCGTAGCGCCGGCAAAGTAAGAACGGGGCAGATAGTCCTTATCTCTAAGCTGCTCTTTAATGAATGCTTTTTCCTGAGCGCTAAGAGGAGCGGGTCCTTTAAGAACGTTCAGCATATCATACGCAAGATCTGCGTTAGCGGGGAAGATATTGAAAGCAATGACTGTGAGTGCAATGACTTCGAATTCGTCCTTTGCAGCTGCTTCAGCGCGAGCCTTGAAATCTTCGATAGTGGTCGGAATGGTTTCGTAAACAAACGATTTCTCATCTGCGGGTTTTTCGTCTGCGGGTTTGAAAGCGCTTTTTATCTTATCTAAAAAAGACATTTTATTCCTCCTGAATTATTGTCAGTAAAAAACCTAACCGTTTTTTCCCGGAAAAGAATCACTTCTTAGAAGCGCGTCTTTTCTTATTAACTTCTGTTTTAAGGGCTTTTCCTGCTTTGAAAGCGGGAGCATATGAAGCCGCGATCTTGATCTTCTCGCCGGTGAGAGGATTGCGTCCGGTTCTTGCAGGGCGTTTTCTGGCCTCAAATGTACCGAATCCGATGATGGCAACTTTCTCTTTTTTTGCAAGCTCTGCTGTGATGGCATCGAAAGTGGCGGCAACTGCTGCTGCTGCGTCTTTTTTGGAAATTCCTGCGGACTGTGCTACTGCTGCGACTAACTCTGATTTGTTCATAGTTTACCTCCTGGTAAAAAATTTGTTATTTGGTAGATATATTATAGCACAATATTAAAAAATAAAATAGTGCTTTTTTGAACTTTTTTACGAATTTTTCCTGCTTTGAGGCCGTTTTTAGGCCCGACAGGCGGCGTGAAGCGTTTTACGGATACGGCCGCAAATAGGGAAAAGCGTGGAGTGCGGCCGTGCGAACTTTTCAAACGGATGCAGATGTGGTATAATCCCGAAAGCAAGCGATTCGGTCGCGAATCGACCGGACGGCAGGAGGAAAGCACGATGAGAATGAAAAAAACGACTGAAGCGCCCTGGCGCGAAACAATAAAAAACAGAAAAAAAGCCGGAACGGTATTGACCGCGCTCCTCCTCATCCTGCTTTTCATCGCTTCATTGATGCCGGGAGCCGGAACACTGACAAAAGCCGCGGAATTGACCACTGAATTTCCGACGTTCAAAGAATCGAACATGCCGATGTCCGTAGAGATAAACCAGGGCGATAACATCGAGATGCAGATCCACGTATCGAAGCCCATCGTCTATGCCGGGCTGGAAATGCAGACCGCCGGGAAAGCACACACGATGGAAATAAGCGTATACGAGTGGGACAGAAACGTCATCTACTCGGTCAGGGGAGAAAAGCTTGCCGCGACCAGTGTGAGCGGATGGGAGGCCAATGAAACAATAGGTATCGACCTGTCCGGACTCCCGGGCGGATCGCTCAAAGCAGGCGAATATATAATCAAATTCGATTTGACAGAGGGCAATAAAATCACCGTCAGCGGGTACAAACCTCCTGTGAGAGGCGTGTACGTTTACCGCAACCTTTACGAGATCGCAGGCTCGTTCAGGGGCAAGGTCGTTGCCGCCGGCCCGACGGATACGCTTTTCGATTTCGTTTCGGACGAAACAGATTACCCGTACCACACCGCCGAGCCCGAATGGACGGTAGAAGAAGACAGCGCGATCGCTAAACTCGGAGTAGACCCTACGCAGTGGACCGCGGTAGACGGCCTTGGCAGAACGCTTCCGGATAACTCCCAGGTAGGGTGTTCAGATGCACAGAAGCAGAAAAAAGTCGGTATATTCTACTGGACCTGGCACTATAATTTTGCGAATAACAAGCCGGTAAACGTGAACAGTATCATCACCGAATATCCAGATGCGCGCAATGACTATTATCATGAAATCTGGAAAACGAACCAGGCGGGTGCGTATTTCTGGAACGAGCCGCTGTTCGGATACTATACCGAGATGGACGATTACGTACTCAGAAACCATGCCGAACTACTTACGGACGCCGGGATCGATTTTGTGCTGTTCGACTGCACCAACGGTAATTATACGTGGGAACCCGCATACCTGAACCTGCTCAAAGTATGGTCTGAGGCACGTGCAGACGGGATAAAAACACCTCAGATAGGATTCATGATGCAGTTCGGCTATACTGGAAACACCCTCTCGTCTCTTTCGCAGGTGTACGAGGCGATATATAAAAAAGGACTCTACCAGGATCTGTGGTTCTACTGGGAAGGAAAGCCGCTGGTCATGGCGCACAGCAGCGGCCTGGATCTCGAAGATAAGTACCAGGCTGAGATCGCGCAGTTTTTCACGTTCCGCGCGGGTGACCCCTCATATTTCGGAGCGAACAGCTCCGATTATTACTGGGGCTGGCTGCATATGTACCCCCAGGCACTGTACAGGAATGAAGACGAGAGCGTGGAAATGACCACCGTCGGAATAGCCCAGAACGCAAACTACGTTGACCTCTACTGCTCGGCGATGAACGGACCGTATAATATGAGCCGCAGTTATTCGCGCCAGCCGGAGTTTTCGTACTCGTACGATTACCGCGGTAAGAAGATCGTGTGCAATTCGGATATGGAAAACGCAAAACTGTACGGCATCAATTTCCAGGAGCAGTGGGACTACGCTATTTCCGTTGATCCGGAGATCATTTTCGTAACGGGCTGGAACGAGTGGATCGCCGGCAGAAACGTGGAATGGGGGAACGTCCCGAACGGATTCCCGGATCAGTGCGATGACAATAACTCCAGGGATATCGAACCGACCAAGGGCGACCTGAAAGACTACTACTATTACCAGCTGGTTGCCAACGTCCGCCGTTTCAAAGGAGCGTCGCCGTACAGCGTACAGAGCACGCAGAAAAAGATCGACATAGGCGGCGATCTCTCGGCCTGGGACGATCCTGCGATCGTTACATACAATCATTACGTGAATAACAGATACGACCGGGATAAGAAGGGCTGGAACGGCACTCATTACAAAAACAGCGGCGTGCGCAACGATTTTAAAACGGCCAAGGTCTCGTTCGACAAGGACAATATTTATTTCTATATCGAGACCGTATCGGATATCACGCCTTCCGAAAGCGGGAACTGGATGAGGCTCCTGCTCGACACGAAGGCGGCAACGGCTGATTCGGTGGATTGGGAGAATTTTGAGTTTATTTTAAACCGCACAGCGCCCACTTCCGAAGGCATCGTTGTCGAACGATCCACCGGCGGCTGGAACTGGGAGACGGTCGGTCACGCGGATTACCGTGTAGACGGCAAGGTCCTTCAGCTCAGTGTTCCGCGCAAGATACTCGGGCTTTCCGGCAGCAAGCTCACGTTTAATTTCAAATGGTGCGACAATAACCTCGAGGACGGCGATATATTGACGCTCTATACCGACGGCGACGCCGCTCCCGGAGGCAGGTTCTGCTTCCATTTCACGTCCGTGGGAAGCCCTTCAAAAGCACTGCCGTACCTGCTTGCCGGGGTGGCAGGTCTCGTGCTGATCACTGCGATCGTAATAATTATAATTAGAAAAGCAGCATCTAAAAAAAGAGATGAGGCTTCTCCGAATGAATAAAAGCGGAAACACACAAGGGAGAGATTAAAAATGAAGAAGTTTATTGCTGTTTTTATAATAATTATGATCACCTCAGGCCTTGCCGTGATCGGTGCCGGAGCATCCGCAGAGGTTGAAAAGGAAATCATCCGCAACGAAGAGCCTTATGTGAATATAGACTTCGCGGATGCGGAGGAGACAGGCGATTTCGTGACCGATCAGGACCCTATGAGCTTTACTCATCTCGGGATCAGTTATATAAATCCTGCGACGTACCTGATATTTACGGAAACCGACGCGATATCGGACGGAATGATGCTTAAATTACAGGATTTTGCCGATATACGCGTATGGTCGCTAATGGTCACCGACGAGGAAGCGTATGCGCTGGATATGACGGTAAAAGTAGAGTCGCTCGGCAAGGACGGATATTTTGAATTATGCGTCAGCGACGCGTTTCTTGAAGAATCGCACAACGAAGGAGAGGGCGGATTCGTATGGTGGATGAAGCCGGACGAAAACGGAACTCTTTCGCTGCTTGACCACGAGTATAAGGTGCTCGATACGCTGGAATTCGGGAAAACGTACAAGATCACGTTCTTTGTAGAGGCGGACGAGTCAACGTATACTGTATTGGTTGACGATAAACCGGTCGGAAGTTCGACGTTCGTAGGCGAGGTGACGTCGATCTCGGCGTTCAGGATCGACCTGCGCGGAGGCGGCATCGTTAACGTTGACGACGTCGTGCTTGACGGTGCGTACGTCCGGAAAAAGGCTGCGTCAACGCCTACTCCGGTCGTGACCGAAGCTCCAACTGAAGTTCCAACTGAAGCACCCACAGAGGCACCGACCGATGCTCCGACAGAAGCACCGACCGAGGTCACGACAGAGGTTCCCGCAGAAGCTCCGACTGCCGTTCAAACCGACGCTCCCCAAAAAACTCCTTCCGGCGAAGAGAAAGACGGAGGTTTTAAGCCGCTGCCGGTGATACTCGGCGCAGCTGCCGCTTTGGTAATCATAGCTGCTGTTATAATCATTCTGGTCAGGAAAAAGAAGCGCGGATGATCTGCTGATCTTAGCCGGTCAATGCAAAAAAGTGAAAAAAGCGATTTACAACGGGCGTGTAAACGGATATAATATATCTGTTCCCTTATTACTTACTAAAGAAAAGGCTCGGAGGTGGGGCGATTGAAGAGAATATTCAGTTTTCAGAACGTCATATTCGCGGCGATCGCCGTTTACCTTGTATTCATGCTCATCAGCCAGCAGAAGACACTCGATGATAATATTGACCGCGGCGAGAACATAAAAAGCGAGCTTGCCATCGCCGAGCAGCAGCTCGAGGAGATCGAAGAGGAAGAGAACGTCGCCGACACAGACGAATATATCGAACAGCGTGCCAGAGAAGAACTGGGATACGTTTACGACGACGAGATCGTTTATATCAAGAAATAGCTACCGTAGATCATATATAAACTCATGGAAATCAGCACTGGAAACGTAAGTACCGGCGCGGATAAATGCAAAGGTACCGCGTCTCTTTTAGCGGCGAACCTTATATCCGACGCATTTTTTAGGAAAGCATCTACTCCGGGGGGTTATGCACTTTCGGAGTATAATTCTGTTACTTACGTGGAGATAGGAATCATCGCGGCACCGGCATCAGGCGGGGCACCCGGCGAAGATGATTTTCAGGTGTGGAAGACAACTATCTCAAACCTTGCCGATATGCTTATCTCGATCACAGTGAAAAAAACGTCGGTCAATTTCTACATAATGTTCGTGATTGACCCCGCGTGCAGGATCGCAGGCGGAGAAGAAGCGCTGAGAGAAGCACTTTCGCTCGGTCAGAAAAAACTCGAGGCCGCCGGAATGATAGCGGATATGATCGATATTGACCCCGAAAACGGTACGTACAGAGTAGTATCCGGCAGAAAGATCGGAAACAGAAAAGTACGCTCAGCCCTCGAAAAAACTCTTTCCGCATCCGGACTTTCCGCGGATGAACAGCTCGACAGGGCACAGAACACTGTGAACGAGTCGCGTCAGAAGATAAGGTCGCTCGAAGCATCGCCTGAATCCAGAACCAGGGGCCCCAGCTTGCTGATATTCCTGATAGTCGCTAACGTGCTCATATTCGCTGCAGGATCATTTATGAAACTGCGCACAGGTACGGATCCGCTCGTGAATTTCGGAATTCAGGATAACGCAAAGATATTTGCAGGAGAGTGGTGGCGCCTCATCACGTCGATGTTCCTTCACGCGGATATAATGCATCTCGTGAGCAATATGCTTTTCCTGTTTATGTTAGGGCGTACGCTGAACAGATACTACACGAATCTGCAGCTGTGGCTCATATACTTCTTCGGCGGTATCGCAGGAAATCTGCTCGGGCTGGCGTTTTCGGACGCGCTTTCGCTCGGCGCTTCGGGGGCAATAATGGGTCTCGGCGGGGCTCTCCTGTACCGTATGACGCTCGGGAAAAACGCAAAAGAATTTAGGCGTACGGGCAATTTCTCGTGGCTCGCCACGTCGGTCATTTTCAACCTGGCGTACGGATTGTTCAATCCGGGCATCGACAACTACGGTCACTTCGGCGGATTCTTCGGCGGGTTCATCGTCGCACTGCTGATAGGAATAACGCAGAACTCGCGGAGCAGCGCCGCAGCTGATACGGACACATAAACAAACAGCGGGTACGGACACCCGAACACACTAGTATCCAGACATAAAGAAAAGGGTTAAAAGACGTACAATGATATTCGATAAAAATATAAATAAATACTACCTGCGTTACAGCTGGGCGCTGCTCATAGGCGTTGCCACGCTGTTCTGCATTGACTACGTGGAGCTCATTATCCCCGAACTCTACCGTATGGTCATAAACGGACTTAACGACGGATATAACGTGATAGGAGGCGTGCAGGTCCCGTTTGACATGCCGTTCGTGCTGAACAAGATCTGCCTGCCCATATTGATGATCATACTGACAATGGTCGTAGGGCGCTTCTTATGGCGCCTGTGCTTCATCGGCACGTCGCTCAAAGTAGAGCACGGACTGCGCCGCAGTATGTTTGACCGCTGCAAAGACCTCTCGCAGCAGTATTACCAGGTCAATAAAGTTGGCGACCTTATGTCGTACTACACAAACGACCTCGAGACCGTTCAGGACTGTTTCGCATGGAGCGTCCTGATGATCACCGACGTGCTGATCTTAGGCGGTATGGCGTTCATCAAAATGATGCGCATGAGCTGGCTTTTAACGCTGCTCTCGATGATACCGATGGCGCTCATGGCGGTCATCGGCGTGATCATGGGCAACTACATGGAAGCCAAGTGGGAGCAGCGCCAGGCCGCGTTTTCGAAGCTTTCCGACTACGCTCAGGAGAGCTATTCCGGCGTGGCGGTCATCAAGGCGTTCGTAAATGAGTACCGCGAGCTGCTCACGTTCCGCAAGCATAATAAGGACAACGAAAAGGTCAACGTAGAGTTCGTAAAGCTGTCGATGAAGCTTGACATCTTTACCGAGCTGCTGATCGAGTCTGTCGTGTGCATCATTCTGGGCTACGGCGGCTGGCTCGCGCACGAGGGCGTGTTCAACGCCGGACAATTAATAGAGTATTTCGGCTATTTCGACTCGCTGATCTGGCCTGTAATTGCCGTCGCGGAACTGATCAAAATGACCTCGCAGGGAAAGGCGTCAATGAAACGTATAAGCGCGCTGATCGATGCGAAGATCGACGTTGCCGACGGCCCGAACGTGACCGAACCTGCCGATCTTAAACTGAAAGGCGAGATCGAATTCCGCCACATGACGTTCGCCTACCCGGGGACGGAGGTAAAAGTTCTTGACGACGTATCGTTTACCGTAAAGGCGGGAGAAAATATCGGCGTGATCGGGCGCACCGGTTCCGGGAAATCCACGATCGCCGATCTGCTGCTTCGCACGTATAACGTAGAGGACGGCACGCTGTTCCTTGACGGGAAGGACGTGAATACGATCCCGATCTACGCCGCGAGGGCAAACAT
>DBVV01000054.1:3762-5394 GCA_002308795.1 Mageeibacillus sp. UBA1255 | reverse complement strand
TCTGGCGGCCAGAAACAGCGTATATCGATCGCACGCGCACTGATACGAAACGCCCCTGTGCTCGTGCTCGACGACTCGCTTTCGGCCGTGGACGTTGAGACGGAGGAGCACATCCTCACCAACCTTCGCGATAACCGGAAGGGGATGACGACGCTGATAATCGGGCACCGCATCTCCACGATGTCCTACATGGACCGGATCATATTTATAGACGAAGGCCGCATCGCAGGGATGGGGACGCACGCCGAACTACTTAAGAACAACGAAAAATATAAACATATGGCCGAACTTCAGAAAATCGAGGCCGAAAAGGAAAGGGGGGAGAGGCTGTAATGTCGCCCGTAGCTATTTTATTACTTGTCGCCGGAGTGCTGGCCGTCGTTTTCTCGCTGGCATACCTGCTGACTAAAGACAAAAAAACTTCGATGGGTTTCGAGCGCAATATGAAGGACCGCGATATCACAAAGCGACTTATGCGCTATGCGCGCCCGTACGTAAAACAGTTCGTGGTAGTGCTTATACTGTTGCTTCTGTCAGTGGCTTACGAGATCATCTCCCCGCTTATTCTCGGACGCGCCGAACAGATGATCACGGACGGTTTCGAGATGAAAGACCTGCTGCTGGTCGTCGCCCTCAGCGCCGGACTTCTGGTGCTGTCGATGGTCGCGAGATACTATCAGGCGGTAGTGCTTCAGCGGACCGGTCAGCGCATAATCACGTCCATCCGCGAAGACGTATTCTCGCATACGCTCAGCCTCTCTCACGGCCAGCTCAATTCGATCCCCGTTGGCAAGCTTGTTACGCGTGTTTCGAGTGACGTCGGTGCGATCTCGCAGCTGTTCACGGATATTCTGGTCAACGTGTTCAAGAACGCTGTTATCATCGTGGGCGTACTGGTCGCAATGCTTATACTGAACTGGCGCCTGACCGCGATCGTGATGATGTTCACGCCGTTCGTCGTGCTGTTCACGGTGATCTTCCGCAAATATGCACGCCGCGCGCACCGGCACGTTAAGAACAACAACACCGAACTGAACACGTTCCTGTCGGAAAATCTGTCCGGCATGAAGATCATACAGTCGTTCAACTGCCAGAAGCGCAAAAAGAACGAATTTGACGGCCACAACGACCGCCTGTACAAGTCAAAGCGCGAGCAGATGTTCGTGTTCGCCATATTCAGACCTGTTGTCAACATGCTGTACCTCGGCTCGGTGATGACGCTGTTCTACATGGCCGCGAAAGGCTACATCAACCCCACCGGGTTCCTCGGCTCGACCGTCACGGGCGCAGTCGTAGTTTCGTTCTACATGTACATTTTCAGATTCTACACGCCTATCCAGAACCTGGCTGAGCAGTTCAACCGGCTGCAGTCTTCGATGGCTTCGGCGGAGAAGGTGTTCAGCCTGCTGGATCTTGAGCCCGATCTCAAAGATGACGAAGGCGCGGTGGAACTCACCGAAGTGAAAGGGCAGATCGAATTCCGCGACGTGTGGTTCAGATATAAGGAAGACGAATGGGTGCTTCGGGGCGTTTCGTTCGCGGTGGAGGCCGGAGAGACCGCGGCGTTCGTTGGTGCTACCGGCGCCGGTAAGACGACGATCCTCAGCCTGATCTGCCGCAATTACGACATCC
>DBVV01000054.1:3439-3720 GCA_002308795.1 Mageeibacillus sp. UBA1255 | reverse complement strand
CGCCATTTCGGGCAGATGCTCCAGGACGTATTCCTGTTCTCCGGCACCGTGCGCAGCAATATTACTTTAGGCGACGACGAACGCTTCAGCGACGATGACGTTTCCGAGGCGTGCAGGTACGTTAACGCGGACAAGTTCATAGGGAAGCTGAAAAACGGGCTCGACGAGGAAGTGCGGGAGAGGGGCAATAACTTCTCCGCCGGTCAGAGGCAATTATTGTCCTTCGCTCGAACCGTGCTGCACCGCCCCGAAATAATGATCCTCGACGAGGCGACGGCAAA
>DBVV01000054.1:3176-3363 GCA_002308795.1 Mageeibacillus sp. UBA1255 | reverse complement strand
CTGATCGTCGCGCACAGGCTGTCAACGATCCGCGGCGCCGGTAAGATCATCGTGCTCAGTCACGGTGAAGTGATCGAGCAGGGGTCGCACGACGAGCTGATGGCCGCGAAGGGCGTGTACTGGGGACTGCAGAAGGGTTGATGGTTAAGAGCTCAGAGTTAAGAGTTAAGTGGCAAGTGGCAAGTGG
>DBVV01000054.1:2628-3010 GCA_002308795.1 Mageeibacillus sp. UBA1255 | reverse complement strand
GCAAGTGATAAGTTGCAAGTGGTAAGGAGAAGATCATTATGGATCATAAGGTCAACGATTTGATTAGAAAAGGGTACGTCGGGAATCTTTCTCAGCTGGTCACGCTTCGCAGGGTGACCGTTTCGGAGGGCAAGGCGCACGGCACCGGAATAATTGAGATCAGGACTGCGGGAGGGCTGGAACTCGACGTACTGCCTGACGCAGGGCTTGACCTCGGCCAATGCAGGTTCCGCGGCGTCAATATGAGCTGGATGTCCAAAAACGGTTACGACAATCCCGCAATAATTGCCCCGTACGAAGAAGAGTTTTCCAACACGTTTCCCGGAGGCCTCCTGTATACGTGCGGCCTCAGATCGGCGGGACCGGCGAATCGCGACGGAGC
>DBVV01000054.1:1855-2604 GCA_002308795.1 Mageeibacillus sp. UBA1255 | reverse complement strand
AGCTACCACAGCATTGCCGCCGACAACATCCGCGCTGAGATCATTGACGACGATATCATTGTGAGCGGAACGGTGCGTGAAACGGCGCTGTTCGGCCACGTGCTCGAAGTGAAGCGCACGATCCGCGTAAGCGCGTTTGGGGCGAAGATCGACGTCGAAGACTGCGTCACGAATCTGTCGCCTAAAGATGAAGAAATAATGCAGATCTACCATTGCAATTTCGGCTACCCGATGGTATGTGAGGACGCACATCTGACGCTTCCTGAAGCGCGGCGGACAATACCCCGCACAGATTTTGCGCGTACCGGCCTCGGCAGGGAGCTCGGCTTCGATCCTCCCGCGGCGGGCGAAGAGGAGCGCGTGTTCTTCCACGAGATCGACGGGGGCAAGGGCGGTTTTTGGGCCAAACTCGACAATCCGGCGATCGGGTCGTCAATGCTGCTTTCATGGAGCGGGGAAACGCTTCCGGTGCTTGCCCAGTGGCGCTGCATGGCCGCGGGCGATTACGTGCTCGGTCTTGAGCCTACGAACTGCTATATCATGGGCAGAGCGAAAGAGCGGGAAAACGGCACGCTTAAGGTGCTGGGGGCTTTCGAGACGGTGAGAAACAAGATCGGAATAGAGTTTAATGAACTTTGATTTTTGAGTTATTGCCGAATTTGGAACGTATCGGTAGTGAAGCAAAAAAGAAAGAAGTCCGGGTGATCGCGGACTTCTTTTTTTAAGCCAATGGTGAGAATCGAACTCAC
>DBVV01000054.1:0-1843 GCA_002308795.1 Mageeibacillus sp. UBA1255 | reverse complement strand
CCTATTCATTACGAGTGAATTGCTCTACCCCTGAGCCACATTGGCGGCTGTATTATTTGACTTTCATGCCTTCGCGTAAGTCATAAGCGCCTCTTTTTCAAAAGCGCGAACGGATTTTACCACAATAAAAACCGATTGTCCAGTACTTTTTATCAATCGATGAATTTTGTTGCGTTTTGTCCCGTGATGATTGTATCTATCCATGTTCGACGATAAAAGAACTGACAAATAAGCAGCATTGGTGTATAATTGGGCAAAGAAAAAGGAGGCGGCAATTATGGAACGCGCAGAAATCAAAACGTCGGATTTTATGCTGATCGGATATATTGAAACAGATTCTTCCGGGAATAAAACGGTAAGAGACCGCAACATGGTGATACTGGGTTACTACGAAAAAAACAGAAATGCCACGATGGATAATTACAGGCGTATCATCGCTTACGGAGACGTCACAGGTGTCTTCTTCAGCAGCAAGATACGATACTAAGCCTTGCAAATGGAAGCACGAACGAAAGAATAGCCAGGAATCACGTCTGACCCGAATACGAAACGGGATAATAAAAAAATCGACAACGAATGACGGAAAACTGTACATCACCAAAGGCGAAAAACAAACCCCAAAAACCAATTACCCAAAACACCGCAGCCCGTAACTCGCAACTAACTCCTAACTCCTCGTTCCTACACAATCTTGAAATATTTACAAATTGGCGGTACAATAGTATTTAGATTAGGAAACGAACGCGCTGGAGGCAAGTCATGATTCGTCACGAGTTAGAGCAAATGGTTGGAAGCAATGAAACAGTTTTATGGCGCGGCGCTCCTGTTCGAAAAGCATTTTTAATTCGGAGCATTTTCAACTTATTACTTCCGATTTCTATCGTATGGTGTTGTATAGATATTCCTATGATTATCGAATCAATAAACGATATCCGTACGGGGGAGGATACGATGTCATGGTTTACAGTTCCGTTCCTTTTACTGCATATGATCCCGGTGTGGATATATTTGGCCTCAGTTATTACGTCATTTGTCAGACTAAAAAACACCGGTTATATTATTACTGATAAATCGGTTTATATTTCCGGTGGAGTGTTCGCGTTAAACACTCAAGTGAAGCCTTTAGCAAAATTATCAACTGTCACTATAAACCGAGGTCTTGTTGAAAAAATGACAAATGTTGGAACCGTGGTACTTAACGATGATACTACAACAAATAGCAACAGAGCCAATTTCTTTAGTGTGAACTCACAGGATCTGCTATACCTCACTGATTATGATAATGTTTTTAAATTGATTCGCGATACACAAGACAATGCATATTCCTTAGCAAATGCTGGCTCCCGTTAATTGAAATAAATCTATTTAAAGTGTTTGAAAATCAACCTAAAAGTACTGTGCTATCTATTTTTAAAAGAAGCAAATAAAGTTTGTTCAAGCTCTCCTTTTTTCAGAACGAAAGGTTATCGCCTGTGCCTTTCTGAAAGCACATAACGAAGTAGATCGGCATATACGTTATTTTCCCTTTGGTAGTGACCTTTCTTTCATTAGAGAAGAGATTTTTCTGAAAAGCATAATTTAACCTCCGGTTTGACTTTGCAACAATAATTTAGCACATATTCTACGACATTTCAATATCTGAGCGGGAAATATTTTTGACTTTTCAATCTTTTTCCGATGACAATACGGTTCTGGTAGCGACCAGAACAACGCAGTTTTTTTCTTAAGAAGATGGCAAATGATTGAGGGTATTTGGGCATTAACAGATTATTGGGATGATGTAACTAACCATTCAAGAGGCTTCCTAAGGCTCTTTCCCTGTTTCCGTGAAAAATGTGTTTTG
>DBVV01000078.1 GCA_002308795.1 Mageeibacillus sp. UBA1255 | reverse complement strand
AACCGTCGTCAACGGACATAATATCGTCGTTGACCACGCCTTCTCCGGAAGTCCCGACAGCAACGGAACGTCCGTCGTCAACGGAATTGTCCACAGACGAACCTACCGCCTCTCCCTATGAGCTTCCGACCGAAGACCCGACCGAAACACCGACCCGGGGGCCAGTCAACACCGATCCTATGTTCACCGCCCCGCCCGCTTCCAAAACGTACGAATTCAGTTCAAACATCGAACTGGCCGCGGTGCTGAGTTTAAAAGACGGAGCTTTATTTGAATTGCTCAGAGAAGACAATAAAGCCGGATACGGCGATCAATACGCCCGGTTGCTTCAACTGTTTTCAGACGGAAAAGTAAGCTTTCTAAATCCTCTTCGCCATGGAAATGCCGTTTATTATTCGGATCAGTACAGCAGATATAACGGCAAATATAATGCGCCGGTAGAGCTTTACACAAACGGACAGTTCAACCTGCCCTGGATCAGGTTTTACTGCGCTTTCGACTATTTAGCCAGATCAAACCTTTTTACTATGGACATAACCTACCTTGATCTGATCGGAGATTCGGTTTCGGGCAAGGGAGTCGAAGGAGTTATCGCGATGCTCGATCCGGCGTATCCGCTTCCGGAGAGTTTTGACCTCGATCCTGAGGCGGCAAATACAGCCGGATTTAAATATGTAAGGAAGAAAACTATAAGCACGGAAAGCGGCGAAAAGCTCGAAGTGGTAAGATATACCGAGAAAAACGGCAGTTTAAGATACTTCTTTTTGATGAACGGCTGTCTGGTGTCCGTTCGTGTGAGAACAGAGCTTGATCCGGGAGATACAATAAGTTCCAATGCTTCTATCTGGACCGAACCGATGCTGGTAGAGGAAAGTTTACTTTACTACTTGTCGCTGGGCAGGTTTGAGATCGACGAAAGTGCTTTGCCGCAAAGGCCCGAAACGGAAGTAGTGCGAAGTACGGACCCGTCGAAGCTCCCGCTGGAAGAAGCTAAGCAGCTGATACGTGACGCGATCGTTATCAATAAAAGTGTAGGCTCGGGCGGAGAACTGTTCCAATGGTTCCGGACGGGGAGCGGGTTCTCCACTTTCGTGAATCAATTTGACATTTCCCTTTCTGACGGAGTCCCTTACTCCGGATTATATCGCCAGGTCATTGACGGCTTCGACGAGGCCGGAGTCAGGGAACTCATAAACAAAACATTCGTGCCGTCAATTGCCGCCATCTATAACAGCAATGACACGTTTTTCAATAAGTATTACGTGGCCGAAGACGGAAAGACGTACTTCCCGCGCTACTTATCCTCCGACGAGGAAGGTCCGACGTATTACGACGTTTCGTATGACGTTGACGGACTCGACACCCTTGTTTTAAACGAAAAGGAGGGTATCGGATGGATGCGGGTCAGAGGCAGAAATGAAGGCGAAGCGATGGTTTACGTTAAGTTTGCCTGGGACGGTGGGCAATGGAAGATTGCTTCTATGAGCTCGCCCGACCTGGCTTTGACCGAGTATTCTTCCGCATTCACTATGACAGAGTTTTCCGCGGACAATGCAATGCGCGTCATTCGCACGGTGTTGGCCGACTTGTACAGCTGGACACATACCAACGGAAGCGGATTAAACAGGACTTCCTTTTTCCTTGTTCCTGATAACGGCGTACCTGAATATGCTTACCGCGGCGCCAAACAATATCAGCTCGTACGCGGTGCCCTCGGCGATTCGAAACTGTGGACCGGTTACGCCTCCCGGTACCTGACGCAGCCCTTAGTCGACAGGATGCTGAACGGCGGACAATGCGTGTTGATCTCTGACAGCCACGTTTATTGGTGCGAGGGATACAGTTATTTTGAGGAGTGTTTTGACTTGTCATATATCTGGTACGACTCGAGGGACAGGCTGAAAATTGAGATCGTTGATCAAACCGCCACGGCGGCGAAGGTCAGACTGAGCGGGCTGTCGTACAAGCAAAGATACCACAGAAAATATAACATCGTATTGGACAATTATAAAGACAATCAGGGCGATCTTGAATTTGAGTTCGAGCTGATCGACGGTGTGTGGAAGATCAGCGGGGGCAATTTCTTTGACCTCCTTGATGGTGTGTACAATGATCCTGCCACCGAGTAATGAGCAACTAGTAATTGGGGATTGTTGAAATGAGTTTGGATTTTGTGGTTTTTCGACGGGGACGGTTTGTTTTGGGGCAGGAGAACGGGATTCCGTATTTGACGGCGGGTGGCAGGAAATTTACGCTTTCCTGCCACCCGTATGAGCCGTGCCTGTATATTACAGACGAAGAGGGGCAGCTGACCGTTGTCCGCAACGCGTTCGATCCGTCGGTCGTGCTGGCGGAGTTTTCGGAAAATCGCAGCGTTAAGTCGGCAAGCGGTCTGGAGTACGGCCCGGAGGAGTTTTGCAGGATGGTCGAATACGCGGCCGGGAAGGGCAATATCGATATTGACGACGCGGAAGTGGTGTTCGGTGCGCGGGCGCAAGGCGGCATGATCATCGAAAACGACCCGTTCTGGGTGGCTATTGCCGGGTATCCGGACATAGTTATAGATTATTGCCTCGTGAGGAATGAACATATTGCCCGCGGCTCGGAGGCGCACCGGATCGCGCTCGCGTGTGCCTGCTACCGGCTGTTCGTCGGGGATGAGGCAGCGGAGGATGGCGAGCCGGAGGAGGGGGAGCCGGAGAATGGCGAAGGCGCGGATGATGGCGGCGCGGAAGACGGCGTTGACGGCGATTGTGCGGATGGCGATAGTGCGGACGTTCCCGGTGAGCTTTGGCAATACGACGTCGGTAAGGCAGCGGCGAAGCAGGTGAGCGGCGAGGTCCTTTTTGCGCCTGTTCGTACCGGCGGACCGCTGAACTACCGCTCTGCGTTTTTACATCCGCCGTTTGGGGACGTATACAGTGACGCGGATTTTGAGAAGGTCAATGCGGTTTTGTTTCCGAAAGGCACCGACGCGCTTGAGGTGTTTGAGTGGACAACGGACTGGTCAGAATATTTTGACGACGGCAGCGAGTGGTGGGGAGCAATTTGCTATACGGTATACGATCCTGCGCTCGACCGCTTCGTCGTGATCATGGCTTCGGCAACAGATTGAGCCGCCTTGCCGCATCGGGCTTCGGGCAGGGGCAAAGTATAGGGTCGCGGGCAATGCCTGCGACTTTTTTGTTTAAACAGGTTATAAAAGTATTGCGAACGGGCAACGAAAATAGTAAAATCGTATCGTAAGCAGAGCGGGCGAAGCGGCAGATTTCCACAAAAAATCTGTGGAAAACTCCTGTACGGCTGTGGAAAACCCTGTGTAAAACGCCGAAACACATGGGGAAAAGCCTGTGGGACAATGCGGAAAATATTGGAAAACCGCATATTGACCGCGCGCCGATATGAAACACAAAAGCGCCGCTCGGAACGGAGGAAAAATCATGAAAAAATATCTGCTGCCTGAAGGCTGCAAAGCCTATAAAGCGAACCTGCATTGTCACAGCACGTTCTCGGACGGGCGTTTCGACGTGGCGAAACTGAAGGAAGGATATCTGGAGCACGGATACAGCGTGATCGCATACAGCGACCACAACACGCTTTTGCCCCATCCGGAACTTCGGAGCGACGACTTCGTGCCGCTTACCGCCATCGAGATCGACATCAACGGCCCCAAAGGCCACACGTACCACCTGAACTTCTTTTCGCCCGATCCTGACCGCTGCGAATTTCCGCCGATCGACCGCGTGTACGGGCCTGAAGGGGTGAATAAAGTGATCGCCGCGGGCAACGAAGCCGGTTTTCTTTGTCAGTACAATCATCCGCGCTGGTCGTTTCAGAATGCGGAGGAGTACACCGGGCTCCGCGGTTTGTGGGGGTTTGAGGTGTTCAACACTGGCTGCGAGGTGGATATGCACGACGGCTGGGGCGACTACGAGTACGAAGTGATGTGCCGCGACGGCGAAGGATTGCCTTGCGCGACTGCGACGGATGACAATCACAACTGGAGCCGTGATTTTAACAGTCCGTACAATGATTCGTTCGGCGGATGGACAACGTTTTTTGCTCCTTCGCTTTCGTATGATTCCGTTTTTAACGCTCTCAAGGCGGGCAACTGCTATGCGACTACCGGGCCGGAGATCAAGGGTTTGTACGTCGAGGACGGAAAATTATTCGTCGATTGCACCCCCGCCTCATCGGTCTGCATCCGGTTTGAGACAAGGCGTTCCGCCAATTTGAAAAGTCTCAACGACGACGTTGAGCACGCCGAATTCGACGTGAGCGGCGACTTCTGTCACTTCCGCATCGAGGTCAAGGACTCTCACGGCCGCAAGGCTATGTCCCGTGCTTACCGCAAGGACGAGATCGAGTAAGCCCGATCGAAGCAGATCGATCATAATAACGAAACCGGAAACCGGAGCTGTTCTGAAGCAGGCTATTTTCAGATCAGTGCCGGTTTTCTTATGCTGCGCTGACGCGGGACACTCGCGGGACAGGGGACAGGCCCCTGTCCCACAGCCCGGAAATCACGGGAAAAATAGGGTAAATTTGGGAAATATTGGGAAATAACGGGAAATAACGGAAATGCTTGCAACGGGGCGGTGAAAAAGTGTAAAATTTCCATTGCGGAGGCAATCATTCACTTTCCGCGAAGGGCGTGGCTGCCCGGGCAGAAATCTGCAGATCAAAACTGCATGCGTAGCAAAATATCAAGTAAAGGAGAACCCGATCAGATTCGGGGAGTGAAGGCTATGTATGTAAGAATGATCAGGCGGACGGAGGCTGGAAACCTGACCGGCGGAACGGAAAACAGATGGAACTGGAAAACAGTTTTCAGCGGACGTTTTCCCGAAGGAACAGAAGAGAAAGAAATACTGGAAATGCTCGGAGACGGAGCACCGGGCGTGGCGGAAGAAACCGCGAACGAAGAAAAAGCGGAAACGCTGGTGGAGATGCGGAAAGATATTGACCGCCCGCCTGTATACAAAACGCCGGACGGGAATATTGCCGCCGGACCGGAATCAGGCGAGACCGTGAGAGACGTCGCGCGGTGGGACGGGTTCGAAAAATACTGCAATATGCTCGTGCTGCTGCCCGAGAAAAGGCCGTACAGCGCATGGATAGAAGATAAACTGGAATCTCTTCAGCGGGCGGTAAGGGGATACATAGAATTTACGTATCCGTTCGACGACGACTGCATCGTAATAGGAAATGACGAAGCAAAACTCATCGGAATGAAGGGAAACAGACGGATAAACGGAGAAATATACGCCGGGCCGCTGCTTTTGGTGAGAGACGATCAGAACGGAGGATTAGCGAGTCTGAGACCTCAGCAGATCGAAAAATACAGCAGGATGTTCGACAGACCGGAGTCGATCTCGGACGAAGAAGTGGATGGAAGCATTAAAATAGAAGTATATGCTATTTAAGCAGGAAAGGCGGAAAACATATGGGAAAAAACGGGAAGGGCAGACTCGAAAAGGACCGGTTCATTAAGGCGAAACCTATATTTATAAAAGGGTATGACGGAAAAGGAAATTATCAGGCCGGATTTATCTGCCGGAGCGAGAAACTGAGATCCGGGGAAAAAGTATTCGCCCGCGTCTGTGCAGGAACGTTTTACAGACTATATGTTAACGGCGTTTTTGTTGCCCACGGACCTGCGCGTGCGGGAGAGGGATTCCTGAGGGCGGACGATATCGACGTCTCCGGATATATCAGGGACGGGGTCAATTATTTCGCTTTCGAGGTCGTTCACTACGGCGAGCCTTTCGGACAATATTCGAATGACGTTTCTCGCGTAAAACCGCTGCTGCTTGCCGAGATAAGCCTCGGGAACGGAGACGTGATCGCTTCAACGTCACCCGACTGGAAAGCGATCGAGCTTAAGCAGCGCGTTCGCCACGCGGAACGCATATCACACTGCCGCGAAAGCGCGGAAAACTATTATATTGACGACGTATATACCCGCTGGCGCACGGAGCCGGAATTATGCGACGCCCGGACGGAAGAAGTCGATTGCCCGTACACGATCCTCGAACGCGGCATGGCGCTTCCGACGCTCGAAAAAAGCGGCGGAGGAACGCTTGTAGACTTCGGACGAGCCGAATTAGAACGCGAAAAACAGGTAAAAGAAGACTGGTTCTGTGCTCACGTCCCGGGCTATTTCACACAAAAAATGGAGCGGCCTGTGCTGGATTACAGGAAAACTGTAGAAAAAGCAGCGTGGCGCGACACGCAATTTGCGCTCGCACCCGCGCCTGACGGACGGCTTACTATAAACGGCATTCAGAAGGAAGATACGGTTTACGTCCATTATGACCTCGGCGCACTTCACGTAGGCTTCATATCGGTAAAAATCGAAGTCGAGCGGCCGTGCGTACTTGATATCGTGCACCTGGAGAGTTACCGTTATTTCGGCAGAAAGGACGAGGTGCAGGGCGGCGCAAATCCGGTGACAAGGCTTCATCTCCCTGCCGGGAAGACCGAATTTATCACGTTTGAACCTGCGTGCGTGCGCTATATAAAAATGTATATACGCCCCGCTGGAGATTATTCGATCGAAGGCGGACAATATTGCAGGGAAACAGAGCTCGCTCCGATCTGTGCGGTCGTTTACCCTCCTGAGATCATAGAATATACGACGCCCGACACGAAAATAGGCAGTTTTCAGTGCAGTAACGACGATATCAACAGACTATACGACGCCGCGAGAAGGACGCTCAGGCTCAACACGCTCGATATATTCATGGATTGCCCCGAGCGCGAAAGAGGCGGGTGGCTGTGCGATTCGTTGTGGACGGCGAGAGCGTTCAATATGATGATGGGCAATTCCTCGGTAGAGCGCGAGTTCATCCGGAATTTCCTTTTGATCGATCCCGAAAGTATGTGGCACGCGTTTTTCCCGGAATGCTACCCCGGGATAAAACCGGATTATAAAGCGTGTTCCGGACTGCTCACGTGGCCGTTCTGGCTTATGATCGAACTTTGCGAATACGTCCGGCGCAGCAATGATATTGACTTCAAAAACGAATTTGAAGCGCGCGTAGAAGCGTTCGTAAACGGCAGCCTCGAACTGCGGGGCGAATCCGGGCTCCTTGAAAATATGCCGTGGATCTTTATCGACTGGTCGCTCGCGAACGATTTTTGCAGGCCGATCTCGACCGCGGCAAATGCGCTTTACGCCCGAATGATGATCGAACTTGGTACGCTTTACGGCAGAGAAGACTGGGCGCGCGAGGGCAATAATATAAGGCGTATCCTGCGCGAAGTCCTGGCCGGCAGCGACGAAAAACCGCGGGATATTGACGGCTTCCTGCCTGACGCGCTGGAGTACAAGGACGGAAAACTCAGAAAGTGCGGAAATTATTCCGAAAGCGCCCAGTACACGATGATCTGGGCAGGGTTATTTACTAAAGAGGAAATGCCCTGCTACATCTGGCGGCTCGTGCATACGACCGGCGCAGACCGCGAGTTTGAATGCGACACGCGTCTCGGAAAAGCGGGATTATTTATCGGCCTGTGCATAAGGCTCGATATGCTCTCGCGCCTCGGCGAATACGACGTGATGTACCGCGAACTTCAGGCTATATATATGCCGCAGCTACGCGAAGGCCCGGGAACGCTCTGGGAGACGCAGGACGTTGTCAATACCAGCCGCTGTCACGGTTTTTCGGCGCATGCCGGCGTACTTCTTACACGCGACATACTCGGGCTGGGCGAACCGGACGAGGTCAATAAAACGGTCAGGATCGATCCGCATCCCATGGATCTGCGCTGGGCCCGCGGTACAGTAAACACTTCCGACGGACTGATCTCGTTCTTCTGGACGAAAGACTACCTTGGCAAAATTGAGTACAGGCTGACGCTGCCGGACGGATGGAAAGCGATCACGGAAGAAGGTTGTCTATGAGACGATGGTTTAAATACATGAAACCGTACCTCGCGTACTTTATCCTTGGCCCCCTTTGTATGATAGTGGAGGTCATCGGCGAGGTGATAATGCCCAGGCTACTCGCGATAATCATCAACAGAGCGAACGACGGGCTCTTAACGTCCGGCGACAGCATCGGGATAATGTTCCTGATGATATTGACCGCGATAATAATGATGGCCGGAGGAGTCGGAGGAGCGTATTTCAGCGCGAAAGCATCGGTAAACTTTGCCGCAGACCTGCGCGCGGATCTCTATTCGAGGATACAGGCGTTCTCGTTCGCAAACATTGACAAATTCTCCACAGGATCGCTTGTCACCAGACTGACGAACGACGTTACGCAATTGCAGAACTTTATAGCGATGGTAATGCGTATGGCGCTCAGAGCTCCGGGAATGATGATTGCCGCCCTGGTAATGGCGATAATGCTGAATCCTCCGCTTTCCGTCGTGTTTGCCGTGAGCATACCTCTCATGCTGCTCACACTTTTATTTATAATACGCACCGGATTCAGAAGATTTTCCAAGATGCAGGCCAAGATCGACGGGCTTAACTCTAACGTCCAGGAGAACGTTACGAACGTGCGCGTCGTAAAGAGCTTCGTACGTGAAGAACACAGTATCAAGGGCTTCAGGAAAGCCAATAAAGAGCTTAAAGACGCGGGTGTTTCGGCAATGTCCGTGATGATATTCCTGCAGCCCATAATGACGCTGTTCATGAACGCCACGATAATCGCCGTGATACTTATAGGCGGAAGGATCGTGCTGAACAACGGCATGCCGGTGGGCAATCTTTCTCTGTTCATCACTTACGTCACGCAGATCCTGTCGTCGCTCCTGATGATAACGTTCATGCTGATGATGTCGTCGAGGGCAATGGCTTCGGGCAAGCGTGTCATCGAGGTCTTAGACGAAAAGCTTGACATCTCCGACGAAAACGCGGCGCATCCTGAAAAGCGCGTCGAAAACGGCGAGATCGAGTTCAGAAACGTCGGATTCCGCTATTATAAAAACAGCGAAGACCCGGTGCTCTCCGATATAAATCTGAAGATACCCGCGAACTCGATCGTAGGAATAATCGGATCTACCGGCTCCGGAAAATCCACGCTCGTGTCGCTCATACCGAGGCTGTACGACTGCGACGAAGGCGAAGTGCTCGTCGACGGCGTGAACGTGCGCGATTATTCGCTCGTTAATCTGCGCGACGGGATCGGAATGGTTTTGCAAAAAAATACGCTGTTCTCTGGCAGCATAGCCGAAAACCTGCGCTGGGGCAATGAAGAAGCGACCGACGAGGAAGTTAAGGAATTCGCTTCATACGCGCAGGCGGACAAGTTCATCAGCACGTTTACGGACGGTTATGAGACGAAACTTGACCAGGGCGGCACGAACGTTTCCGGCGGCCAGAAGCAGAGGCTGTGCATAGCAAGAGCACTCCTGAAACGGCCAAAGATACTGATATTGGACGACTCGACCAGCGCCGTTGACACCGCCACGGAAGCGCAGATAAGGAAGGCGTTCCGGGAAGAGCTTCAGGGGTCAACGAAGATAATCATTGCCCAGCGCATATCGTCCGTGCGCGACGCGGACATGATAATAGTACTCAACGAAGGCCGGATAACAGGCGTCGGAAAGCACGATGAACTGCTCAGGGACAATACCGAGTACCGTGAGATCTATGAATCTCAGAGCGGAAAGGAGGAATGAGCCATGCCGAGAAATTTGCAGCAGCTTCAGGCACAATATAACAGCGCGGCAGCTTCGGCGCCAAGGCGCGGAATGATGGGAGGCGGACCGGGCCGGAATCAGGCGGCGAAAGGAAAGCCGAAGGATACCGGAAAAACGATAGGCAGACTGCTGTCGTATCTGAAACACTATAAAGGACATATTGCCGTCGCGCTTATCTGCATGCTGGTGAGTACGGTCACGTCGCTGGCGGGCTCGTACCTCATGGCGCCGGTGATCAATAAATTGACGCTAGCCGTCGTCCCGAACGCGCAGCTGAAAATGTCCGCGACCGAAAAGATCGCCGACAGCATTATTACAAAAGTGATGGGCAGCGGCACGACGGCGTGGGACTACATCCTTGCCGCGGTGGTGCTGTTCTGCATCGTTTACTCCGTCGGAATAATTACGACGTATATCCAGAGCCGCACGATGCTTAAAATGACGCAGGGCGTGATGGAGCGGCTTAGAAACGATCTGTTTGAGAAACTCCAGAAACTGCCTCTCAGATATTTTGACGCGAAACCGACAGGCGAGATCATGTCGCGCTTTACGAATGACGTTGACAATATCGAAGCGATGGTCAGTAATTCGCTGCTTTCGATCTTCTCCGGCGTTATTATGCTCGTCGGAACGTTCGTATTCATGGTGACAACGAACTGGATATTGACGATCATCACTGTCGTTTTCGTGCCGATATTCGCGTGGGGCGGCGTGGCGATCGGAAAGCTTTCGCGCAAGCATTACAGCAGCCAGCAGGCAGCGCTCGGTGCGCTCAACGGTTATATGGAAGAGACGGTCACCGGGCAGAACGTCATAAAGGTGTTCAATCACGAGGACGAGTGCGAGGAGGAGTTCGGCGCGCTCAACGGCGATATGCGCGGTAAGCAGTTCAAGGCTACTTTCTGGGGCGGCGTCATGGGACCGATCATGGGCAACACCTCTCAGATCTCGTACGCAGTTACCGTCGGTATAGGCGGCGTGCTTATGGTAATGGGGCGTCTGACGCCGGGCGGTCTAACGATCTTCGCACAGTATTCGCGGCAGTTTGCGATGCCGATAAACCAGATCTCGCAGCAGATGGCAACGATCTTCTCGGCTCTTGCGGGTGCCGAGCGTGTGTTCGACGTTATGGACACCGAGCCCGAAACGCCCGACGTGCCCGATGCGGATCCTATGCCTGACATGAAAGGCCACGTTGTCCTGGATGACGTTTCGTTCGGTTATATTCCGGGCAAAACGGTGCTGAAGCATATCAGTTTGTACGCGAAACCGGGCCAGAAGATCGCGTTCGTAGGGTCAACGGGCGCGGGTAAAACTACTGTCACGAACCTGCTGAACCGGTTCTACGACATTGACGAGGGGTCAATTACGATCGACGGCGTTGACATCCGCAACATCAAGCGCGACGTCCTTCGCCGCAATATCGCGATGGTGCTTCAGGATACGCATCTTTTCACCGGAACGGTCATGGAAAACATTCGCTACGGGCGCCTCGACGCCACGGATGAAGAGGTGATCGAAGCGGCAAAGACGGCTTCCGCGCACTCGTTTATTATGAGGCTCGCAGACGGGTATCAGACGGTCATCGATGGCGACGGGGGCAATCTTTCGCAGGGCCAGCGGCAGCTTCTTAATATTGCGCGTGCCGCGATCACGAAAGCGCCCATTCTGGTACTTGACGAGGCAACGTCTTCGGTCGATACGCGTACCGAGCGCCATATTGAAATGGGTCTTTCAAAACTAATGGAGGACCGGACAACGTTCGTTATTGCGCATAGATTATCGACGGTCCGCAACGCCAATGCGATCATGGTCCTTGAGCACGGCGAGATCATCGAGCGCGGCGATCACGACGACCTTCTTGCGCAAAAAGGCAGGTATTATGAACTTTACACCGGTCTGACGGAACTGGCGTAAGCGCAGAGCCATAGAACTGCAGAGCAATAGAACTGCGGAGCCACGTTAAACGACAAACGCCGTTTTTAGAACAGTGAAAAGCAGAAGGGGCTGTAAAAAAAGTCCCGTGCAAGGCCGGCAATCAATCGCTACACGGCAAAAGATTGCCGGTCTCGTCATTTTTTTAGCAAGGGTACCGTTTTTTGGGAAGCGACAGCGTCATCAACTTGTTTCTGCGCATGGTAAAACTACCCAATATCACTTTTCGTGCCGGGTTTCCTGCGTTACTGTTTATTTAAATTGTTTTTCTATGCTGCTTCTTCTCTACATAGCTTCTTCAAGTGGTACTTGTGCATATTAAAACCGCAAGAAATCATACCCATTTCTAAAATTAACTGTTTTAAGCCTCTCCTTCGTGCCCTGATGTACATTCTATTCCACTTAATTCCACCAAAAGCGCCCTCCGCCTGGATGCTTCTGTTCATTCGCAGCAAAGCCCCGTGTACACTCTCTAGGTTGTGGATAACTTCTTTATGAAAACTACTGAGTTCTCTGTTTAATCTCACGATCCGGTTCCCATCAGTTTTTTTGCACAAGCCTGCATACGGACATGCAGAACAATCTTCGCACTTCCATAATTCTTCCGTTCTGCCGTAATGATTCCCTTTTATGCTCTTTGTCTTTAAAAAATGAAACTCTCTGTTATTTGGACATACCGGATTGCCGGAATCGTTTAACTGAAAGTTGACTGCCCTGAACGGATCTGAACGAAACGAGGGATCTTCGGTTTCTTTTGCAAACATTGTAAACTTCATATACTTCTTCATATTATGCTCTTCGCAGAACAAATAATTGTCAAAGCTGCCGTATCCCGCATCGGCAATCGGGTATTCAGGATACAATCCATAAATATCGTTGAACTTATTCATCAACGGTTGAAAACAATCCATATCTGAAGCGTATTGCTGAACATCATAGGCAGCGATATATTCATCGCATAACGCAAGCTGCACATTGTAGCCGGGCAACAGTTGGTCATTTCCCATATAGTCTTTTTTCATTCGCATAAATGTGGCATCCCGATCAGTTTTGGAGTAGCTGTTTCTGCTTTCGCCGCAAATTTTGATGTGTTGAGAGTATTTCTTCAGTTTATTTGTCAAATCAAGCAGAGTTTCATAATAAATTTGCTCTGTTGACTTGTGATGACCTCGGCCTCTTACAAATTTACTTGTCTCTATCCCTAGTATATTCTTGTATTGAGAAATTGTTTCCTCAAGATACTCTATTGTATACTCCTGCCTGATTTCAAATTTTACACAGTGACTTAGCAGCATTTCGTTCATTTTCCCCAGCAGAACTGTTACTTTGTCGAATGTTTTATCTCTGTTTTTTATGCAGCTTTTCTTCCAGACCCAGCTGTACTTGTTTGCGTTTGCCACGATTTTGGTTCCGTCAATATATGTATGATTCAAATCCACATTTTCTACTTTGACGATATATGAACTGATCTTTTTGAATATATCTTGAATATTTTCCGCAAGACTTTCATTCATAAAATTGTCTATCGTCATATGGCTTGGAGCCTTTCTATCCTGCAAAAGCCACATATAGCGTATGTCTGTCTTACAATACTTTTCTATCTCTCTCGTCGATGAATAACCATTTTCCATAAATGCGAACAGTATTACTTTCAACAACGTGATTGCATCATACTTTGGGCGACCTGTATTGCTTCTTTCTTTTACAATATATCTATTTAGGTCAATATGATCGATCACTTCGCTGAAAGTATACACGGCATCGGTGGTCTCGATTACTGTCGAAAGTTCCAATGGCAATTTCAATTGATATGGTGTATAATTTGTCTGTGATGTGGTTTTCATGACAAAAAAATTATATCACAAAAAAGAGCTTGAATGTACCGTTATTTGGCAAATTCAAGCTCTTTTTCTTTTTGATTGGCTGTGAGTTTTTTTACAGCCCC
>DBVV01000123.1:18534-18922 GCA_002308795.1 Mageeibacillus sp. UBA1255 | reverse complement strand
CGTGCATAGGACAATTCGCACAGCCGCAACCGCACGAGGAACGGCCGCGCCTTTTATTCCTGACAATCACGAACACCGCCGCGAAAATGATACCTGATAAGACAAGCAGAGCGATCAACGTCCCGATATTTGCACTGAGCCAGTTTAACATAAACGATTACTCCTTTCTGATATTGACGTCGGCCGACAACTTCGTTGCCTCATTATATCTGCGGAAAAACAGCATATAGATCATAAATCCTAAGATCACAAGAGCAAAAATGAAACTAATGATATTAAGCGCATTATTCATACGCCCCGCAAAAAGATTGCCGAACTGGTTGACCATCAAAGCAATAGCATAAGCAAAAGCACACTGATACCCGATCGCAAACCAGGTCCACTTTGC
>DBVV01000123.1:18183-18383 GCA_002308795.1 Mageeibacillus sp. UBA1255 | reverse complement strand
GCCTGCCAGTTGCCCCATCCAAGCGGTGCAAACAGCCAGGCAAGAGGTTTGCCGATCGCCGCGAGGATCGAATACTCGATCTGAGACTCATCCAGCATGCCGAACCTGCCGTCGACCCAGCCGAAATACGTTGTGAACCAAACGAGTATCGTGGAAAGAAGTATGATCGTGAAAGCTTTTTTGATGAACGACCAGCCGCG
>DBVV01000123.1:15600-17996 GCA_002308795.1 Mageeibacillus sp. UBA1255 | reverse complement strand
GTCATACGGCGGTCACGCTCATTCTCTATCGTTCGCGAAGCCATTACTCCGGGAACGCCGCAGCCAACGCCGACAAGCATCGGGATGAACGATTTGCCGGAAAGTCCGAAGCGGCGGAACACGCGGTCAAGTACGAACGCGATCCTCGCCATATAGCCGCACGCCTCCAGGAACGCGAGCAGCAGGAAGAGCACGAGCATCTGAGGAACGAATCCGAGCACTGCGCCTACGCCGGCGATTATTCCGTCGACGATCAGCCCCTGCAGCCAGGCGGGAGCGTTAGCCGCTTCGAGCCAGCCTCCGACGACCACGGGAACGCCGGGCACCCACGGTCCGTCTGCTTTCGGATCCGGAGCCTCAAAATCGGAATGTTCCTCAAAATATGCGAGCCCGTCTTTAAACGATACGCCGAACGCTTCGTCGTCATCCTCGGGGACCGTCTCGTAATAAACTTTAGCTGTTTCGGTGGCAAGCGTTTCTTCGTCTTCTATCTCGATCTCTACCGGATCGCCTGCCGCAACGCCTCTGAGCGCGGTAATTGCCGCCTCCGCGTCAAAGTCTTCCGCTTCGGGATCGATCTGAGCGTCCTCCGGGAGGAACGCATTGACCGCTGTAAGTGCGTCGGAGTACTCTTCAGATTTAGCGTCGTACGCTTTTCTGCCTATACCGAACATGAACCAGCCGTCGCCGAACAATCCGTCGTTCGCCCAGTCCGTCGCCCACGCGCCGGGTCCGACCATCGCGATCAGGTATACGAGGAACATAATTACGGCGAATATCGGAAGACCGAGCCAGCGGTTCGTGACGATCTTATCGATCTTATCCGATGTAGTGAGGTTGCTCTTGTTTTTCTTTTCGTAGCTTGATTTGATTATATTTCCTATGTATACGTAGCGCTCGTTCGTTATGATCGATTCCGCGTCGTCGTCGAGTTCTTTCTCGGCGGCCTGTATGTCCGCTTCGATGTGCTCTTTCGTGGCGGGGTCAATGTTCAGTTTTTCCATGACTTTTTCGTCGCGCTCGAACACTTTTATCGCATACCAGCGCTGCTGCTCTTCTGGCAGGTCGTGGACTATCGCTTCTTCGATGTGGGCAAGCGCGTGTTCGACCGGGCCGGAGAAAGAGTGCTGCGGAACGGTTTTAGTAGATTTTGCCGCTTCGATCGCTGCATTCGCCGCTTCCTCGACGCCGTCGCCTTTAAGTGCCGATATCTGCACTATTTTGCAGCCCATATGGCGTGAAAGTTCGCTGACGTTGATCTTATCGCCGTTCTTTTTTACGACGTCCATCATATTAATGGCCATAACGACGGGTATGCCGAGTTCGGTAAGCTGCGTCGTGAGGTAGAGGTTGCGCTCGAGGTTCGTGCCGTCGACAATGTTGAGGATCGCGTCAGGACGCTCTTCGATCAGGTAGTTTCTGGCTACGACTTCTTCTAACGTGTACGGGGACAATGAATATATGCCCGGGAGGTCCGTCACCGTTACGTCGTCGTTTTTCTTCAGTTTTCCTTCTTTTTTCTCGACCGTTACGCCGGGCCAGTTGCCGACAAACTGGTTGGAGCCGGTCAATGCGTTGAACAGCGTCGTTTTTCCGCTGTTAGGGTTGCCCGCTAAGGCTATCCGAATGTTCATACTCGATTTCCTTTCAATAGATTTAATAATCAATAATATTGATATGAAGTTGATTTCTGAATTTTAGTTAGCCTATGCTAACCTGGGACGAAAAAATACAGATCTGTTGATCTATCTGTCTATCTGTCTATCTGTCCGTTCTATTCCACTTCCACCATCTCAGCGTCTGCCTTACGTATAGAGAGTTCGTAATTCCTGACGTTTACTTCGATCGGATCTCCCAGCGGGGCAACCTTCCTAACGTACACTTCTACTCCTCTGGTGATACCCATATCCATTATGCGCCTTCTGACTGCTCCCTCGCCGTGGAGTTTCACTACTTTTGCAGTGTCTCCGATCTTTACATCCCTGAGTGTCTTCACTTACATCATCCTCCTGTATTTTTTGATATTATCTGCTTTGTTTTAAATAGACTGGTTCATTCAGAACTGATCAGATCAAAATTTTCTTTGCCATATCGTCGTTGATCGCGATCCTGGATTCTTTCACTTTTACTATCAGGTTCCCTTTTAGTTCTGTTATCACGCTTACTACTGATCCGGGACAAAACCCGAGGTTTTCAAGATGCTGTCTTACTTCCGGACTGCCCCCTATTCTTAATATCGTGTTTTCTTCTCCCGGTTTTGCAAATATGAGCGGCATCAAATTACTCACTTCCTTTGAAAGAATTAAGGTGCGGTTAGCTTAAGCTAACTGACTGTGCATATTATAGTTAGCTTTAGCTAACTTGTCAACTATTTTTTTGTGAAGGCAATGGGTCCG
>DBVV01000123.1:0-15556 GCA_002308795.1 Mageeibacillus sp. UBA1255 | reverse complement strand
CATTGGGACAAGGGGCAGTGGGACAGGGGACAGGTCCCTGTTTCTATCTTTGAAGCATATTTCTCGGAAAAATTGCTAAATGCTATGCAAAAAAAGCAATTATGTCAAGAAACAGGGACCTGTCCCCTGTCCCACTGCCCCTTGTCCCAATGCCTTTCAGCCTTGCTTTCCCCCTTGCCAATAAAACAGCAATATAGTAAAATGAAAAAGCCGGCAGCGAAAAAAAATCAGGCCGAAAAGAGGAACAAATCATGAGTGATAAAACCGGGACAACAGACAACAGCGGAGAAATCAATAGACGGACTTCAAAAGAAACCGATCCGGCACCGATAAAACTATCGGATATTGACCTCAAACTAAGCGAAGACTTCAGCATGGTCCCGGCACAAATGATGCCGTGGGTACGAAAATGCGCCGAAGCGGTCGTACTCCTTGACGAACTCGACAACGACGGAGACGTTGTCATCGGCTTCAACCGGATAATGTGCGACTCAGAACAATTTCCCGAGATTGCCCACCAGGAGGGAAACCCGTTCGATCTATCCGCCAAAAACTGCAGGCTTTGGATCAACCCGAATAAACCGTATTCGTTCTTTCTGCCGTGCACGATCGTAAAACCCGATTCCGAAACGTCCGTACGGACAGACTGGAACTGCAAAATATGCAACCGGGGGATCCCATGCCGCCCGGCAATCGCCGCATACTACAAATATCTGCAGCAATACAAACCGGACGAACTGATACGCCAAAGACAGGAATACTTCAAAAACAAAGACGCAGTCGACGGCCTTATCAACAAAAAAAGACCGCTGCCGGATTTCGAGATAGACTTTTCCGAAATGCCGGTTATGCCCTCGAAAACAATAGAAGAAATCAGAAGAAAAATTGACGACTACGCATACGACATCGGATACTCGGCAGACCCGAACTTCCCTCTCCTGATCTCCGACTACACCAACACCAAACTCAGTTCAGGCCGAACCGAAACGTGGAAAAACCAGGCACTCAACGCATTCATATCCAGCAGTCTCGAAAATACAGTCGCCCAAAAATACTCCGCCGCCGACACCGAAAAAATGCAGTATCTCATGATACTCAAAATGCTCGAAACGCCGGACAAATACACGGAATATTGCAAACGCGTCGCGGAATCCGAAGCCAAAGCACCCGAGATGAAAGGCGGGAGCTACTACGGGTTCGTAGCGGGCAATGACAGACAGGAAGTTGCCGAAACGGTAAAATCAGTAGCCGAAAACATCCAGCTGCGTTTCGGAATACACAACACGTACACGAAATTCACAGCAATGGATCTGATGCAGAACCTAGCGACCGTTGACTCCCACCCACGCTATATGCCGATGAACTACACACACCTTCAAGACGACACCGTCTACCTGATCACAGGCCTCTCTGAATTCACCAAAGCCTACAGATCGGCCGGCAGCGACTTCGGCGAACCGGCAAAACGTCAGGCGGAACATTTTATAAAAGAAATATCAGAATTCAAACTGCACCGCTTCATCCTCCTTGCCGGAAGCGAACAGGATATAAAAGACTTCCTTGACCTCTCGCCGTCACTCCAGATATTCTTCAACAACAACAAAGTCATAATAAGAGACAAAACGATCGATGAAATATACGACATATTCATTAGCCTTGTAAAAGGCAGGAACTCATTCGAACTGCCCGTTGACGCCCGCGAACAATTCAAAGAATATTTCACGTTCAACATCGGCGCGTTTCCGTTCAAAAACAGGTCGCTCTCGGAATATATTGCCAACTATATGATCCAGAACAACAAATTCGGGTTCCCGCAAGATCTGTCGGGTATAAAGCGTAAAAACTTTATGGAAGAACTTGACCAGCTTATCGGTCTGGACAATATAAAATCGTCGATCAGACGTTTCTACGATTTTGCCCGGTACCGTCAGGCGGCTCAGGACAACGGCATTTCGTTAAAGGCCGGAAATATGCATATGGTCTTCACCGGAAACCCCGGCACCGGTAAAACGACGGTGGCAAGGCTGATCGCCCGCGCCCTTTACGACGTTGGCCTTCTCAAAGAAAACAAACTGGTCGAATGCGAGAAAAAAGACCTTATAGGCGAATATCTCGGCCAGACCGCACCGAAAACATACAGTATGATCGAAAAAGCGCTTGGCGGCGTTCTTTTCATCGACGAAGCTTACTCGCTTGCCCCGGACAGCAAGGGGGACTCGTACAGCGAAGAAGCGCTGGCTACTCTTGTTAAAGCGATGGAGGATAAACGCGATAATCTGGTGATCATTTTCGCAGGTTATAAAGCGGAGATGGCAAGGTTCATTGCCTCCAACCCCGGTATCGCGTCGCGCGTCGGATACACGTTCCATTTCGAGGACTACACCGAAGATGAACTTGTCGACATGTTCTTCCTGAAAATGAAGCAGAGCAGGCTCTGTGTCAGCGAATCGTGCCGCGGTAAAATAAAGAGCATCATGCAGTATTTCCACAATGTCGAGAATCTCGGAAACGGCCGTTTTGTCGATAAGCTTTACCAGCTTACTCTTCAGAAGCGGTCAACTCTCTCCGATCCCGATCTTTCTAAGATCGACGAGTCGAGTATACCCGAGATCAACGAGATCATTGAATTTCTTCCGAACAACGAGCTGATGATACTGCCCGGTGCGATCAAAGATGCCGAGAAGAAGCGCGTGGCTATCCACGAGTCCGGTCATGCTTTTATAGGAAGGCTGCTCAATGCCGGCGACGATATCGAGCGGATCACCGTCGAAACATCCGCCGGCGGCGTTCTCGGTTACGTTCAGCATAAGCCGCGTGCCCAGTACCTCAGGATCAGAGCCGATTATGAAAATTCGATATGCGTTCTGCTTGCCGGACTTGCCGCCGAAGAGGTGTTCACGGGTTCGTACTCCGACGGAGGTTCGTCCGATCTGAAATCTGCTATGGAGCTTGCAGTCAGAATGGTCGAGGACAACGGTATGTCTCCGCTTGGTTTTGCTGCTCGTTATCTTAAAGAGAAGGAAGGCGGTTCAAACGGGCTGTACGAGGCTGTTGACGGCGTTATCCGCGGTCAATTCGATCGTGCAAAGCTCCTGCTTAAGGAGCATGATTCTGCCGTGCTGAAACTTGCCGAGACTCTTGTCGATAAAGGTACCGTTGACAAGGACGGTATTTCGGAGCTGTTCGGTTCCCTTTGATATCGTCCGTGAATTTTCCGGTTGCAAATCATCACCAGATGATGTATTCTATTGCCAGTAACAGGCTGTCCCGATCTATATGTTGTGGACTGCCGGGAGGTATTTTATGAGTATGAAAATGGGTATCATAGGATTCGGAGGAATGGGTTCCTACCATTTCGCCAATATTCGTGACAGGATCGACGGCCTGGACGTGAAAGGTGTCTATGATCTGCTTCCCGAGAGGCGTAAATTTGCCGAGGAAAACGGTCTTATTGCCTACCCGAGTCGTGAAGCGCTCCTTGCTGATCCGGAGATCGAGCTGGTGCTTGTTGCCACCCCAAATAATTTCCACAAGCCTATTTCTATTGCCGCACTCGAGGCTGGTAAAAACGTCGTTTGTGAAAAGCCGGTCATGCTGAACACCGGTGAGCTTAGAGAGGTGCTGGCTGCGGCGAAGCGTGCGGGCAAGGTCTTTACTGTCCATCAGAACAGGCGCTGGGATCGTGATTACGTGATCATTAAAAACATATATGATACCGGCCGCCTCGGTAAGGCGTATTTTGTTGAGAGCCGTGTTCAGGGGTCGAAGCGTGTGCTTTCCGGATGGCGCGGCCGTGCCGAGAACGGTGGCGGTATGCTGCTTGACTGGGGTATCCACCTGCTCGATCAGCTTATGTGGATGGATAAGAATCCGGTCGTCGAGGTCAAGGCGGAGCTTTTTGAGGTCTATTCGGATGGTGTTGACGATAACTGCAAACTGTACGTTAAGTTCGAAGACGGGCTGTGGGCAATGATCGAGGTTTCGACCAACTGTTTTATCTCTCTTCCCCGCTGGCACATGAGTCTTTCCGACGGTACCGCCGTTGTAAACGACTGGGCTTGTAACGGTAAGATGGTCGAGCTTGCCGATGACCGTGATCTGGGCTGGACCTCCGAGATCGTTTATACCGAGGCCGGTCCGACCAGGACAATGGCTCCCCGCCCGCGTGAGACCACCCGCGAGCTTCCGCTTCCCGACGTTAAAACCGACTGGTGTGATTTCTACAAAAACGTGATGGCAACTATCCGCGGAACCGCTTCGCTGATCGTGACCCCGGAGGAGGAGATCCGTCTGATGAGCGTCGTCGATCTGCTCTTCCAGTCAGCTCGCGAACACAGAAGCATCGTCTGCCGGATCTAAAGATCCAAAAACCTGCCCGGCTTCCCGCCGGGCTTTATTTCTGCCCAAAATGGGACAGGGGACAGGTCCCTGTTTTGGTCCCTGTGGGACAGGGGACAGGTCCCTATCCTGCGGCGGGCATCTATAATTATTATAAGGAGGAATATTAAAATGAAAATAGCTGACATTGACCGCAACCTGCTGGTTCCTGAAACACTCGACCTTCCCGACGTGAAATGGATCGGAGCCGGCGATCCGCGCTTCCGCCTTTACGGGGCATGGACCGATCCTGATCAGGCTAACTCCGGAAGCGGCCCTTTCCGCCGCCTGCCTCCAGAAATTGCCCGTGACGTCAATCCGGGGGTAGAAGTTCTGGCATCCAATACAGCCGGAATTCGTCTAAGGTTTAGAACGGATTCTCCATACGTTGCGATCCACGCTGAATGGGGTGAGACAAACTACTTTCCCCACATGCCTCTAACCGGCACATCCGGATTTGACTTATATAGGATAAAGGAAAACGGACCTGTCCCCTGTCCCACTTGCGAAAAAAAACAGGGACCTGTCCCCTGTCCCACTTGCGAAAAAAAACAGGGACCTGTCCCCTGTCCCATTCAGGATTTTGTGGGGTTATTCACGCCGCCGTACGGAATAAAAAACGGATACGAAAGCGTCCTTGGCACCCCGGGAGGCATGCAGGACCTGATCCTGTACTTCCCGCTCTACAACGACGTTGACCGCCTCTACATCGGCCTCCAGGAAAACGCAAAATTCGAAACACCCGGTAAATACTCGCACGAACTACCGGTCGTATTCTACGGCTCGTCGATCACACAAGGAGGATGCGCGTCACGGCCTGCAAACGCATACCAGAACATGCTCTCCAGAGGACTCGACATCGACATCCTGAACCTCGGCTTCTCAGGCTCCGCACGCGGAGAAAAAACGATTGCCGAATACATCGCAAAACTGCCGATGCTCGCACTCGTATGCGACTACGACCACAACGCGCCAGACCCGGACCACCTCAAAAGCACACACTATCCTTTCTACCAGATCATCAGGGACAAAAATCCGGAGCTGCCGATAATAATAATGTCAAAACCAGACGTCAGACACGTTGACCAGAACGCAGTCAATTTAAATCTCAGCCGCAGAGAAATCGTCAAAAACACGTACGAAAAAGCCATCGCACAGGGCGACAACAACGTTTACTTCATTGACGGCTACTCACTCTTCGAAGAAGACGAACTCCAATCATCCACCGTCGACACTTGCCACCCCAACGACCTGGGATTCTACTACTTTTACAAGGCACTCAAAAAAACACTAAAACCACTGATAAACTGACCGGCAAAGCCCTCGCCAGATGCCGGAAATCAAGACTTATGCGTAAGAACGATGTACGCGATAAACAAACCGATCAAGCTGCTCAGGATATAAAGAAGATTCCAGAGAAGGACCGTCCAGGAAAAACCGGTAACGATCAGCAGCACGACAGCATTGGTAACGACCGCCGCGACCATACAGCTCCCGGCCTTCTTCACCACCAAAAGTGAAACGAATCCGGCCAGAAAAGCACACACAGGAAGAGCGACCAGCCTGAAGATCTGCTTATAAAGATCAGCGCCCACGATGATCCTTGACGCCCCCAGCCCCAGAAGGCCGAAAACCAGAAAAATGATCACCGCAGCCGCGATCTTAACGATCCTATTCACAATACCGTTACTGTCAGTGCCTGCCATGCGTAAAAAACTATTGACCCCCGCAAAAACGGACGCCTAAAACAAACGAACCAAAAGATCAGTTCTATCAGAATGCGGAGTAAACCGCACCCTCCTCCTCATCAGTGACCTCTGCAAGGACGTCAACGTTGGAAGGAGCGATAACGTATATCAGATCCGAAACACGCTGGATGCTGCAGTCAAGAGCATAGCAGCAACCGGAAACGAAGTCGAAAATACGTCTGCGGTCGCCGACCTCAGGAACGAACTCGAGGTTCAGGACCACGGTCATCTGGCCTCTTAAATGCGAGCAGATCGCTTCACAATTCTCAAACGAAGCAGGCTTGGAAAGCACGACTCTGAGATTGGAATTAACACCCATGCTGATCACTTTACCGCTCTTCTCACCGGACTGCGAAGACTTCTCAGAATGCTCGGCACGCTTTTCGGGCTGAGCGTCGCGGGACGCGGTATGCGAAGAGCCATAATTAGAACCGGCCGCGGAACTTACGCGACTGTACCTGTCCTTCGTGATAACGGTGTACTCGTCTTCTGAATCGGCGATGCTGGCTTTCTCGTCAACGGCGTCCTCATAATAGTCGTCCGTCTCCGGAGCGGTATTACCGCTGCCAAAACCAAGGAAATTTTTGAAGCGTGAAAAAACTTCTGCCATCGAAACAGCCTCCTTATCTTAAGTAGATCCCGAAATTTCTTTTGTAAGATGACAGACCCCGGACCCTCAGCCGAAGATCCTGTGTCCGACGCGAACCATATTAGAGCCACATTTAACTGCTGCAACAAAATCCGCGCTCATACCCATGGAAAGGGTAGTCATAGAAATATTATATATGCTTTTCTTGCTAATGTCAACAAACAAATCATAAGTTTTTTTAAAAATTTCTTCCAGCAGCGATTCGCAGGCGTCCTTAGGCGCCATCGTCATAAGCCCGTCAACGCTGATACCGGGCAGCACTGCACAATCACGCACCAGATTCTCCGCCTCATCGGGCGAAACACCGGATTTGCTCTCCTCACCGGAAACGTTGACCTCGATCAGGATATGGGTGATAACGCCGGCCTTCACGCTGCGAGCGGAGATCTCCTCGGCCAGTTTCAGGCTGTCGCACGAATGGATCAGTTTGACCTTGCCGACGACGTATTTCACCTTGTTTGTCTGCAAATGACCGATCAGGTGCCAGTTCATATCCGGGATGACCTCGCCCGCCTGACGCATTTCATCAAGCTCACGCCATTTTTCCAGAAGCATCTGAACGCGGTTCTCGGCAAAATCCGTAATTCCGGCGCGGGCAGCCTCCACCACGGCGGAAGCATCCGAATATTTAGTAACAGCAACGATCGTCACGTTGTCGCTTCTTCCGGAAGCAGAAAGCGCACCGGAAATCTCATTCCTGATCTCAGCTATATTTTCAGCGATGGACAATCAGATCGCCTGCCCTTCATAAACCTTGTCGTAATTGACGATATATTCATCATTCTCGCGCACACTGACCCCGCTCCCGTCATCGAGCGTCGATCTGCTGTTAATGATCGCATAATCATTGTCACGGCCCAGAACGTTGACGTATGCAAACCTGACGTAACCCGAACGAAGGATCGTGAGCCGGGCGGTAACTCCCGCAGAATCCCATTCGGAAAGTACCCTTAGCGGCACCTTGAGACCCTCGACGTGAGAAAACACGACGCGCCCCTCCTTCGCCCTCAGCGAGACCGTCCCGTCCAAAGCACGCGCCGCCTTAAGAACAGCAAGCGTACGATTTCCGCAATAGTAAAGACCGACGATCTGTGCATCGAAATAAAGGTTATCCTCCGGAACGTACACCTGCGCGGTCTCACCGTTCGAGATATGATGCGAAGAAGCGTCGTCAACAGGAATCGTCACGTAATAGCTGTTCCCGGTGGCAATTCTTGCCACGACAGTACCGCTCCCCACGCTCTGTCCGGAAGATACGGTAAGCTGTCCCCCGGGCAATGATATCGATTGAAGTTCGGCAGGAGTCAACGTACTTGACTGCAGCGACGCGAAATTCGTTTCGGCGATCCTGTTTTCAAGCGAAAGCATTGCATCACTGACGATCGATTCGTTCCCGTCACATCTGAACGAAACCACGCCGGAAGCGCTGGCATGGACCTCATGCATAGACGAAGAAATTCTGTTAAGTATGGAATTACGCTCCTTCTGGAGATTCGAAATATAAGTATCGGCATTGTCCGCACTCATTTCGATCTCGTTTTTACGCGCAAACATATCCGACAGTTCGCCGAAAATATAATGATAACCGGAAAGTTCGCCGGACATGGCAAGCTTCGACATAGAACCGATCCCGTTGTCAATAGCATTCTCCAGCGCCAGCATTTCGCCGCTTTTACCGCCTTCAACATACGCTGCAGCCTTCATTGCCGCCGCGATCCTGCTCTCGACGTCCTTAAGCTCCGCAAGAGCGTCCGAATACTCCGCCTTGATCACATGACCGATAACGGCGTTGTTGCCCACCCGGTCGCCCTCGTTCACACACGGAACGAAAACGCCCGAGAAAGAAGAATAGACAGGCTTCTCAGCCCTTAAAAATGATAATTCACCTAACGCCGCGTCCTCAACGTAACCCGCGGAAAGATACTGGGTGTTGATCCCGCTTCCCTTCTTTGAATTAACTGTTATCAGAACGATAATGAGAGCAACGACGAGCACGACGGCAATTACTTTGAATATATTCGCGGCGGTCCTCCTGCGTCTTGCTTTCGCGATCTTCTGTCTCTTTTCATGCGCTGTGAGCGGTCTGCTTTCCTCTGCTTTTCGCTTTGCTTCCTGCTCCGCCTTCTGCCTGGCTTCCTGCTCTGCTTTTTGCTCTGCTTTTTGTTCTTTCAGAGCCTGCCTGTGCGATCTTTGGGCCGTATCCTTCTTTTTTCCGGAATTACGGCGCGTGCGGCTGGCGTCGGGAACAGTCTTGCTCTCTCTTTCTTTTCTGATCTCGCGGTCATACTCGTTTCTGTTGCTCACGTGGCTGCGGCGGTTCCTCACGGTGTTGTCCGCGCCGTCTCGCACGGGGCCGGTGCTGTCGTCGGTGTTCGTTTTAGTCGAAGGCTCGGTATGCGGCTCGCTCCTGACAGCGTTCTGACCGGTACGGCGGTGAGCGCCGCTTTCTATTGCCGCCCTGATGTCCGCGTCATATCTGTGCCCCGGAGAAGAAATGCCCGAGCCGGTGCGTACCGGTTCTTCCGCGGCATACGTACGTTCGGGAGCGGCGGGCTTTTCTTCAGGGATCTCATAACCGTAGGCATCGTATCGCTTTGCGGTTTTCTCCTTGGAATTGACCTTAACCAGCCTTACTTCGGTGTTCTTTTTGCTTTTTTCGTCAGCCATGGTTTCCTCTTTTGTAAAAATATCGATCAATCAGCCATTTTCTCAAGCGCATCGGCGGCGAGGATCGCCCCGAGCTTCACGTTAAGGTATGTAAGTCCTCCCTGCATAAAAGCCGTGTACGGAGGTATCATCGGTCCGTCGGCGCTGAATTCTATTGACGCACCCTGCACGAAATTCCCCGCGGCCATGATGACCTGAGACTCATATCCGGGCATATCGTCTGCGACCGGGACCGCGTCCGAATCGACCGGGGCAGCTTTCTGGATCATTCTGCAGAATTCCGACAGCTTTTCCGGCAATCTGAACGTCACGGTCTGAACTATATCCGATCTCAAGGCATCAAACGCAGGCGAGGTGTCATACCCGAGCAGTTCAAAAAGCCTTGCAGTAAAAACAGCTCCCTTAAGGCTTTCGGCAACGATGTGCGGCGCAAAATAAAACCCTTGCAGCATATTGCGGTTTGTACCCAGAGAAGCGCCGACGTGCTTTCCGAGTCCGGGAGCGGTCAATCTGTTAGCGCATTTTCTTACGTATTCCGCCTTCCCGGCAATGTATCCTCCGGTCAGAGCTAATCCGCCGCCCGGATTTTTGATAAGCGAACCGACCATATAATCCACACCGGCGTCAACGGGCTCGCGGGCGTCAACAAATTCTCCGTAGCAGTTGTCGCACATTATGACCGTTCCGGGCGACGATCCGCGGACGGCATTGACGATCCGTCCGATCGAATCGATGCTTATGGCGTCTCTTTGGCTGTAGCCGCGCGAACGCTGCATTATAGCCAGCTTAGCGCCTTTTACCTCCCTGGCGATCCCTTCAAGATCCGGGCTTCCGTCCGGCATAAGATCGACCTGTTTGTATTTTATCCCAAAATCCCTGAGCGAGCCTTCATCCTCCTCGCCCCTGATCCCGAGCACCTCTTCAAGCGTATCATACGGCTTTCCTGTTACCGAAACGACCGTATCACCCGGTCTGAGTATGCCGAACAGCGCGACGCTAAGGGCGTGAGTCCCCGAAATAAACTGGCTCCTTACGAGCGCATCCTCGCATCCGAATGCGTCGGCATATATCCTGTCAAGGATGTCTCTCCCGATATCTGCGTACCCGTATCCGGTCGCAAAATTAAAATGCCTCTCCGCAAGCCCGTTTTTCTGCATGCTGCGGAGCACTTTCAGCTGATTGTAATCCCTTATCTCATCTATTTTATCAAATACCGGCAGCACGTCTTTCTCGCTTATTGCCGCGAGCGTGCATATGCGTTCACCGACTCCGTATTCTTCTGTTATCTTTTTATATACTCTATCCATCTGTCTGATTCGCTGTTATGGGTTCGGCGTTAATTTATCTGTCCTGATGTCTTCGTCGTTCGCGGCACCTATAACGATGTTTTCCTGGATATCCCAGTTGCAGGTCGCCCCGGCAAGATTTCGGATCTGGTACACGATCCCGGAGCCGCCCATCGTTATCCCGCTGTACAGACTTGACGCGTCACCGATCGCGTAAATATCGTACGGGGCGATGATCTGCCTGGCATTGACCGAAATATACTGGTCGTTTACGACGCGCATTTCTGTCATCGCCAGGATACGCACGCCGTTTATGCTGATCGCCTGTGCCCCGCTGGCGCGCAATTCGTTTATGAGCAGGATCAGCCTTGTCTGAATGCTGCTCACGTTTGTCCGCTCGGTAAATCCGAGCTGTATGTGTATCCCTCTCCCCTTTACGCTCGTCAGCCCCGCGAAAGTCCTGACGTTGTTCAGCTCTTCCCGTATCGCGGCGATCTGTTCATCCTGCGAAGACTGCTCCAGCATATCGAGCCTGTTCTGCAATTCCGTGCGTTCCGCTTCGAGAGATTCAAGTTCCGCGTGAAGGTTGATGATCGTACTGCTGAGCTGGTTGATCTGCCTCTCCGCATCCGGTTCGGCGGTACTCCTGGAAGCTATGGTCTTAAACTGCATCGCGGCAACGATACCGACTATAAGGCACAGTGCCGTCAATAAAACGGTGCGTATGATCTTGAACGCTCCCTCTTTTCTTACGGCATCGGATTCTCTGTTCGCATTAGCTTCTGTCCTGGCGGAATATGACGATCCCGGAGTGCGCCAAAGATTCCTCGCCCAGTTTATAAGGGACGGGTCAGGCGCAGATCCTTCTGCCTGCTCCGGTTCGGCGGCTNNTGCGGGAGTTTCATTCGTCTGCCCGCCTGCGCCGACGTTCTGTCCGGCAGCGCTCTGATCTTCGGAATCGCCCAGAATATCACGAAGTTTTTCATCCGCGGTAGATCCCTGATCCCCGGAAGCAAGTTCATCAGCTATATCGTTAAAATCCTTTTCCTCAAAACTCATCTTCACGCCTCCGCCCCGGAATATCTCCGGAGCAGGTATCAATAAAATCCTATATCGTTCAGTATAATTTAGAAATAAGCTTATTATGATCGCCCGTAAATGAACCAATCACGATCCTGTCTGTCTTCTGAACGTCGTAAAGCAGATTCTGCGCCACGATCGTAGAATAGATCTTGCTCTCCTGGTAAGCCTTCTGAAGCACGTCAGGATCGCCTATAGCACTGATCCTGTACGGAGCAAACAACCTCACGCCGTTGACGCGGATACTCGGGCCGAGGCACAGTATCTCACTCGTCGCGACGATCCGCTCGCCGTTGACAGATATTGCCTGCGCTCCCGCCTCTTTAAGAACGTTCAGTATTTCAGTCAGGTACGTATCATGGACGAGCGCCTTCTGGATCAGTCCCGAATCGTCAAGTTTAATAATGATCCCGCTGCCTGATACGCTCGTAAGACCGGCCTTGAACCTGAGAAGCTCAAGATCTTTATCATACATGTTAAGCAGATTGTAAAAATCGCGGTCGGTCTCCTTTAACTCCGAAAGCACCGTACGGTAACGGTTCTCCACCGACGAAAGCTCGTCGCGGATCGCCTCCACCTCCGCAGAAAGCTCATTCGCTTCTTTGGTGTACTGTTCGATAAGGGCACTGTTTTTTTCGTTCTCCGCTCTGATAGTTCTGCGATTCGTGACGATCTTGTTTGCGACAACGCCGCCGATGACAATAAATATCACCAGCACGATAATGCCGTACACCCGCTTATAGGCTCTGCCTTTAGCATCTGCCTGCGTCGTCAACTTCGATCCCTCCGGTCGCGGTAGAGTCATATCCCGTCCGGCCGGTCATCCGCTCCGGCACGGACGGGATGATATGTTTATGGATAATTATAGTGTCACGGTGTAAAATACGAACGGATAAGCTCGTAGACCGCCTTTACCATATGTTCTAACGTCTTCACGAAATCGGAATCGCGGAATATCAGATACAATACGGTAGCGATCGCGCATATGACAAGGCAGATAAATATGCCGATCCAGATCGAGATCGCGTAGTTCTGTCTGTTCTTGTACTTTTTTCCGAAAGTGTGGATAAGGAGGAATATCCATCCTATCACAGGTATGCAATATAAAATATTGAGCAGGAAATATCCCCACGGCTTTACAAGCCTGACTTCGCCGGTCTGACCTGCCTGAGGAGCAGCCGGAGCGGGTGCGGGAACGGCAGTAACGGCATTGTTCCTCTCAGCCGTTTTACCTGTCTGCTTTGTCTCCGGAACGTCGGAAAGATCAGCGAAAGGCATAAGCACAGGAAGATCGGTGACGCCAAGTGCTTCGGCATCTGTAAACGCCTTTACTGCGTCGTCGTATGCCGTCCGTGCTTCGTCAAGAGCAGACAGATATTTCTGCTTTGCAGCTCCTGCCGCAGCGATCTTGCGGTTTGCTTTATTAACTGCGGAAGACGCCTCAGCCTCAGCCTTAGCCATATTGGCCTTCCTTGCTTTTTCCCTGGCCTCCGCAAGAGCGGCCTCGGCTTTAGCTTTTGCAGCATCCGCCTTCGCCTGTGCGTCAGCGATCGTCGCTTTAGCTTCTTCTTCTATGCGTTTTGCTTCTTTCTCGGCAGCTTCCGCTTCGGCGGTGATGCTGCTGGTATCGATCTCGTGCAGATCGGCATCCGCGACCGTTTTCTCGATATCACTTACCTGCTCTTCTGCAGCTTCCGTCACTTCCTGAGTTACAGCAGCAGCCCCTGCAGCAGCAGCCGCCGCGGCAGAAACTGCGTTCTCGGCCTGAGTGTCCGCCTCTTCTTTAACCTGATCTTTTACTTCCGCAGCGACGTCGTTCAAAGAGGATCCGCATTCGGGACAAAATTTGAGATTATCATCGATTTTCTTTCCACAGTTAGTACAAAACATAGCAGCCTCCTAAAGAAATAGTGAAACTCCGGCAGCTTTAAACTTCTGCGTGATAGCGCGCTTTTATGGTCAACGCCTGCTTGGGTCCAGTTACAACTGCCTGCATATATATTGTACAATTTATGGCGTCATAATTCAAGCATATATATTGCCGCATCGTCGTCGGAATAGTAATTTTTTCTGATTCCGAGCTGTTTATAGCCTAGTTTTTCATACAAATTGCGCGCCGGGATATTTGACGCCCTTACTTCGAGGAAAACGGAGGATGCGCCGGAGGCTGCGAAAACGTTTTTAAGTTCGTTCATCAGTCTTTCGCCGTATCCGAGCCGCCTGAATTCCGGAAGAACGCATATGCGCTGTATCTCACATTGTTCGGGTGCGATAAGACCGCAGGCATATCCCGCCGGTTCGTCGCTTTCGCTTCCGCCGGGGTATACGAAACTGAATATATAATTACCGGAAAAGACTGACCCGGAGATCATTCCTTCTGTCCACGGCTCGGAGAAGCAGATCTTTTCAAGTTTTGCGATCGCGGGGATCTTGGATTCGAGCGATGATGCCACGGCTTTTTACCAGTCTTTCATATAGTCAAGGGATAGTTTTTCCGGAGCGAACGCAGACTTATCCGGGGCGGCGTCATACGCTTTCATCCCGAGCGCTGCGACTCGTACCGGATCCGGGTACAGATACCCGCCGTCAGTTAAAAATTCATACTTTTCGTTCGCGGTCAATATTTTTTTCACTTCTTCGTTACGTAGCACGTCGCCGCGAACTTCTATCCGCCTGACCGCGAGCCCGTCGGGAATCGCGTCAACGATCCCGGATACCTTATCCACCAGCGGCTTCATGGCAGGTTTCCCGTCTGAATACAGGCAGCCGTATGCCCTCAGATTTCTTGCGTCGATCATGGAAAGGACGAGTCTGCCATCCTCCGGAAGCGGATCGGCAAGAGCGTCAAGAGTATTGACGCCCGCGACATGTATGCCGAGAGCCCACGCCATCGTTTTAGCCGTTGACGCCCCTATCCTGAGCCCGGTGAACGATCCCGGACCCGATGTAACACAGATGAGCCCTATCTGCCCTGTCTTAACGCCTAAGCTCTCGGTCAGGACCTGTATTTCGGGCAGAAGTTTAACGGAATGAGTGCGCTTATCCGCCTGAGCGACCGATCCGAGGATACTGTAATTACCGGCGCCGTCCGACTCGATCAGCGCCGCTCCCGCGCTCGCACAAGACGTGTCGATTCCGAGGATCAGCATTATTCAGCCTCCCGTTTTGCAAAAACATCATCCGGATATTTCGTCCGGATCTCGCGCCGTTCAGGATCGATATCATCCCTGCGCGTTATTTCCACGTAGAATTTTCTTCCGGGCAGATCTGCAAGCTCCGGAAATTTATCCGCCCACTCGATAACGGTGACAACGTCGTCGCCGATATATTCGTCTATTCCAGTGTCATACAGTTCGCCGGCGTCGCGAAGACGGTATACGTCGATATGGATGAGCGGAATACGGCAGGAGCGGTGTTCGTTGACAATGGTGAACGTCGGGCTTACGGCGTATTCATCCGATCCGAGCCCGTTTAAAATGCCCTGCGTAAAATGAGTCTTGCCCGCGCCTAGATCGCCCGAGAGGAGAACGATATCTCCGCCCCGGAGCATGGACGCGAGTTTCACGCCCTCGCGTACCGTCTCCGCGGTATTCTTCGTAGTCTTCTTTTTTATGCCTGACCTTTTTATTCCCATTGTCCCTTAAATCCACAAGAACCCCGAATTTGCATCCGGGGTTCCGAAGTAATATCGAAAAACGATCAACGCTTGCTGAACTGAGGCGCTCTTCTCGCTTTTTTGAGACCGTACT
>DBVV01000129.1 GCA_002308795.1 Mageeibacillus sp. UBA1255 | reverse complement strand
GCGTGGATCATCGCCGGTATTGCTGCCGCCGCTGTGATCGCGCTTGCGCTTATCGCGGTGATAGCGGTCAATAAAAAGAAGAAAAGCAATACTGCCGCTGCTAAGGCCCTTCTCCTGGCGCTCATCTGCGCGATAGCCGTAAGTTCGTTGACCGGCCTCACTGCCTGCTCGGGGCAAAACTTCTTTAACGCTCCCCCAAAACCTAAAACGTTCAGCGCTTCAGGCATGAGCATCGTTCTCACCGACAGATTCGTAGAAGAAGCTCCGTACGGTCCCGATTTCACCGCATATGCCGAAAACGTCGCCGTTTCCGCACTGAAAGAATCATTTACCCTCGCTGACGGACTCGCCGATATGTCGCTGGACGAATATGCGGATATAGTGTGTAAAAACAACGGCCTGTCGGATAAAGATATCTTATCCGGCGAGGCCGTACGTTTCTTCGAGTATGATTCAGATGCCGATGGAAAGACTTTCCATTACTGGGTCTATCTTTTTAAAGGCAGCGACGCGTTCTGGATCTTCAATTTTGTTTCTCTGAAGAAGGACGCACCATCGCTTTCATCCAGCGTATCTGAATGGGCTGAAAGTGTAAAAGTTTAATTATTTCTTCTTGGATTTCGCGATCACGATACCAACGACCACTGCAGCTACAACTACCGCTGCGGCAACGATTCCGATGATAGCGCCGGTAGGAAGTCCCTTATTACCGGTATTGTCCTTATTACCTGCATCCTCCGTCTTTACAGGAGCATCGGTTGCAGGAACATCCGTAGCGGGAGCGGGAGTCGCAGGAGCTGCGGTGACAACTTCCGTCGGAGCTGCTGTGGGCTTCTCGGTCGGAACTGATGTAGGCTCGGGCGTTGCGATCTCGATCGCATGCTCGGTGCCCTCAATCAGCAATATAGAAGAATACGGGAACCAGGAATCGTTCTCATCGTCGTCAAAATATAAAATGGCTTCGAAATCGATCTCGTCAAGAGTTCCGCCCCATGCGCCGATCGGGTCGTCTTCAGCGGTCATAACGATAACGTATTTTCCGGGAGGAAGGATAACTCCGAAGTCCATAGTAATGTCGGTGTTATCTACGTGCTCTTCTTCACGGAATGTGCCGAGTTCTTTGCCGGAAACGGTGGTATCGTAATCTCTGTTCCAGGCGTAAATAGCAGCGTCAAGATTCGAGTTTGCCTGACCTCCCCACGTGGGTGCAGCGTCAAGGATGAACGCTTTGAAGGATTTTCCTTCGGGTACTACAAATTCGATCCCTACGCTCTTTCCGTTGAACTGCTGAGGATCCATGCTGCGCGGGCTAACAGGATATTTTACCGGAGTATCGGCGGGAGGAGCCGTAGGCTCAACGTAACCGGCCGCGTCATAGAGGTCTGCTTTAAGGTTATTCGCACCGGTGAGGCCCATCAGGCTGTCAACGTCGAGCAGGCAGTAAGGTGTGTTCTCTTTTCCGGTGTACGCTTTTGCGTCATCTTCTTTTTCGAAGAAAGCGATCCAGGCGATGTCAATATAGTCATCGGGATTTACCTGTCCGCTGATTCCGTCGGATGCGGTGTTTTCAGGATCACGGTCCGGCTCCAGGGGGTCAAACCTGATGGTTCCGGTAGCGGTGTATCTGTCGCTGCTCCATATGGAATCCAGTTCTGTGACAGTCGATACCGACGTCATATCAACGATAGCAGTCTCCCATTTTCCGGAGAAATTGTATCTGATCGGAATGCAGGGCTCCGCTGCGGGGCTGATATAAAACTGCGCGGTGTATTCTACTCCCGTGCTGTCGTACTGGGAACCGGTCTTATAACGGATAGCCGCCCATGTAACGGTATCCGGATCGATCTTCTTGTTATTACCCTCGCTGCTGTATGAAAAAGTAGCATAAGGGTCGTTACCGGTAGCGGTAAATCTGACGTACTGCTCTTCCTCAGCTTCTGCCGCAAAAGCAGGAACTGCTGATAAAAGCATCGTGACAGCCAGAATAACGGCAACTAAAATCGATACTTTCTTTAACATTTTGTTGTTTCCTCCATTCTAAATTGTTTCAGCACCGGCCTTCCGGCCTTTAGTTTTTGTAATTATATCAGTTTGAAGTGCGTGTTTCAACATAAAATCGTGCAAAAACATTGCCGGACCGCTTACTGATCCTGCTTTTTACGCTTTTTCAATATCGCGGACGTTGCCGCCCCGCCTGCAGCCGCCAGGACCACAGAACCGCCAAGGATAGCCGCAGGTATCACCCACGCCGGCGTTTCATGCTTCGTTGTCGCCTTTTCGCGGCCGATCGGGTCGATCCCTTTCTGATCTTTCTCGTACGCTTCGGGCCTTTCGGACAGTTTCACAACTTTCAGAAGCGTCTCGGGAACGGAATCGCCTTCGTACGTACGGTACGTGAAATCCGGTCTGCCCAGAGGAGCCACGTCGCCGTCGGTGTAGAACTGCTCGGGAGTATTGATGAGCGACCTGCTGTCAGCCCACTTGAAGCTGAGCACGATCTTGTTGAAATATTCGATGCCCAGAAGTTCGAGCGGAACGGCGATCATCATTTTTTTACCTTCCACATGATACGTCAGATCGGCGATCTCGGTAAAACTGTCATAGCTGCTGCCGCCCGCCTTGGCAAGAGTAGCGACATTGTCCCCCTTCGTTTTCCAGCAGGCGACGTAGTCGTATCCGCACCAGCCCGTTTCGCTGTCGTCAACGTTCAGATATAGCTGCATCCAGCTGTCGGATCCGGAGCCGTGCCTGATATTGTCCGCGCATTCGACGTAAAAATACAGATAAGACGTGTCGCCTGTGACTTTCATACGGACGATATCGTTGCGCCCCGTTTCGTTCGTCAGCGTGAACGGTCCGGCTCCCAGCGATTTGCGCCAGACTGCATCTCCCGACGGATCCGTGTAGTAATGCGCCACCTGATCCCACTGCGAGAAGCTGCCGGCAATATCTATCGCGTGTCTGTCGTCGCGTACTATCTCGGGCGCCGCGCCGCGTATCGCCTCCGCATTCGAGATCAGCTGCATATAATAGCTGTCGAAATACCCGCCCTCGCTCATCTCGATGTCGCGGCTGTATTCGAGGTTGAACGTGTCAACGAACCTGATCGGATACTTCTTGATCGCCGTTGCCTGCCTGTTGGCGAGCCACTCGTTCCAGCCCGTCACGAGCACGTACGGGACGCCTGATTCGATCGCGCGGTTAAACTGGAGCTGCATATTTGCCCCTGCTTTATATGAATCCGCCGTCGGGGCGTCGCGGTAACCGTCGTACGATCTGCCCCTGTTCCCGTCATAACCGTACAGTCCCGAAGAAGAGAACTCGCAGTTTCCGCTGTGCTGCGCCACCGAAACGCTTATCGCTTCCGCCATGTCTTTACCGTGCAGCTGCTGCGGCCAATCCCAGTCGATCCAAGGCCATGAGTTTTCTTTAATATCTTCCGTAGGCCACTGAGGCAGGCGGATCGTGAAGAAGTTGTCAACGTTAGCGCTGTACGGCGCGATTATCAGCGGTTTTCCGTCCAGCATCATCCACGTGTCCGGATATACGTTTTTTGAATAGATCGTTTTATACGCCTGCTTTACGCGTTCTTTTGCGTCGGTGTTCGTATAAAATACTACTTTCGGAGCGGCGTAGCCCTGCTCGTTCATCTCATGCAGGATCGCCATGACTTTCTCTGCTGTGCGTTCGTAGAGATAATTATTAGTGACGTCGAAATACAGGAAATCCACGCCGGCGTTCATCAGCAGCTCTATATGTTTGCGGATCAGCCACTCGTCGTCGGAACGGTAGAATCCGTACAGCGGTTTCGCGAAATAGAATGTGGCGTTCACGTACGCCCAAAGTTCGGGCATATCCTTTGCCTTATCGCCGTACGTGTCCAGCAGTTCCTGTATGTTCCTCGGGTTTGCGTCAACGTCCACCATCGTTCCGTGCCAAAGGAAGTAGAAAATACCCACGTATCTCCGGCCGTTCTGCCCGTACACTCCGATCGCGCGCGAAGTGGCGTCAATGACCGATGCGTTGTCGTTCTCGTCGTGTGTCACATAGTCCGGGTCAATGACCGTAAACTGATCCGGCAGTTTTCTGCCGAGTTCATCCGTTCCGGCAAGCGGTCCGTTGCGGAAATATGCGTTGTCCGGCACGGTGAACGACCTGGCTTTATCGCCTTCTCCGTATGATACCGTGAGCGTTCCGGCAGCCGCGTCGGATCTCAGCTCGATCGTGCCCTTATAATTATCCGCACCTATCACGTACTTCTCATAAGCCGGGGGCTTCTTCCACTTATCGTTTTCCGGATCATCCGTCCCCGGTCCAGGCGTATGACTGTGACTGCTTTCCATCGATCTGATATACGCTTCGTAATCGAACGCTCTTGCATCCTCTTCGTTTGAGAAGAATGCGATGTATGCCGTTTCGATCCATTCGTCCGTGCTGAGCGGCGTTCCGCCTGCAGATGAAAGCGGGTCAAAACGCACGTTGATGATCTCTTCATCAAGTCTGTCGAACAGCCTCGAGTGCATGACGAGCGTCTGCCACTCTTCCGTGAGCTGTCCCCATTTTAGCATCACTTTGGTCGATTCGCTTATTTCTTTTTCGTTGGTGGCAACGTATATTTCGCCGTTTCGTGATCTTGCTTCTGATCCGCCGCGATATTTTATAACGATCCAGCTGGCTTCGTTTCCGTTTTCGAACATCGGTCCGATCGTCAGATTCGGGTCGTCTTCGAGGACGTCCATTCGCAGTCCGTCGTCGGTGACCTCGATCAGGCAGTGCGTCTCAGGCCCGAGGGTGTAAGTCGAGTCATCGGTAAAATCATAAATATACGTAGGCGTGATCACTTTTTCCACCGCGCTTTCTCCGTCACCGGCGCTGTCAATGTTTTCCGCGTTTACTCTGCCGCGTGTATGCAGGCCCGTTTCCGTTGCCGCGCACAAGGTCAATGCCATTACCGCCGCTGCTATGAGACATAGCAGTCTCCGCGCCGTGTTTTGATGATTATTAACGTGCTGATATTTTTTCATCCGTACGCCCCCTGTATCAGTTCTGATGACTGAAATGCCGTCTCTTTAGTTGACAATATTATACATTATTCACCGCCCGTAGGGCAAGCGGCATCGGCGGGAGGCAATTTCACATAAACAGGGAAACGGGAGTGGAGCAGGAAAACCTATCATTTGCCTTTCTTTTTTAAAAACACTATAATAGCAATTGAAAAAGTCTTGCTGTAAACTATATGGCAAGTTCTTTCGATATGCTGATTGCTTTGAAACGGGATATTATTTGAAGACAAACAAAGGAGCCTATTGGTTTTATGAATTATAAAAGGGCAGCTGCTACAGCTACAGTATTACTTACAGCGGGGATTATTTCCGCAATGATAATGATAAATACTTCTAAAATCTATGCGAGCGGAGGATATGGAAAAGATATTATTCTTGGAATAGAACTTCCTGATATTCCGATTCAAACAAAGACCCCTTTTACGACACCGGAAGAAAGTGCTACAACACAAACTAAAGCTCCCGCAACTGATTTGCCTACTGAATCTCGTACTGAATTTATAACGAATGCTCCAGCAACCGATATATCAACAAATGTGAAACCCTCTGAGCCTTTGACTGTTACTCCGACAATTCCCCCTTCAGATCACATTCCAACTGTCTCCTCCACTTACATAACTACACCTGTTCCATCTGTGATAACATTCACTATGTTTGTATCAACCGATTCACCTACAGAATCGGTCTCAACCGGGGTGCCGGATATAATTGAAACGGGTACAGATTACCCGACATCGACTCAGGGCAATACCTCCACGGTTACAGAAACTGCTTCTGCAACAGCAGTTTTAACAGAGGATCCGGTATCAAACGTTACCAATCCCAAAGATATCGTGCCCACTGCTCCGGATAATAACGGGAGCAATAAAAATGTCTTTCCTTTTTGGGTAGTAATCGGTTCAATTATCGGTGCATGTTGCATTGTCTTTGTGGTCATCTTACTAATAAGAATAATCAGAAGAAAACAATAGTAATTCAAGCGTCCATTCGAAAAATATTTTATATTCTTTTCAGTTGTTTACAACTTTTGCTTTTTCAGTGCGACGCACAAAAAAGAGCCCTACCCTATGCCCCCGGCCCTGTTCTGCCGACCGTTATCTGCACAAACGAGCAGCCGGGGACGAGAACCTTTAATTCGGGATCGCCGCCGGGAGCCGAGGCAGAAAACAACTCGACGTTGCCCGACGACAACGTCGCAGCGTCGTGAAGACTAAGCGAATTCGCACGAATGACTTTATAAGACACGTTGCCGCCGAAACCCATGCCGCGCACAGAAGCCAGGTCCAGAAGCAGCGATTCATTATTGAGATTGACAACGGAGACCGTCATCACGCCGGAAGAAACAGAAACAAGCGCTGAAGCATTGTCCGCGTCGATCTGTGAGCCTAAGATATCACCGCCGATGTGCGCTTTCAGCAGTTCATACGCATACCCCGACCCGGCAAGTTCGCGAACACTTCCGGATGAAGCGATCATGCCCTCGAACGGATGGAAAAAGCTGGCGGCTGAAAGCGGGTGATCGGCTCCGGTGGCGATCGCTGACAACATATACGTGCTGTTTCCGAGGAACATCATCGTACCCGGTGCGAGGCCAAACGTCCAGTTCCATTCGTCGAGATACAGCCCCTTCTCGCCGGTCAACCCGGGAACGGCCTCGTTCAGCACTTTTTCTATGCTTTTTACGACAGGAAGATCAGAAGAAACGAACCCGGCGCAGGTGCGGCGCAGGAAATCGGCAGCCTTAAAGCGGTCGGTGAAAGTATCGACCGCGCCGTAATAATTATGCACGGAGATCAGGTCGTACCGCGTCCCGAGCTCGCCGAGACGTCCGAAATACGTCCTCGTCCACAGTATCATTTCCTCCGTCGTGTCGCAGGCACCCACGACGACGCATATGTCGGGCTGCACTTCCCGCATAGCAGTTATGTAATTATCCGTTATCGTCGCGGCCAGCAGCGGATCGCGGTAGAGCGCATCACCGAAATAATACACTTCGTTGCCGATGAACCACGACGAAACCGCGTGCGAATTGTCACGGCAATATTCAACAAGCTCCGCGGCGTCCTTTTCGTTGCCCCTCACGAGCGACACCGTCAGTTCCGCCTTCGCACCAACTTCTTCGCACAGCCGGAAGAACTCTTCCAGGCCGAGATCCAGCGTATCCTGGTCGTACGTCGAAGTGAACAGGAAGCTGCCCATGCCGGTAAAACCGCTTTCATTTGCCTCCATCGGCTTCCTGAACGCGGCAGGTTTAAGGCNNGCTCCCGCCAGTCAAAACGGTCAGCGCAGCAGCCTCCAGGGTACCGCAGCGCAGCGGGTCCGAGCGTTTTCAGTGCGGAAACCGCGTCAATGCTCATACCGTAGAAATTGTCCGCGGGCAATAGCGATGCTTCGTACAGTTCGACACTTCCGCCGCTCGAGCGCATGGTCAATCTCACTCCTGACGAAGGATCTCCTGCCGAACTTCCTTGATCGTCAGCTGCCACAAAACTGAACTTATGCGCCTCTGCACTGCGCCCGGAGCAAAACTCGCCTATTTTACTATCACCGACGTATACGTAAACGGCGCTATCTTTATCCTCCGACGCCGTCCAAACCTCAAACACGTACTCTTTCCCGGCATCCAGACGCAGTTCGTCGCTGTACCGGAGCTCACCGCCGTCATCAAGCACGACGTAATTACTGCCGCAGATACTGTGCGTTTTATCATCCGTCACAGTCCTTCCCGCCGAAACAGACCACGCCGCCGGGTTTCGATGATCCTGATCGAGCGCGTAAAATTTTCTGTTGTTGAGGAGCTCGGCAGAAAGTCCCCCGAACCAGCAGGAACGAGTGATTTCCATATTCATTCCGAAAAGCGCTTCCGGAACGGTCACGCCCGATGCAGCAGATACGGACAATTTCGCTTTCGCCGCGATCAGATCCGAATATATCACGAGTTCCGCATCGAATTTAGTCCCGGACGGAAGCGCCGCGGTCAATACGTTTTCGCCCTTGACCAGCGCTTCTCCGCCGGCCGTGAGGTCAACGTATTGTGAGCCCGTGTCGCGTGAATACCGTCCCGCCTCCACGCCGTTAAGCGCAAAAACAACGTCCTGCCCTTTTCTTACCTGAGGCGCCCCGGTAAAACGGATGCACATGGCGTTGACAACACTCCCGTCGACCGGCGATTCGAAGCGGAATCCTTCTATAAGTTCCCGGCTGCTGAATTTGAAGGCAGGATATTCCGAAAGTTTCGGCGCGGTCAATACCGGTACGGGCAGCGTTTTTTCCGGATAATCGATCTCAGTCAGAGGGATATCTGCGGGCTCGCCCCAATCCTGCAAGGGAGTGACGTTCTCTTCCGGTTTTTCGGGATCGTTCCGTGCGCAGCCTGAAAAAACAGCCGGTATCGCTGCTGCCATCACGAGGGCAATCGATGATATTATTCTTTTTCCTATGCGCATTTCACGCCACTCCTCCTCTTATAAAGCCGGAGATCATACTATAATTACAGGGATCAAGCTTTATTATAGAAATCAGGCCATATTATTTAGATTTCTTCTTTTTACCTGCCATCACTATGGCGATCACCACTGCGGCGACCAGCACAGCAGCGCCGATCGAAATACCGGCGATAAGCCCGGCATTAGGTTTATTGTCCGCCGTCTTCCCGCCGTTGTCAGCCGTCTTCTCAGGAGCAGTAGCCGCAGGAGCCGTGGCGGAGTCAGTCGCAGGTACGTCAGTCGGCGCGGCGGTTGGCGCCTCAGTTGGCGCGTCAGTAGGAGCAGAAGGCTCGTCCGTCACCGCTGCTTCAGGAGTAGGCGTAGCAGGAGCAGCTTCATAGAACGTGAACATTCCGATATTATTCGCAGGCCAGGCCGGGCTTGACGCCGTGATCTGAATTTTAACGGTGCACAAGCCGGTCACAGGCTTTGCAAATTTAAATTCGTCATAATTTGCATTATTGTAATCCTCGAGCTCCCAGCCGTTGCCGCCGAGGCCCTCGCCGCTTCCCTGAAGCTCGTCATTAATGAAAAGGTCAAAATCAGTACTTTCCACAGCCAGTCCGTACGACATATACGACATGGCGTCAACGATCTTTTCGCCGAAGTCTACCGTGAACGTGATCGTATCACCCGCGCCGCCGTGAATAAAGAACATACCGTCATATTCAGGCTGCTCCGCCGAAGCAGAATTGACGCCGATCGCGTGGTCTGTTAAGAACTGTTCGCTGTCCCTGGTAATTGCGCCGCGTTTAAGCAGCACTTTTCTCGCATTTATCGCCAGACTGTCCTCAGTCATCACAAAATCGGGTTCGTTGTCAACGCTCTGCTCCGGATCGTATGCCCCGCTGTCAAAAAACTCAAAGAGTCCGATAGCGTTTGCGGGCCATGCCGGGCTGGACGAAGTAAGTTCGATCACGATCGTCTGTACGCCGCTTATGGGCGGGTTTATCTCGAACGAATCCTGCATGGCACCGTTATACCCTTCCCAAAGATCCAGCCAGCCTGTGCCGCCCGTTGACGCGCCAGAACCGAGTTTAACACCGTTTGCAAATACGTCGAACTCTGTAGGCTCAGCCACACCGCCGTAATGCATATACGAAAACTTGTCCGCCTTAAACGTTCCGAAATCCACCGTAAAAGTGAATTTATCTCCGGCGCCGGTGTGGAAGAAGAACTGTCCGTTGTATTCTTCACTCTCCGTTTTATTCGTGTCGATCACTACCGCGCCCCTTGTATATTTAGAAGTATCGTACTCGAACGACCCTTCGATCGCCAGTATCTCGCTGGCCCGGGGGTTAACGTATCCGTTTTTCATAACGAAATCAGCCTGGTCAGCAGCTTGCTCACCGAAACTGCCGATGCTGATCAGCGAAATAACAAGCGCTGCTGCTATCAAGATCGCTAAAATTCTGCTTTTCATTTCAGATCCTCCTTGTGTTTCTGCCGTTTTAATATTTACTGAACTCCTCAAGCATAGCAAGTACGTTTTCCACGGGCACATCGTTCGGGATCGCATGCGTGGGGGCAAGGATAAACCCGCCTCCTTTTCGCATTATCCGGACTGTGTCCCGTATCTTTTGTTTGACCTCTTCCGGCGTAAGATTTGGCAATGCTTTTTGCGTAGAGATCGTTCCCCAGAAGCTCAGCTTGTCTCCGTAACCGGTCAATGAAATGGTCGTCGCCTAATGCTTTCGCCACTTTTTCGCACTCCTGTCCGGTAAATTCCACGAACCAGGGCAATTTTTCCGTCTCTTTATGATTTAGTGCCTGTATTACAGTTTCGCGTCTCGTCATGGCGGTCGTCCTTTCCGTCTAACTATCGTTTACAGATCCTTTTCGTTTATATACAAAACGTTGCTCGTGTCGTTGTTCTGGTGAAGCTTACAATAATTACCGGGCGTTGTGCCCGTCGCGGCCTTAAAAGCATGTATGAAATAATATTCGTCTTTAAATCCGGTCTTATACGCCACCTCTTTGATGGAAAGAACCGTGCAGCTGAAATAATACTTGGCTTTCTCTATCCGCCTTTCATTCAGATCCTTCATCGGAGTAGTCCCGAATATTTTTTTGTATAATCTGGAAAAGTATGACTGGCTCACGCCTGCCATTTCCGCCAGCTTGCTGATATTCCACGCCTGCCCGGGATTCTCAAGCATATAAGTCCTCGTTTGCTTTATTTTGCGAACTACCGCGGCGTTCACGTTGATAAGCTGAGTCTTCATATGATCCCTGGAATTGACGACAATAAACAGCAATATATATTCGAGCCTGTTGTTGATCAGGCGCCGGACTTCGGGCGTTTTGATATAATTTCTCTCGATCTCCGACAATTCTTTGATCACTCTGCTTATATGTTCGGTGCGTTCAGGATAGAACGGTACCATCGGTGTGATCATCCCGAGTATTTCCGCCGCGCCATCGCCGTCATCATGGAACTTGATAAAATCATTTGACCACAGACCGTCCGGATCCGTATCTCTCTCCTTGGGATAAAAACACCGCTTTGAACCGGGCGGGAACAGCACCATCCCCTTCGGTCTGACTTCTATCTCTTTTCCGTCTGTCACCAGAACGGTCGGTGATTGGAACAGCCCGAGAAAATATGATCCCGGCTCATCATATTGATCGACGTATATCATTCCGCTCGGATGAGAGTAATTCCATCCTATTTCATTTATCCTGAGCATCGACCGTTCACCATCCGTTAGACAGCACTTTAAGCAGTCCGTCTTCTGTCACTTTTATCTCCGCAATAGCAGGCTTTTCCGAAAAATCGTTGCCGTAAAAAGCCGTAGTGTATATTTTTCCGTCGTTTGCGCGGAAAATGTTGTTATGTCCTCCGTTTATCAGGAGCAGGCGGCGTTCGCTGTACGGCCCTTCCAGCGTATCTGAAACCGCGTAAAAACTGTCGTACGACTGATACGCCGAACCGTCTTCCCTGTAATGGATCCCGTACGTTGCCGAACATAAGTAGTACAGCCCGTTTATTTTAAAAAGGAAACACCCTTCAAACCCTACTCTGAGACCGCTTTCACTGACGAGCGCCTTCGGGCTAGAGGCAAGTTTCGTCATATCGTCGCTCATGCGGGCAATAATTCCGTCAGACCATATCGCGTAAACCGCGCCGTCGTCGTCAACGAAAAACGTCGAGTCGATATAGTCAAATACCGGCCTTTTACAGATATCTTCGTACGGCCCTTCCGGCGCTCCGGTCTTGCTCTTCAGTATTGACCCCTTCATCGCGCCCCAGCCGAGCGAATAGCAGATATAGTAATCTCCGCCAATATAGTGAAGTTCCGGTGCCCAGATCGGCGAGCTGCCGTCTTTTATCATCTCTTTCTGCCAGTCCGCGTCGCGCTGATAATTCCACACCGCGCCCAGATCGGTCCAGTCTGCGAGATCGTCCGAGCGGTAAACGTGTATTTCTTTTGTGTTGGCCCAGTCTACGGGGTCATACGTTCCGGTCATATAATATTTTCCGTCCGCGCCTGTCATTATGAACGCATCCCTTAGATGGATATCCGCGATCGCTTTTACCGGTTCTGACGGGATCCCTCCAAACGACGGGGCGTTCTGCGAAAGCTTATATTCCGAATCTGCATGAAATTCAGGCGTCATCCCGGACGAGTACGAAAATCCGACGTCGATCTTATAAAAAACGTTTTTCTTAAAAACCGTTTCCGGAGTATATCGGGCTGAATGGAGTTCGTTGTAGCCGATTATTATTTCCGTATCATCTGCCCCTTTTACCGACAGACGCTGGTTCCCGGTTTCCGAAAAAGCGATGTACGTGCTGTATCTCACGTAATTGGTCAATTTCAGCCTGGAATTTTCCGGTATCTCGCCTATGTCCTGAACGATGCGCGTAAACAGGCTCTGCTCGTCCGTTTTTGATTTGTGCAGGGTCAATTTCGCTCCTTTGGAGTGTTCGACGTATTTATCGATCTCGTTTAGTTCGTCTGCAGTGTAATCCATGATCTTCTCCAGTTTTTCAGATCCTTCGGACGGTTTCGCGTCATCGCCTGGCGTAGTGCTTTGGCTGTCTTTCCGGCCGGGGACAATACCCGGCTCTGCGTTCGTGCAGCCGGATATGATCGCGGTCAATATCACGACAATTATCATTAAATATGTGGTTTTGCGTTTCTTACCACATGGTTTCGGTCGTGAGTTGATAATATCCGCTCCTGTCATCCTGCTCGGCCCTGCTTTCGTTGGGATCGATTTAATTATAACCCCGCCGTTATGAAAAATACTATCCACTAAATGCGATTTAGTGCCCAAACCGGCTTATTATTTCGCTGGTAGTTGGAAATGGGTCAGAACTCTTAGCCTGAACTTTTTTGTTCCGTTTCATCGCTCGCTTGACGCCGCCGGGCACCCCCGGCCGCGACCCGTTGACAGCGTTACCGATATTTCTATACCATCCGCCCGAAAAGTGATATAATTGACCCGGAAATCAACGATCATTGACGCCGCCCGGGCAGCACGGAGCGAAAAAAGGAGTGGCCCGGAGCCGAAAAGGAGGGAAACCCGATATGACAGCGGACACTTTTAAAAGCAAAAAATGGGGCGTTTTCTGCCACTATCTTTACGTAAGCCAGAACGGTACAGGATCCAAAAACACACGCGGAACGGTAACGTCGTGGGATGAATGTGTCGAAGAACTCGACTGCGAAAAATTAGCGGCGCAGCTAAGCGAAATTGACGCCCGGTATCTGTTCATAACGATGCAACAGGGCACGAGGTACTTTATTGCCCCAAACCGTACGTTCGAAGAGATGACCGGCATAAAAGACGGTTGCTCACACAGGGATCTGGTGCTTGACCTCCACTCCGCACTTAACAAACGCGGTATCGAACTGTTTTTATACTATACGGGCGACGCCATGGGGCGGGACAATGATCCGGTAATTGCCGAGCGCTTCGGCTACCACGGCGGCGTCGGAGGCGTTATCAGCGAAGATCTGGTGCGGCTATGGTCAATGCCTTTAAAAGAGTACGCGCAGAGATACGGCGATAAGGTCGCGGGCTGGTGGTTCGACGGCGTATACAAAGAGATCGGTTACGATGCGGTGCGGCTCACGATGATGCGCGACGCGGTCAAGTGCGGTAATCCGGAGGCGCTGGTGGCGAACAATTATTACGGATGCCTCCATCCCGGTTCTCAGATAGAGACGTCGTTCGGAGGGAACGGCTACCTTCGCGCTGACTTTTTCCAGACAGTCGCGCCCCCGACGCCTTTTTGCGATTTTACCGCGGGCGAACTTGTGTATTTCAACGCGTTTCCGGATCCGGACCGCGACTGGAACGCTCTGCCTCACGTGTTGTCATTCCTGGGAATACCCGAAAAGCCGTGGGAAGTCTACAACGGCTGGGGAGCGACGGGCTGCAAATACAGTCCGGAATATCTGGCGGCATATATCGGTGCGTTCAATAAAATGGGCGGCGTTGTCACCATCGACATGTGCCTCAACCGGGACGGCAGCATTGACGACGGACAACGCCGTGTTATGGAGGCCGCTGCGCAAATTATGCGTTGACAGTTCGGCCTCAAAGTATTTATGCTAAGCACCCGCAGTGCTTATACCGTTATTCTACCGAGAAGAACACCTCGAGCTTCACCGCGCCTGAGTTGTCCCTGATAACGACCTTATAATCGCCTTCGGGGATGCCTATGTACGGAACCACCTGCGGATTTTGAGGCGTGGCGCAGAACCAGTCCGCAACGGCAGAAGGCTTGTCGTTCTCCAGCAGGTACCAGCCGTTTCGCCCGCTAAGAGTATTGTCAAAGGTCGCGTAGAACACGCCCGCGTCCTTGCCTGGCACGTAAACCTCAGGGTAAAATGCCAGATAATCCTTTGCCTCTCCCCGCGCGGTGATAATGATCGGTTCGCCCTTCTCAAACACCTTCTTGTTTACCGAAAGGAAACGCGCACCCTCTTCGACGCTCTCGCCTTCATTGTCCTCCGGCGACTTGTAGAGCGTAGGAATGACGTCCTGGATCGTGCCGTTGTCATTATATATCGCGACCTCGCCAAGTTCAGCGCAGCCGCTGCCGTTCTTCTGCTTAAATCCTGTCACTGCGACGCGCACGTAGCGGGCGTTTACGGGGTCAAAGCGGAATACGGGCACCTTTGTAAGGTCCGGTTCGAAGCCGTTCTTTTCTGCTACTTTATACCACGTGGTTCCGTCGGTCGAGGTCAATATAGCGAATGATTCGGGGAAGAAGCGGAAGCACGCCGCGCCTTTTCCGCCGGGATAGAGGTCGACGCGATTCACGGCCTGTTCGGCTCCGAGGTCGAACGTCAGATACTGAGGCGTTCCGTCAGCCGATACCAGCGTTGCCTTCGCCCCGTCGTCATATATTCCGTCGTTGACGTTGCACAGGAAGGCGGTACCGTCGCCTATCGCAGACGTCGCGGTTAGCCTGGCAGCGACCGCAAGATCCGCGCTATTTTCTTTTGCGGGCAGGTCAAGCTTTCCGCCCGTGACCGCCAGCAGCGCGCAGTCCCCCGCTTCAAGTTCTAGCGTCAATACTCCGTCCGAAACAGGAGCGGCTTTCAGCTCGCCATTGACGTCATCGACCAGCTTCAGTTCGAGATCGCCCACAGTAAACGTGAGCGTCTGAGCCTTTTTGAAATTTTTATTGACGATCATCAGATATTGACCGCCGCCGTCACGCCGCTCGATCACAGACACGATCGCATCAGTCTTGCCCGTTGCCTGCACTTTAAACTCCTTCGGGACCGTCTCGTACGCACCCGACGTCTTCTGACGCGTATGGTACACCGCCACTGCATCGCCCGAAGCAAGGCAGGAGCCTATCGCGTGGATCTTTTTATTGATCTCACATACCGCGTAATACAGGTCCGTCGGTTTGTGATCCAGGTCGAAGATCGCGTCGGTGTAGCCTTCGTCGGAGCCCCACGGCCTTTCCCAGGTAAAGAATTTCAGTTCCTTTATGCCATACGCCAGCGCCGCCATCATATTGTAGCGAAGATCTCCGGGCGAAGGCATCCTGTAGTTCACGTAACCTACCGACTGTACGTACACGGCCGAATTCATGCCCGTATCCAGCGCCGCGCGCCTCAGATCGTCGTAATTTTTGAACAGCTGGTATTCGTCAACGCCCCCGCTTTTATCGAAGCAGTACGTGTCCAGCGACAGCGTGCCCCAGTAATTCACGAGACTGCCGTAATCAGTCAGGCGCTTGTAGTACGTGCCCTCCGGATACGCGCCGCGCGGGAGGAAATTTACGTTTATGAAGCAGTCGGGGACAACGGAGCGAAATACGTTTTCGACTCTGGCGTACGGGTTCGGGTCGTACGGTTCGTCGACAACGTAAAATCCTCCGAATCCGTCGAGGTCGCGGTACTGTTCGGCGACCGCTTTGAGTTCTTCGTTGCTGCGGGAGGGTCCGGTCTGGGCACGGTAATCGCGCGAATAGATCTTCAGCCCGTATTTTGCGGCATCTTGCATTATCGGAACGTATTTATCAAACGTATGACCTTCCGCGACCCACACGTTGTCAACGTACACGTGCGACACCACGTCGATCTCCGCCTGCTTCATATATTCAAGCATGGCGCGGCGGAGCTCTTCGTTCTGAAGCTGCACAAGATAAGCGTTGATAACGATATTGTCCCGGGTGATCGGCTTTTTCTCAGGCGCCGGAGCTGCGATCGGCCCCGAAGCTACGGGATAATTCACAGCCGCAGGAGTTGCCGCCGCATCTGTCGCCTCTCCGCCTGGATGAGTTGAAACCGTATCGGTTACTTTTCCTTCCGAAGGCGTCACGTCCGGGCGCCCGGTCGTGCAGGCCGGCAATACCGCTCCCAGTGTTAAAGCAACTGCTATCAGCAAAGCAAATCGTTTCATAGTCTCCCTCTTTTCTAAGCGATATAGCTTTTTTCAAATTCTTTAAGATATATGAACCATATAGGCGTTTCGTGAATGCTATTATCGACGCGCGTCACGTAAAAGCGGATGCGTCGAGCCCCAGGTTAATAATTTGAACGCGTCTTTACAAGTTTCTCATACAGCGCTCTCACAGGTATGATCGTACGGTCATAAAAATCTTCGTATCCCGGGTGACCGGCATTCAGATTCCACGTATTGTACGCCAGGAGAGGCACGCGCTCTTCAATCAGCTTCTGCTCCGCCTGTATACCCTTGTCGATTATTTTATAAGTTGTTGCTATGTGATCGCCCCATGCGAGCAGCATGCCTCCCTTAACGTGCGGGTCCGGATCTATCACGAGCGGCGTCTGGTTATACGGAGACTGCGGATGGACCGCCTTCCACCTGTATATGCTCCACTCGTATATTTCCTGCGGGGTCCAGTACGCGGCAGGAGTGACGATATACATAGGCGTCCAGGAAGCATTGACGATGTCGAACCCCGCCTTCAGAAGTGACGGCGCGGTCTGATAATAATTTTCCCAGCTGTAAACGAGGATGTCTTTGGACACGTACTTGTTTGCCTCCTCGGGGAAACCCTCCCAGACGATCGGTTTCATTCCGTGCCTGAACACGACGTCGGAGATCCTGTTGATATACCCCGAATACATTATCGCAAGCTTTTCGCTGTCCATCCTGCTGTCGAATTCAGGATCCCCGCTCCGGTAGGTGTTAAGGCATTTCTCGCACCTGAGCCAGAGCGAAATATTTGCCTCGTCTCCTCCTAAGTGGATGTATTCCGAGCCTTCGAACAGTTCACAAAGCTCCGAAAAGATCGTTTCCATTGCCTCCAGCGACGCTGAACCCTGGCATATGATACCGTCCGAACCGAATACGGCGGGATATTTTGCCTGGAAAATGCCGCAGTGCCCCGGGGCCTCGATCTCAGGTATCAGGCTTACTCCTCTGAGGCGCGCGTATTCTATAAATCCCTTTATCTCCTCTTCCGTGTAGCTGCTCCCGGGAGTAGAAAGGTCCGGAAACGCTTTTGAAGGAAGCGTGTAGAGCTGCGAATCCGTAAAGTGAAGCTGGAGGTACCTGATCTTATAGAAGCGGCACATATCTATATATTCGTATATGTAATGCGGCTCGTGCCACGCTCTGGCAAGGTCGACCATCACCGCCCGGAATTCACAGTCAGGTTCGTCGTTTACGGCACATTCAGGGATCTTAAGACCGTCTTCCGTTGCCTTCTCCATCTGGACGAGCGTTGAGACCGCATTCTGCGCCCCCTCTTCGTCACTTGCCACGACGATCAATTTTCCGCTGCCTGCCTTTATCTGGTATGCTTCCTTTTTCAATCCGTCTTTTTTTTCAAACAGTATCGCCCCTCCGGAACCGACCCTTGTCAGCTCCGTGTTGTGGATGCGTTTTGTAAAATCACACAGCGTTTTCTGTGCGTTCTCAAACACGTCGCCTCCGACCGTGGGGGCAATGACAGTGTATTTTTTCCCGGGAGCGATTTTCTGCGGCGCGGGAATCATGTGAAATGAAAGATCTTCAACAACGTCGTCGATCCCGGGCACAGTGTCTGTTCCGGCCTTATTGCATGCTGCAAGCGCGGTCAATACAAGTATCGTCATCAGTGCCGCTATGATCTTTTTCATTTCCCGTTCCCTCATTTTCTGTCTTTAACCGGCAGATTTACTGAAAAAGTGTTTTTTTATGTGATAGCGTGATCTGCGCATACACGAACGCCGCAATGACGAACAGCAGCGATATGGCCGACTGGACCTGCTGCGCGTAGACGTGAATGCCGAAGATCATATTGCCGTTCGCCTGGATAGCACCCAGCAGCCTGCCGGAGGCAACGGCACACAGAAAGCCGAACACGCCCGCGATGCAATCCTTAAGCGCAGCGGCCTGCACGAAATATTTGACGTCAACGAACGCATACGATATGTTTATCATATTCTGGAACGCCCCGGCCTGACTGATATTGTACACCACGACGAAAACGATGATCATCCACCTTACGCCAGGCGCCGTGAACATATTCGCGGCAAAAGCGACGGAAGCTACGATCATTGCCAGCTGTATCCCGCGCACGAATCCGTGTTTGTCCGAGAACCTGCCGAACAGCTTTGACACCAAAAACCTGGCGGCGCATCCGACGATATTGATCAGCTGGATCTGTCCGAGCGTATAAAACAGTTCGTCCTGTTTGTACGTCCCCAGAAAGCCGATCGTGGTATACACCGCGCCCCACCAGAGGCATTTAAGTATCACCGTATGTACGTAATTTCTGTTCCCTAGCGTATTTTTCATTATCTCGGACAATTTAGGCGGCACGGTCCGTTCGTCTTTTTTATCGCTTTTTATGAGCATCAGGCAGATAAAGTCGGAAACGCAGAATATTAGCATGCAGATGCTCGAGAGCAGGAAGCCGAGCGTGGGATCGCCGCTTTTATCGAGCTGGTCGATAGCATATCCGAGCGCGATCGATACGATCATGCCTGCGAAGAGGGACACCATCTCTTTTGTTGACGAAAAACTTGCCCGCTTATGCGGATCGACGAAAGAATTGCCCCATTTGTATATCAGATTTGTGACAAAATAATTGCCGAAATACGCGGCGAGGATGCATATAATAAAAATCACGCGCCTGATGCCGTTGTCAACGTGTATGAACGGTATCAGGTACAGGCACGAGAATAACAGCTGAGCGGCGGTGTGGAAAATTATCGCCGTTTTTTTCGTGTTTCTAATCCTGCCCATGACCAGCACCGAGAAGATCTGGAAGAGGAAGGACAATGAAATGAATGATGATATTACGCCGCACAGTTCGTCGCTCGCCCCGAAGTATTTGAGCAGTTTTGCGATGAATGCGTCGGCAACGAGCAGCGAGATAAAGTATTCGAACATGCATTCCAGCGTGTACGCCCTTTTCGATCTCTTGTACTCCCTGCTGTTGTAAACGTCTCCGCACGTTTCCACTGAGGATATTGCCGCCGCACCCGGTGCCGCTGCCTGCACCACTGCTTTCGTTGCTTCCGTCTCTTGCGCCGCTTGCGCCTCTTGCGCCTGCGTCTCTTCAATTATTTCTTCGCTATCAGTAGACATGATATTACTGTTCAGTGCTTTCATTTTATTTTTTTCCGGCGGCAATCACAGTTCCGCCCTTCAGTTTGCAATTATACCACCTTTGCGAAAATTGCGCATCTTTTCTTAAAATCTTTTCCTGTCAGTTGTTTATTCGCGGTAATTCAGTTATAATTATATCACAGCCGAAGTCGAAAGGAGAATATAAGATGAAAACCACGATTTTCAGATTGACCGCCTGCATAGCCGCAGTACTCGCACTTGCAGCCGTGATAACGCTCGCATGTATTGTCGCCCCCGGACGCGCAAACGCAGAAGAAGACGTAAAATACATCACCGGTAATATTGACATCACTTTTGACACAAAACGACTGTTTCTATCGGAACAGCTCACCGGCGACGACGTTACCATGGCTGTAAAATATGCCGGAATAACTAATTTCGGGTACAACTACAGCGAACCGAACCCCGAAGGCTGGTACGTTGACTCCGGAGTATATTATACCTGCCTTGTGAAGGTGTACGAATATGCTCCGAACGACCCCACGTACTGGAATTCGCTTGCATACGACGTTTCACCGATATCAAAAGCAAATAAATACTATCTGAAGATATCGATCGAAACATATAACGGATTCCTTTTCGATATCAATCATATTCCGTCGATCAAGGTCAACGGAAAAACTCCGGACGTCATCTACCCCTGGAACGACGGGGAATTCGTCGATGTCTTCGTGCCGCTTGAATATCACGACGATTACGTAATGATAACGGAAGCCGGTCCTAAGTACGGCCTGTTCTCCATACAGCGCGGGACGTCCAAGCAGCTTATCGCGGACATCAAAGGAAACGATACGAGTGCCGTATGGAGCCTGGTCGACGCTAAGAGCAGCGAAACGACGATCACTCCCGGCGGGCTTCTTACCGTCGGTATGGACGAGGGCGATTATTTTAAAGTCAGATGTGCCTCCGCAGTTTATCCGGACATCGGCGGCGAGGCGGGGATCAACGTCACCGACCAGCCTGTCGTCGTAAAGGATATCGTTGTGTACCACGACGCTAAAGACGGCGTCGCCTACCGCGGCCAATGGGTGGATTTCGACTCTGTCGTACACGGCAACGAGCTTTCGGACGTGGTCTGGAGCCTGCAGACACCGTTTAATGATCCGGACTCGTCAATGGATGAAGGCGGGACCATATTCATTGCCCACGGCGAGACCGCAACGTCCGTGACCGTCCGTGCGACGTCCGCGTTTGACAGCACAAAATACGGGGAGTGCACGCTCGAGATCAAAGCGCCGCGAAAACTGAGCGGAACGATCTCCATCACGTACGACGAAGATTTTGCCGTATTGAATGACGCATACACAGGATATGACATTACCTGCCTGCTCCTCGATCCTGAAGTGAGCAAGCTCAGCCATCTCGATTACAAGCGGTCGGAAAACGGATGGTTTATAGATGCGGTCGAGTATCTCACACATCTGAGGAAAAACACCGGCAATTCCGAGCCATATTATTGGGACCGCTACTATTTCACCTCCGAGGAACCTCTGGATCCGGACGGCGAATACTATCTGGTATTTGAAGTGGAAAATGATATTGACGCCGGGTATGAGTGGGATATGAATAATCTGCCTGCGTTCAAGGTCAACGGCCAGGATCCGTATTATGTTTACAAGTCTTCTGATGACGGCGGTTTCTGTGACGTTTTCGTTCGTTTTAAAACGCAGAAACAGCGGTCGGTATCGCTCGAATCGATATCCGTCGCCGTTCCCCCGACGCGTACGGTCTACTACCCCGGCGATACTTTCGATACCGAAGGGATCTCGGTTATTGCGAAATATACCGACGGAAAGACGTCAAATATTTCCGAAAAGATCTCGATTTCGCCTTCAGCGCCGCTTACCGCCGCAGATAAATACGTTACGATCAGTTTCGTTGCAGACGGAGTTACAAAGACCGTTCAGCAGCCGATACAGGTCGTTTCACCGGACGAGTATTATATATTGACGTTCAACACAATGGGAGGCAGCTACGTGCCCGCCCAGGCGGTAAAGAAAGGCGATAAGCCCGTACGTGTTGCCGATCCTGTTAAAAAACACCTGACGCTGGCTCACTGGCTCGATCTTTCTTCGTGGGACCATCTGGATTTTGATAAACCGCTTACAGGATCTGTTACTGCCCGGGCAATATGGGTCTGCACCGCTTATGCGGAGGTCTATCCGAAAGGAAGCGGCCTTGTCACCCCGCGCTCTTATGGAGCATATGCGGAAACCAGCGAGTATGCTCCGGATGAGTATGAGTACAGCTCAGGAGGTTTCATCGCAAAGGCAAACACCGGATTTGTTTTTAAGGAGTGGCGTCTGGGCAGTCCGGAAGGCGAAGTGATCCAGCCGGACGAGTATAAGGACTATTACGTCTTGCGCGGTAACCCTACCGACGTTATTTTCCGCGCCACCGACGGCGGATATAAATTCTACGCCATCTTTGAGCCTTCGGGCGAAGTCACTCCGGGGCCAACCGACGTTCCGGACGTTACCGCCGATCCGGCCACTACCGACGAACCGGTCGTGACCGACGTGCCGTTGACAACTGACGTTCCTGCCGTGACCGCCGAACCGGGGACAACTGATCTGCCTACTGTGACCGCAGAGCCGGGGGCAACTGACGTTCCTGCCGTGACCGCCGGGCCGGGGGCAACTGACGTTCCTGCTGTGACCGCAGGCCCCGGTTCAGCGACCGATCCCGGAGTTACAGCCGATCCTGCAAAGACAGCGGAAAACAGCACTTCCGCACCTGCAAGAGCCGATAAAGGCGCAGGTGTTCCGGTATGGGCCGTGATCGTGATCGTCGCGGCTGCGCTCGGCGTAGGCGCAGGAGTTATGGCGCTTGTATTTAAACTAAGGAAAAAGCAGTAATAAACAGAAAGAAGGATTGTAAAAATGAGTTTAGACGAACGTGATCGCAAAGACGGGCTAAAATTTATAGTTGGAACGTGGGAACCGGACTTTATTGTCAGCCTTTTCTCGAACGACCTGGCGCACATTCCGGCGACAGAGTTTAAGAGCAGCGACGGGACAGACTTCACGGCGCTGAAATTCGAATTCTTCCAGGACAACACGATGAAATTTATTGACACCGCCAAGGGTGTCGAGGAAGCCGGAACGTGGGAGCAGCTCAGCTGGGGCAAGTTCAAATATAACGTTGACCGCTTCGCCGAAGTGCCTGACGGGCCGTTCAAAGATGCGGTGCAGGAGCTTTCGATAATAGAAGGAAACCTGGTGTTCGGCCTCGGTTTTCTAAGCATTTCGCTGAAGAAAATTGCCGACGGCGAAGTCACGGAGGTCAAGGAGCCTGATATCGGCGATCTGGAGCCTTCCGAGGCGGATCTGGCAATGAAGGATATCGTCGGCGTGTACAGGACGTACAAATCGGTCGCTTTTATTGACGGCAAGATCGGTGTTTTCACGAAGGAAGAGATCGAGGCGGAAAATGCGAAGAAGATCGCCGCGGGTGAGATGGACGAGGGCGAAGCGGCTGAATCGCTGTTTGCTTTTGAAAACAGTATCGAATTTACCGACGATCACCGTGTGGTATGGTGGGAAAAAGTTCCTGCAGGCGTTTCCGAGGAGCAGATCAAAGCGGCGCTGGATGCCGGCGAGATCGCAGATTACAAGGACGGTATGTATTCACGGGGCACCAAGGAGTGGAAGGCAGTCGGAGGCAAGTATTATTACAATACCGAGGAGCATCGTATGCTGTTCGACGAGGTACAGTCGCCGTGGGATGAGCTCGTGCTTGCTGAAGACGGGACGATCGCGCTTTCGGGAGGCATGCTGATCATCAAAAAAATCAAATGATCAAAAACCACACGGATATCACAATTTTCAGATCGCTCCGTAAATGTTATTGTCCTTATTTGCTACCGGGCGGTACGCATACATGAACGGCGCATCTTCGTAACTGAGCGGTTCATGGAACGGCTGGCTCGATACGATACGTCTGTCCGAACCGTGATCGTACCTGAGCGCCATTCCGTCCTTCACTTCGGACGCCAGCATAAACACGTGCTGAGGGCCTCCGTCAGCAGCAGGACGGACAAAAATAATATCTCCGGCGCGCAGCTCATTGACGTCGGTGATCTTTTTAAAACCTTTTTTTTCGCACCAGTTGACAAGGTTCGACACTACGCAGCCCTGTACGAGCGGCTGGTCGGTAAATCCTGCACGGTAGAGGATCCAGTCCACCAGGCGGTCGCAGCTTGTCCGCAAAGGCCGGTGATTGATGCCCGGATTCGTGCACGAGTCGCCGTATTTAAAATCGTGCGTGCGCGCATATTCCGTAATGTAGTGAGCTTCACGCAGAAGGTTGCACTGGAGAAGAGTGTAAGGCAGATAAACGATCTTACCGCTTTCGTTGGCGACCCTGTACCCGTATTCCTTCAGGCTGTCGCATGCTGCCTTTGCATCCTTTAGTTTGGAATAAACGGAGCCGTCAATATTCCCCTCGGGCTCGCCTAAGCGGTCTTCGTACAGGCATACGTAGTACCCTTTTTCAACTTTCGGGTTCGGATCCGCCTTGCCTTTATCAGAAGCTACGTATGCTTCGGCTTCTGCGCGATTTTTGCAGAAAGCGATCGTCTGGAGCAGGAATTCATCGCCTTCCTCAACGTAATTCGTATAATCCAGCCTGAAACTGTCATTGAACGTGTCCTTCCAGCCTGGAGTGTTCTTGCCCGCCTCGAATATCAGGTACTGCGTCGTGCGCTCGCCGAAAAATTCGGAATCTCCGCCGTATTTTTCTATGAGAGAATAACCTTCGCGGGCATTTTCGTTGTCCCCGGTAGCATAGAACATCTCAAACGCGCCGCCCCACTCTGCGCTGCACTTCAGCACGATCACTTTTCTGCGCTCGGGGCTGAACGGAACGTACGTTTTACCGTCCGCCTGAGCCGGATATCCGGCAGCTTTATACATACTGCTGATGTTCCAGAATACCGAGGGGTCGCGCGACGTGGTGGTGGCAATAAATTTTACGCCTTCTCCGGAGAGTTCTGCGGTTGCTGAGTTTCCGGGCCAAAACGACGCTTTAAACAGCTTCTCGTCAAATTTTGTGAGGTCGATCCGGTTCGGGTCCCTTATCATTTCGGTTCCTCCCGTCTCGTCGTATCCGGCAGTTTCGCGGCTTGAGCATGCGCTCAGGCAGGCAATCACCGCCACTATCGCCAGTACAAACGTCGTCAATCTCTTCAGCATTTCTCTTGTCCTCTTCAAGCGGCTCTGTCAGTAACCTCTTTCGTCCCTCGGTCTGATCGGGCTTCCGCCTACCGCCGGGAAATAGCCTTCGCTGTTCGGCGTGCAGTCCTTATCCTTACCTTCCTCATTGCTGTAATGGATATCATTTCTTACGTCGTACGAATCAAGATTTTCGTAAACGTTGCCGTTTTCACGGTCGTAATCCGTATGATATTCGCCCCAGTAGCTGTTCACGCAGTAGAACGGGTCGGCAAAATATCTTGAATAGACCGGATTCTTGTAGTTCTCGTTCGTCGCGTAAGAAGCAGAGTAGCTCAGCTTCACGTTCCTGACTTTGTTGTTATTTACCGTGTACGTTCCCTCGTTGGCGCAGCCCATAAGACCGGAAACGTTGTGGAATCCCGTGATCTGGGAATCCTCGACGACGCAGTCGTGAATGATCACGGAAGAATCCTGGATGTTGGCACCGACGAGGCCTCCGACTCTTATGCTGATCCCTGTCAGATCGTTTTCAGAACCCGTACCGCCGTTAAGCACGAGCCCTGACACCGTCACGTGATCCAGTTCGATATCTCCCGCGCCGTATTCGACCGAGCCTATAACTCCGCCGCAATGTTTAGAAACCGCTTCCATCTTTGCATTTGTAAAATGGACGTTTTTAACGGTGAATGAAACGTTGACCTGGCCGAAAAATCCGGTGCCGTATACGGTATCCTCGAATCCTACGTCATCCAGATCGTCCGGGGTGATCGTCACGCCGTTTATCTTATGCCCCTGGCCGTCAAACACTGCGTTATAAAGGTACCTGCTGACATAGACAGGCGTCCAGTTTTTTCCGCCTTCGAGCGTGGGATCGAGGTCAATATCGTTCATTAGTTTGATGGTGAATCCGTGGAAGTCGTATTCCGGGTCCGTATTGTTCATATGTTCGGCCAATGCGAAAAGCTGTTCGCGCGTGCTGATCTCGACAGTGTTCCCTCTTACCACGAGGTCTTTGAATCTGGGGTCAATTTCTTCTTGTTTTTCTTCTGTGGCGGCCGGTTCGGGGTCTGCAGGTTTACCTGCACATGCGAAAAGTGCCGTGGCGGCAAGGCATATGGTAAGTATGAGGGTAATGATTTTTATTGCGTGTTTCATTTTGATTGTCCTTTCTTTATCCGGTCTGGATACTGTTTTTATATGAAACCTGTCGCTGGATCAGTAGATGCGTTTATTTTATCCTTTTTCCGGGCATTGTCAAGGTCTTCTGCTAATTGTATCTTTATCCCTTCTAATCCTTCTGTTACTCTTTTTTAGAAAGATATAGGTGTGGCACACGATCTTATAATCCGGCGGTTTGTGTGCCAAGAATTGTTCATTTTTTTCAGGAAGAAGAGGAGGTGTGGCACACGATCTCCAATTCTGGCAATTTGTGTGCCACGAATTGTTCATTTTTTTCCGGAGGAAGAGGAGGTGTGGCACACGATCTCCAATTCTGGCAATTTGTGTGCCACGAATTGTTCATTTTTTCCCGGAAGAAGACGATGATTGAGTTTCGCCCGAGTGAGAGACAGAGCCGAGCTGGCACACAAATCCCGAATTTACCAATTTGTGTGCCAAGATGGACCTTCGCCCAAGTGCGAGACAGCGCCCGGCTGGCACACAAAACCTGAATAAACCGATTTGTGTGCCAAGATTGACCTTCGCCCGAGTGAGAGACAGCGCCGGGCTGGCACACAAACAGCACACTTATCGTTTTATGTGCCAACGATCGTTCCGTTTTTCCAGGTGGCCTCTAACGAATACTGTCTAATAAACAAAGATCAAAGATGAATTCACAATTCTTATGCTCTTAAATCACCTATAATCACTTAAGTTTGCCGACATAACTACACGCGGTGTAGACATTAAAGGTCTGGCGGGCATCTCACAATCAACTAATAAATGATACAATTTGTCAAATGCTACATATCCCATTTTATATGGTTCCTGATAAATAGTAGCATCTATATAGCCATTTTCTATATACGGATAAAGATCAGGGAAAACATCTGAGGCAACAAAAGCTAACTGCTTTCCGTTCTCAATAGTTTCTAGATATCTACAAATAGGCAGAGAGTTAGCTGAACTGGCATATATTGCGGCAATATCAGGGTGCTCACTAAATGCCTTTGCCACCGCTTCTGTAGCAACTTTAGGATTATCTTGTGTGTCATAAATTTCCACAATATCAAAATTATATTTCTTTGCCCCTCTGCAAAATGCCTCTATAAGCATTTGATGTATTGGAGAGACTTTATTGCCGGTAAACATTACAGTCTTTCTATTAGTTACACCTCGCAATAACATACTGCAAAGTTGTGCCGCCATATCACCTATAACATTATAATTGCTGAGCGACGAAAAAACACGCTTGCTATTGCTCAAGTCATATTGTACCGTAACAACTTTGATGCCATTGTCTGATAATTGATTAATCTTATCAATGATCCATCCTTCGTAAATTCCAATAATTATAACTCCATTGTATTTTTTCTCCAGAAAATAATTCAGCACTTCAATGGCTTCCTCTTTTGTATTTTCACCTCTTTGCAGATTATGCAAATCACAATCGATTTTATAATCTTTCAAATCATTATACGCAGCCATAACACCATCTATTATTTCAGAATAAAAAGGCTTGATATAGCTAAAGTTAAGGACACCTATGGTAAAAGTATCCATCGATAGTCTTGACGCCATTTTGTTAGGTTTATATCCATATTTTTCTGCAGTAGCGAGGATCAATTCCCGTTTTTCTTTACTAAGCTTTGAATTAGGATTAAACGCTCTGCTAATAGCTGCAATGGAAACATTTAACTCAGAAGCTAAATCATATATTGTTTTTCTTCTCTGCGGCATCAGCTGTCTGGGGCTCCTTTGAAATATTAAATATAGTGCCTGCTCGTTTTTGCTCTTTTTTACCGTAGCATCACTCAAGCACCCTTCTCATTTATTATAAACTGAACCTCGTCCGGCTTGCAATACCTCAACCGAGAAATAACGCATAAAAAAGCGTCTTGTGATTTATAGACGCTTTTTTCCTGTTAAACAATACGTGAAAAACACAGCCGCAACGGTTATGTTATGCAAAAGGCACCGACAACACTTTTACGTCTATATTCAAGACATAGTTATTTTCGCAGATAATACTGGCTCCTCTTTGCCGTTTAAATATACACGATAGATACCGGATGCCCCATTATCAAGGCCGCTTATATGCCCAAATTGATCAACATATGCACTTGGACAAGTATCGCTTTTAAAATCATACGTAAATGCATAGTTATTGATTCCCAGGTCAGTTACACAAGGAACTAATGTTGATGTATCTTCAGTGATTACAGTTTCTTCCCCATCTCTGTAGAAATCAATTCCGTTAAATGCTCTTAGTACAACATGAATGTCTTCCGGTCTTGTATCAATGGTTAAGATATTCGCAAGATTCTTTGCCGCATCCGCGCCCATTTCGTTGTAACCCTTTTGTAAATAATGCTGATCAGGATACGGCACGATTGAAGCACTGGAAATATCTGGTGGCATAAGAGCATCAGTATCTGCTTCGCTGCGACCAACGATCTTTACAACACCTCTATCTTGTTCATAATAGATCTTATCAGACGAAAACCAATTGACAACACTTTCATCGCTGTACCAGTTTTCTGTTATATTTGTTATCATTCGTATCTCAGCTGTGTCATGAAGAATTCCATCTACGGTCATTGTTTTCAGGTTGCCCATAGCATACTGCGCTGCTCTCGGACCACCAAAAACGATATTCAAAGGACGCATATAATTTGGTCTGCCTGACCATGAGCGTACTGCTAATATTCCGGCAAAAGAAAAAGCTTTCTTGTCATTTTTATGAAGCTTCTTACATTCTCGGTTAAGTGTCTCATGCATATAGAGATATTTTCGAGAATAATCTAACGGACTTATGCCAAGCCTACAATCAGTTTCACCCTGGAGCCATAAATATCCTGTTCGGGTAATTTCATATTTATCTTTATGTTTTTTTAGTTCTTCCAAAGCGGCATTGTACTTATTGATTGCTGCGCCAAGACAGTCTGATGATGTTTGCCAGTTATTAATAGATGTACCGCCAAGAGCAGCCTGAATCATCAAGCACTTTTCTCCGGTTACTTTATAAAACGTGTCAGAAAAGCCACCAAATAAGCCTTTTACGCCTGTAACAGATAAACTGGTACTGTCCTCTAACGAATCCCAAAAAGCAGTTCCTTCTTGAGGTTTCACAGCGAGCTCTTGATTGCCGGTAGAAATTACAGTTATATTGGACTGACCAATACATAAGAAAACAGCTAACTTGTCTTTGTTGCTCATAATCGTCTCACTTTCCCGCTTCATTTTTAAGCATAGCCTCAAATGCTGATTTGGTTTGTCTTAAAAACTCATGCCAGCAGTTCTCATCAATAAAAGGATTACCGCCTTCCTTCTCTCTACTTGCCAATTTTTCATACATTTTATTTGATGAAATGTGGTTACCAAGATGAACATCCACATGTTCATGATCTGCTCTATCAAGAGATTTTATAAAATCATCTCTGAGGGAATGGGGCAACCCATATTTGTCCAAAAACGGTATAGTGAGCGAATTAAGTCCTGCGCCACCAAACATAGCACATCTTTTAACACCATCTCTCATTTTGGAGATAGTATTACGGTTAATAATCTCTTTTGTATCCTCAAAAAGCGGACAATGCAGCGTTATCACGTGGGACTCAGTCAGCAAAGTATCGAAGTCAACGTATTTAACACCTATTTTTTTCATGTCAGCATTTTCAATTATATCGTATGCCATTACTTTCATGCCAAAAGAAATGGCTGCCCTCGCTGTAAATTGTCCTATACGCCCAAGACCTATAATCCCCATAGTCTTATTTTCCAGCTCAATAATAGGATAATCCCAAAAACACCAGTCGCCATCATATTCACCTTTTCTTCCCAGACGTACCTGAGAATCATTGTAAGCCACATGATTAGTTATTTCCAGCAGGAGTGCCATTGCATGCTGCGCTATAGCACCCGTTCCGTAAGAAGGGACATTTGACACAAGTATACCGTGCTCTCTTGCGGCTTCAATATCCACGGTGTTGTATCCTGTAGCAATGATCGATATAAATCTAACAGAGGGACATGCTTCAATAACCTGTCTCGTAATTGGACTTTTATTGGTAAAAACAATCTCTGCGTCACCGATTACCTCTATCAGTTTATCAGCAGGCGTTCTTGGATATCTTTTAACATCACCAAACTGAGATAATTTACTCCAATCTATTTCGCCAGGATTCTCTCTAGGGTGATCCACAACTAGCCATTGTGGTGCCTATTACGAGCTCACGATCTCTAAACTTTTTCTTTAATGTCTCGTATTTATTCATTTTTAACGCCTCTACTTAACTTTGCATTAATAATTCCATTACATACATTTCAAGAGCTTCATAATCTCTCTCTTCAACGCATTTTTTCTGATATTCATAATCAAACTTCTCAACCTTTGCTTCTAACATTTTAGCAATCTTTAAGCTGTTTTCTAAATGCTTATAGCTTCCTTCCTGTTTTTCAGTTCTCATAACTTTAACGTCAAGTCCTATGTATTCCCCGTTGTTACCAAATCCGTTTTCCATAAGGACCTTGATTTGGTTAAAGGCTGTACGAAGATTCTCAACTCCAAAACTTTTATCCTGGTCAAATTTCATCCCGTTCTGATCATTGAGGTGTACTCCCCACAGTTTTCCCATTGCTAAAGCAAAACCTATTTCACTTGCCGGATCCAATCCCGCAAGCATTGCATGAGCAGTTTCAAGTAATCCTCCGACACGATTCGGATCAATAGTTGCCGCTGATATTGCCATCGCATGTCCCAATGTAGGGCAAACACTTCTGTCTATAGGTTCATTCGGCTTTGTTTCGATCATTATTTTAATTTTTGTATCATAAGTAAGCATCCCCCACGTTTAAAGGTATGTCCTAAATAATAATCTCGGTGTTCAGCTACACTCTTGGCAGATGTACCTGCGCGTTCTAGTTCAAACCATGCTGAGAATCCGAGATTTGCTTCTTTTGCCAAGTCCGAAAGTCCCTTAAGTCCATTAGGAAACAAATTCGGCAATGGTTCCCAATCTCCGGCATCTTGATGCCAATCTTCTCCATACCACCCGGCATCAATTGCATAGCATTCTCCCTTAAGATTATGCTTTTTAATATTATCTATTTTTCTCTCGTGCTGTTCTTTTTTAAATCCGCCCCAAGCTCGTAAACAAATCTTTCCTTCTATTGGTTTATTATTAATTTTGGGGAGCATATTTTCATAAATTAAACGACGAAAATCATTATGACTTCTATCAAAGGCCTTTTCGGCGCCAATACAATCTTTTTCAATAAATTTATGACTGGTTCTATAACAAGAATATTCCCAAGGCATTGCAAGCATTGTCGGCAATATTATTTTCTCTTTTGGATGTAAACGGAAATATGCATCAGGAAAAGATATTTTGCTTAATACTGTTCTTTCCGGACAATGTGGTTTGATCTTGATTTGTGCTTTCCAGGTTCCGCTCCAACCGATTGCTAAAATAACTCCGGCACTGCTACTTGTTTGAATATTAAAATACGGCATATATTCTGAAGAACTGCGGCCATATATACATTCAAACTCACAAGTTTGTCCGGGATCTGGCCAGAACTGCATTTTAGTCATCATAAAGTCGTCTTTTCTGGCCTGAGAGCCTCTTGAATAAGCAAGCATCGGCCATTCCCAGTTTGTCGCTTCGGGCTTTATATTAGGTTTTATTCCAATGTCACAATAATTAATTTCTGAAATGATATTAGAATCATAATTACCTATATTTTCAAGCTCAAGCCACCATTCAACGGCGCTATATTCCTCATATATTTTTACTTTTAATACAGCTTTAAGGCATTCATCTATCTGCGCCATTTTGCTTTCATACAACTCATAGTTCTGGGTTTGCACGCCGTCTATTTTGGTTAAGTCACCAAACTCAGAAACTACATTTGTTCCGTTATAACAAAAAGAAAATGGTTTAGACTTTTTAAAATTGTTTTCTAAGAATAACTTTAAATAATCTTTGTTTATATTATTTATTTCGTTCATTTTCACAATGTCCCTGCCTTTATCTAGCTGAAAAATTTTAAAAAAACAAGGGTTACAAAATAAAAATATAACCCTTGTTATAATTAAAATACAATTATGCGAGAATTATATTATATAACATACAATTGCCAAAACCAGTACTATCAGAGATGTGTGTGCCATCACTATTGTTTACAGCTAATTTTATTTTTTGTGCACCCTTAAGTTCAATAATAACAGATTCTATATCGGAATATAATAAATCTTCTGTGACATAAACTTCTTCAAATCCCTCGCCATAATCAAGATAAATCAGACCTTTAATACCGCGAGTTCCATTATCCTCTGGTCCAATGTCTGCGGTAAAGTATTTGTAGTCATAGCTACTAATATCAAAAATAATTTCTGAATCTACGTCTTCTCTTGGATGTAAACTAATTCCTTTTTCATATTCTTCCCCGCCAATATTCATAGGGCCCTCTGTCATATTATAGTTCACATCGATTCCGGGAACACGAGACGGCTTTTCATCTTCGCTGGAAGCCCATGTAACTATCCAGTAAAGAGTCTTCTCGGTCCCATAAAGATCACTCAAATATAGTGCATTATCATAATCGATAACTTCCTTAGGTGTTGGCTCCGAAGTAGCTGTTGGCACCGGTGTTGCAGTCGCCTCCAACGTTGCAGTTGGCTGCTCAGTAACAACTGCAGTAGGTTGACTCGTCGGAACATCAGTTGCTTCTGGGTTTTTTGTACTGTCAGTACATCCGACAAAGGATAATACACACAGTACGCATACTGCCAAAATGGTACAAAGTGTTGCTTTTTTCATTTTTGCTCTCCTTTATTATTTTTTTCTTTATATATAACTGAATATGCCCATGTAGTCGAATCAGAATTCATATTTCCGTTGCTGTTGACAATCAGTTTTATTTTTTCTGCTCCGTCAATATTCAAATCAAAAACGTGTACAATTTCTCCGGCTAATACGCCACTCTTTTCTAGCAATATATATTTTCCTTCGCCGTAATCAACGTATACGCTGCATATAACTCCGTTGCCAAAATCTGTAAGGCCAGGTGATCCGACAATAGCATAAAATTTGTCACACCCGTATTTACTTATATCGAATTCAATCTCGCTGTCTGCAGTAGCCTGAGGATGAAGGCCTATTCCCTTTTCATATACTATATCGGCAACTGATAATTTTGATGCGTTATAATTTTTATTTTTACCCGGTCTGCGAGGCGGATTTGCCATAGAAGAGTCTGCCATATTAACCTTCCACGACAAACATTCCTTGCTTCCTATTAAATCGCTGAGATATACGTTAGAACCCTCTACCCATGAAAAGACAGGCGTAATAATATTAGGATCAGACATTATTACCTTTACCGTAAGAACAGGCTCTTCCCCGTTATTCAGAAACACTTTATAATCCCCTGATGTATCATTTAGAAGCCCTATGATCTGTCCAAATTCATCTACATAAGCATTGGGACAAGCTTCACTGGTAAATTCATATGTCAATGAATAGTTTGTTGCACTTAAGTTGGTAACGCATGGAACCAAAGTAGCGGTAGTTCTTGTTATTACCGCTTCATCTCCGTTTTTATACGAAACTATACCGTTAAAATCTCGTAATACAACGCTGTATTCTATACTTTCTGTCTGCGTTCCCTGTTTTGATTTTAAAATATTGGCAAGATTTTTACCGGCATCCGCGCCCATTTCATTATATCCTTTTTGTAGATAATGCTGATCCGGATATGTAGTATTCGACGCGCTTGAAATATCAGGCGGCATGAGTGCATCTAAGTCAGTTTCCAGATTTGCCACCATTTTCACCACACCTGCATCTTGTTTATAATATAGTTTGTCCGATGCGAACCAGGAGGCTACACTCTCATCACTATACCAATTCTCTGTTATATTTGTTATTAAATAAATGTCAGAAGTATCATAATCTTTATTGTCAACTTTTATTGAATCAGAATTCCCTATGGCGTACTGCGCGCTTCTTGGACCCGTGAAAACAATGTTCAGCGGTCGTTCATATTTATTTCGGCCTGACCACGAACGCACACTCAGAATTCCGGCGAAAGAAAAAGCCTTCTCACTGTTTGTAATTACCTTAGTACAATCGTTATTAAGTTTTTCATGCATTTTGAAAAACGATTTAAAATATTGTGTTGCGGACATGCCGTTTTTACAATCAGTTTCTCCTTGAAGCCAAATGTATCCAGTACGTGTGATTTCATAATAATCTGTATAATTCTTTAGCTGGCTCACACTGTTATTGTATGCATTGATTGCCTGCCCCAAATAATCGCTATTTGTTTGCCACTGACCTATTGAGGTACCTCCCATAGCGGCCTGGATCATCAGGCATTTCTCTCCTGAGGTTTTATAAAATGTATCTGAAAAGGCACCAAATAAACCTTTTACTCCTATACTGCTCAGACTGGCTCTGTCTTCCATAGTGTTCCAGTAAGCTGTGCCCAAAGGAGGTTTGACAGCAAGTTTTTCATTACCGGTAGAAATCACAGTCATATTGGATTGACCGATGCACAGAATTACAGCAAGCTTTGCTTTTTGTGTAGTCACATTATATTCAATTCCATCTATAGTTACTACAGTACTACCTGTGCCAACCACGTGGAGAGTCTTGTCCGACGCGACTTCAATAATTTTTTCATCTGCAGATAATACTTCTTTAGCATTTGAGCATGAATAATAATCGTCATACTGCATCACTGACGGAACCCCTGGTAAAACCTCGTCTTTTGGTTTATTTTTTGATGAACACGAAATTAACAAGAGGGCACCTCCGATCAATACTAAAATAACAACATATTGCATTTTAACATGGCTTTTATTCATTACCGATCACCTGCGATTATTGAGGCGTAAAAGGTACATTTTGTAACACCTTATAGTTTACTTATTGGGAGATTATTATTCCGGCGATTCACAAATAGTTTCAATCAATCCGTATCCAATACTTGAGAGCATTATTTTGTTTAACGTCGTTATTCAGGTGTTCATCGAATTGTATTCCAGCGAGTAAGATGGAAGAAAAGCGCTTCGTTCTTATCAATTCGTTCCACACGCCAATTGCTGTAAAACTACGCGTATTGAACTTCGAGATTGTCGCAAAAAAGCAGTGCTTTTCTTCCGCCCTGGTCATCGCCTTGTTAATTTTTAGAACTGCTGCGCTTTTTTGCGAAGACAGCCATAAAAGTTATGGACGCTAAAACTAACACTGTAAATATAATCATTCCTGTATAATTGTCCCCTGTTTGAGGAACATTTTCTTCAGGAGTCGTTTCCGGAGTTACCTCAGGCGTTACCTCCGGTGTCGCTTCAGTTGTAGCCTCTTGCGTTGCTTCCGGTGTCGCTTCAGTTGTTGCCTCCGTTGCTACCTCTGTTGCGGCCTCTGTTGTTTCAACTTTCTCACTATAAAGTTTTGCATTTGCGAATGATCCACAGTCATCACTGGCTCCATCACCCGCTGTTAAAATCTGCAGAGCGATCTTATTTGCGCCCGTTATATCAACTATAATTTCGGCTACTTCAAGACCGGCAACGGTACCCTCTGCCTTTATAACATCATCAACTAAAACTGCATATGCAACCATTGTTTGGTTAGTAGTGCCCTTGCTGCCGAAATCTTTTCCAAAAATAGCTGAAAAAGTATCGTAATTAAAGGAACTAATATCAAATACGATTTCCGTTATTGGTTTGCCATCATCACTGGCGTGTGCAGAAAGACCTTTTTCATATTCTGTGCCTCCTACAGAAATAGGAACGTTATAATATGAACATAGATCCATTGTCCATGGCCAATTAGCGTTTCTTGTAACTGTAGAGACAGGAGTCAGATCGCTAAGAAACACGCTGTCTTCCTCAGCACTTACGGGAAATGCTGCCATTGTAAGTAATAAACATACAATAATGGCGATAAGTAAAACCTTTTTCATTTTTATTACCTCTTTTATTTTTTCTTGCGCTACAATCTGGTGTAAGCGCTTACACTACAGTAGTATATCAACCCTCTAATAATTTGTCAATACCCGTATTACCTCGAATTTCTGTTTTTTTGAAAGGCTATTATTCTGAAGGGAAGCTGTATTATGAGAAAAAAAAGATATGCCTCTTAAAAGGCTTTTGATACAGTTTATCAAAAGCCTTTTCGGAGGCGTCAAACGCAAAAAGGCCTGAACTGTCCATCGACTTGCCTCAGACGTCCGAAGCCATTGTCAACGCGCCGCTGATGAGCCCTAAGCCAGGTATACCACCCAGGCGCCGGGATCAAAGCTTGACGATATGCGTATTCTCATCCTCCCTGTCAAAGAGCGGGACAACATTGCCGTCCGGACCGGTCGAAGAGACGTTGTGGAGCGTGACGGTAAAGGGTTCGTCAGGTTTGGCGCGGACAATAGAAGGATAAAGGATGCCGGTGATTTTGACGTCCTCCAGCGCAAGTCCGACGAGCGCGGTGCCGGTCTGGAGCGTGTGAGATCCGTATTCGTAATGCATAAAACGGTCGGGATTGTCGATCTGACAGTTCCGGAACGTGATGCGGTCGGCGGGCACGGGAGAAGGATACGTCTCGCTCGAGAAATACTCGACGATCGTGAGGAGATTATGGCGTCCCTCAGAATCCGGAAGGATATTGTCGCGGCTGCGGACTACAGTCATGCGATGGGGATAGACGCCGGGGCCGTAGATGTGGCAATTTTCGACAAGAATGTCCGTGCCGCCGATGCGGAAGGCGTCGCAGGAAGTGTTGAGCTCGCAATTACGCACGGTCAGGCGGCGGATGTTGATGCCGGCAATGCAATCGTCGCCGGTGATGAAGCGGCAGTCTTCGATCAGTGTGTCAACGCAGCAGTGAAGGTGTACGCCGTCGTGGCCAGCTAAAGACGTCACACCGCGCATAAGAATATTGCGGCTGTTGTCGATCTGATGCATGAAATTTCCACAGCGCTCCGCCGTGTAGCCAGTGAGGACAATATTGTCGCAGTCGCTGAAGAACAGGCCGTGCGGGCCGCGAAAACCCTCTTCGCCATCCGGGTCAAAGCAGTCCGAGCCGTTGATCACCGCGCCCGGCTCGCCGGTAACGGAAATGTTCCGCTCGCCGTATGCGGACAATATCGCCCGGCGGTACGTTGCCCACGGTTTATCGTTATAGTAATGCGTGATCATCTCCATGTCGGTGCGCATCTCCACGCCTTCGGGCACGGGGAATACCGGATAATCTTCCCGTTCGTCGCTTCCGATAAGTTTCGCGCCTCCTGAGAGATGCACCTCCGTATCTGAATGCATGAGCAGCCCGCCGGTCCGGAAAACGCCGTCCGGAATGAGCACGGTACCGCCTTCGGGATCAGCTCCGCAGGCGTCAAGAGCCCGCTGGATGGCCTCGGTCTGCAGGCCGGGTGCTCCGGGTACTGCTCCGTAATCGACAATATTAAACACTTTTCTCATAACTTACCTCTCAATGATTTTTACCATACGATTATATCACAAAAAAGAGCTTAAATGTACCGTCTGCCGGTAAATTCAAGCTCTTTTTCTTTATGGCTGGCTGCAGGTTATTTACAGCCCTTTTTCAATCTGTGCTCTTATTCGCTATCAGAAGCTCAGAACGCCTTTTTCTTTGCGAAAACCACTGCTGCACCCATAGCCAGCACAGCGATGACTGCGAACATTGCCACGGTCACATCGCCGGTAGCGGGCTGAGTCTCTTCCTGGATCAGCTGAGCTTTGTAGTTCACGTAAGCGTCACGATCCTTGCCGTCAGCATTTCTGTTCATCTTAACGATATCGCCGTTCTCGAGTTTGACAACAGCCTGGATCTTGTGAGTCTTGCCGTCGGTAATGCCGGAAACGTCGACAGTGATAGTATATCTGTATTCGCCGCCTGCGTTGATAACTTCCTGCTCTGCGTCAACTTTGAAGTCGCCGAAAACAGGAGCTTTGTCGTCGATCATATAACCGAAGGAATCGATCTTGGCATTTTTGTTTCCGAACCAGCCGTGCATTGCAACAGTCTTAATGCTGCCGTCGGAGCCGTCAACGAGAGCCTTCGCCGCTATAACCGCATCATTGCCGTTCGCAATCTCGGCGCCGTTAACGAGGATCTGGTCGTAGGACATAAGGTCGCCTTTATCTGCGGTGCTGAAATCGCGGATGCCGCCTGCGGGTTCAGTCGCGGGCTGAGTCTCTTCGGGAGCGGGAACCGCGTAAGCGCCGTACACTTCGATTCCGCCAAGTCCGGTCCAGTACTGACCGCCCAGGGTATCGGTCCCTTTGGTAACAACAAGCCTTACGTAGCTGGCTTCTGATTCAGAGAATTCAATAGTGCGGGTGGAAGGTGTAACATTGATGGCGCTCTCATTTTCTCCCTTGTAAACGGAGGTCCAGTTGGTGCCGTCTGTGGAGATCAGAACTTCATACGTATTGGGGAAGAACCAGCCGTTGGGGGCGCTGGCGTCATGGGTCCAGGGCATCGGAACGAGATTGATCTTATTGATCTTGTACTTTCCGTGAAGGTCTACATCGATCCTGATCGGAGCATCTTCAGTCAGGGCTACCGCGATCCAGCCGGTCATGTTATAGGGGCCAAACGAGTAAGGCACGCTGGTGCCCGCAAGGGCGTGATCGTCCCACTGCCCGCTGGTGCCGAGCGTCCACGTAGTGACCGCGGGGTCAACAGTTTCGGCAGCGGTCTTGTTGGCGGCAATATTTCCGCTGGTGTAGGTATCGTACACTTCGATCTCGCCGAGGCCTGCATACTGCACGAAGCCGCCGTCATCCGTGTCAGCAACGATGTCGTTGCCTTTAACGATCGTAAATTTAACGTATCTTGCATTGACCTTATCGAACTCATATTCAAGCGCGTGAGTCAGGAAGTCGGATCTTCCTGCTACGCTTATGACCTTGGTCCAGTTCGAACCGTCAGCCGAAAGATAAACGTCGTAGGTGTTGGGGAATTTCGATCCGAGGAAATGATACTCTGTGTAGAGCTTGATGCGGCAGACATCGTAAGCGGCCTGCAGGTCGATGATGGCGCTGGCATTGATCGGATCCTCACCGGCTTTTACGACGTACCAGCCGTAACGATTGTCAACAGGCTGATTTGCACCATCATACGCGGTAGTATCGAATCTGCTGCCGTCGGTAAGGGTGGCAATGCCCCAGTAGGGATCGCCCATAGCGGTGGTTCCGTCTTCAAGCTCTTCAGTAACCGGTTTATTGAGGGCAAGATTAGTCGATTCAGCCGCGGCCTTCAAAGGAGAAGCAAAGTTGAGTGTTCCGACAAGGGACAACACCATCACAGCGGCTAACAGGAAAACAAGAATTTTTTTCATATTTTACTCCTTCCTTAAAGGAAAAATTTGGTTTTTATATTGTAACATACTTTTTTCGTTTAATCAACAACTAATTTGCACCGGGGCGGCATCCGGATCATTTTTTCTTCTTTCCTCACTTGCAAAACTAAATTCCACC
>DBVV01000060.1:4031-4165 GCA_002308795.1 Mageeibacillus sp. UBA1255 | reverse complement strand
GATCTCAGGTCGCGGGCAAGCGTCGCGGGATTGCACGACACGTATATGATGCGCGAAGGTGAAAGCGACCGAAGCGACGCGATAAGCACTTCGTCTGTGCCCTTCCGCGGCGGATCGATAATGACGATGCCGGG
>DBVV01000060.1:0-3938 GCA_002308795.1 Mageeibacillus sp. UBA1255 | reverse complement strand
ACGATCTCGACACCTGTCAGTTTCGGGAGCGCTGCGGAAGGATGGTCCTTGCGGAAGCGGTCGATCAGATACAGGCCGATCGTTCCGGCGCCGCAATAAAGATCAAGCACCTGCTCTCCGGGCAGCAGGCCAGCAGACTGGTAAACAGTGTCGTAAAGCAGCTCGGCTCCGGCGGTACTGACCTGAAAAAAAGAATCGGGAGAGATCAGAAAACGCGTTGTCCCAAGCACACACTCGAGCTCGGTCCGGCCGAACAGAAGACGCAATGGACCGCCCAGAACGGCATTGCCACCGCCGGACGAGGAGCACAGCCATAATGACGCAAGCTCCGGGATCGCACCTGAAATCGCGGCCGTCAGTTCGGATTCGAAAGGCAGTTTGCGGGTGTTAGCCGTAATGAACGCCATTGCGAGCCCCGTGCGGTCGCTGACGCGCACAGTCAGGTGCCTGAGGATCCCTCTCCCGGTCGTTTCGTCGTACGCAACGATACCGCGTTCGGAAGCGAATGCTTCGATCTTTTCCCGTATTAAGGCGGCGAGAGGGTTTTCGTGCGGACAAGGAACGCCCCGGTCAAAAGGAACGGGTCTGTGCGAGGCGCGGGCGTAGAAGCCGGTGCGTATGCGGCCGTCAATTTCGAAAAAAGGATATGCGGTCTTGTTTCGGAAATGATTGTCCGCGGGAGAAACGCACGGAAGCACGCCGGGATAACGCGCCGGAGCCGTTCCGCCGCGCTCGGCAGCTACGTTGTCCGCCCGGAATACGCTGGCATCAGAAGATCCGTTGTCCGCCCGGAATCCGCCGATTCGTTCGATACAATCCGCCACACGCTGCGTGGCAAAAGATAATTGACCCTCTTCCGTCACGTGCAGATACGCGCAGCCACCGCAGCCCTTCAAATAGTACGGGCAGGTCACTTCACGCCTCAACTCCGAATCGTTCTCGCGGCCGGTAACGCGCGCCACCGCATAGTTTGCGCTGACTTTTATCACCTTCGCTCTGCCGCGTTCTCCGGGCAGCAGATCTTTGCAGAAAACGACAAATCCGCCCTGTATCCGCGCCACACCGTCACCGGCTTCATTCACGGAATCAGGGCAGATCTCGATTATCTGGTCCTTTTTTACGGGAGTTTCCATGATAATAAATGCTAATTTATACCTTTAAAACAGCCTTCTGCTCTCAGCCTTCAGGCGTGATCAGCGGTCCAAATTCGCCGTCGTCGGTAGGCTGCGGTTCGGTCGCAGGTCCTTCGGTAGGAGCGGGCTCCGTAGGCTCTTCGGGTGTGGGCGTAGGCGTAGGATCGTCAGGCACGTCGGTAGGCGTCGGATCGTCGGGAACGTCCGTAGGAGTAGGATCATCGGGAATATCCGTCGGGATCTCAGTCGGGATCTCGGTAGGTATCTCGGTCGGGATCTCAGTCGGGACCTCCGTAGGAGTAGGCGTGACCACCATTGTCCCCACCATCACGTACTCTTCACGCGCCTCATACGAATCCACGCCGATGAACTGCTTATCCTCCTTGCCGCCGGTCGTCACGATCAGATACAGATTAAGCGTATATCCGGGGACACCTGTGCGCTCAACACGTTTCTTGCCCTGTTCCAGCGTATGGTCGCTGAATTCATGGGTTACGTACGGATTCCGGCGCGCGATCTGCACCGACAGCTCTTTACCCGGCCGCTCTTTAACGATAGTGATGTTTGCAGGCAGCACCGTCGGGTCAACAGGCTTCCCTTCTTCGTCAAGGAAATCCGTGTCCCTGTACACCGTTCCGAGTATCGCCACACGTACTGTTCCGGAATCATACGACGCCTCGATCTTCCACGGCATCGTATCATTGTTCTTTATACGCAGATCGGTACGGCTCTTAATAGACGTGTACGCGTCGAAGCCCATAAGACCGAACAGCGGAGCATACGTATATTTGGTCCTGTATACCATTTCCGCCTCGGCAAGATATGCGGCGTTATACAGCGCGGTGCTCACCTGGGCAATTCCTCCGCCTTCGACCGGGTCATCCATTCCGAGGTAATACTCGTAGGCATGCTGGTAACCCGTTTTGGAATCGTATGCTTTGATCGAATCCATGAAACTGAATACTTCACCGGGCATGATCACGAGCCCGTTCAGCTTCTCGATGGCGATCTTAATATTCTTTTCTCTGTTTTCAACGAATCTTGCTTTCTCGGGATCATCGTCGACCTCGACTTTGTTCCTGCCCGTTCCGAGGTTGTCGCGGAACATGACCGACTCGTAAAGCTCCTTTGTAAGGATCGACCTCTCGCGGGCCAGCGGGAGTACTTCCGTTCCGTCTCCTGCCGGTTCGCCTGAGTTTATGCGGTCAATTATCTGGTCGAGCAGTTCTGCGTCATATTCGGCGCCTTCCTTTCCTTCGGAGACCCACACTTCGGTAGCGGATTTGCGCTCGATCTTGGGGGCAACGGCTTTTTCCGGAAGGTCGTTTACTACGTTTACCTTCAGCAGTTTTTTGAAGTCAAGCACGCGCGGCACGAGGTTCACCGTTCCGCTGACACTGCCTGAAGCTGTTCCTTCGGTGAGAGATTTCAGAAGATTATCGGTATATTCAGTAAGGCTTTTATGCACGTCCTCGGTGCTGAGCTCGAGACCGGTGCTGCCGTACGTGAAAACGACCTGTTCTTCTTCTATGGTGTACGTCGGATCAACTTTCGGCGTATTTATCGAACCCATATATCCGGTGATATCGTCGATCGTTTTTGAATTTACCGAATAGTTCAGTTTGAAATCCTGGCCTGCTTCTCTTAGCTTAATTACGGTAAATGCGCGGCTTATCAGATTACCGGTCCTCGCGTACCCGTAAATGTCGTCGGCAAGCTTCTTGGTGTCCGGCAGCCTTATGATCGCATCCAGGGGATAGACCACGGTGTCGTTGTCCGCTTTTACCGTGATGGTAGATGCTGAGACCGGTGTGCTGTACGTTTTTTTAATATATTCGTCCAGTTCGTCGCGTGTCATTCCGGCAACGCTTTTTCCGTTCAGGGATATTCCGTTGTAGACTCTGTCTCCGTCTACGATCCGGCGGCAATAATCTACGAACATTATTGCTGCGAATACGACGGCGGCAATTATGAACAGCGACAGGATTATTTTCGCGACTCTGCTTTTTACGCCCGACCGGATCTCATAGTCGTCGTCGCTGTAGCTTTCGACGAAGACAACGCCCCGCGACGTGGTGACAGCGTGTCCGCCAGCCGGTTCGGAGTTCGAGCTCCTTCTTTCGGCCTCTTCCGCTCTGCCCTTTTCTTCGCTCTTTTTATCTTTATTTTTCTTATTCTTTTTATCTTTTTTGCGGTCCTGATTTTTCCTCTGACCCGGTTTTCCGCCCGTTTTCTGCCTGTTTGCGGGTTTTCCTACGGGTGCGCCTACCGCTTCGATATTAATTTCATCCCCGTCATCATTGTCCGCAGAAGCGCTGTCGATCTCGTCCACGCCGTCGAAAACGCTGTCTACCTCGTCTTCTATGACGCTTCCCGGTTCAAACCGGGCAGACACGGGTCTGGCGGGGGCAATAACAACGTCGTCGTCCTCGTCTTCTTCTGCCGCTCCGTCTGTTCCGGTCTCGTCAACGAAAACCGTTCCGTCTTCGGCGGTGTTTTCCTCCACGGCTGCTTCTGTTTCTTCCATGTCGGAAACAGCCCCGGAAACTTCCGTGCTTTCCGTTTCCGGAGCATCCTTTTCCGTTTCCGCTTCCGTTTTTTCCGTCAGTTCGGCTTCTGTATTTTCAATTTCAGGATAGTCGTCAATACTCTTTCCCAAAATGTTTTCCTCCTCGTTTGATACGGGACGTCTGCCTGATCGCTTCCGCCCCGGATCCTGAGGCGGCTACGGCATCGCATTTTAGTATAACATATTTTTGCAGGAAGTACAAATACTTGTAGGGCTCTACTCCCAAAATCGTAACA
>DBVV01000014.1 GCA_002308795.1 Mageeibacillus sp. UBA1255 | reverse complement strand
TTGGGCAAAGGCGGGATTTCGGCCGTGCGTTCTTCCTCTTTGATACGGCCGAAATTGGGCAAAGGCGAGATTTCGGCCGTGCGGCCCGCCTCTTTGATTCGCCCGCGATTGACTTCAACGTCCGTTCAGTAGTATAATTCCGCCAATTGAAACCATAATAACAGGCATAAGCGTGCCTGAAACATCCTAAACCTGCGTTTTTGAGAAAAATCCGGTAACATAAGCGCAAAACAGAACCGGTCCGAGACAAAAAGGAGAGTATTTATGAAGACTGTTAAAAGAATGCTCAGCATAATTCTTCTTGGGGTATTTCTGATGTCAATGACGTTTTCGATCTGCTCCTGCACAAAAACGCCCGATGATAAAAAGAACGACGACAACGACGTTGACGACCCTGCGGATAACGATCAGCCAAACGGTCCGGACCACGATTATTTTGTCACCGGCCTCAAAACCGACGGATACGTCGATAACATGTATTCAGGAATCGTCCCGACTTTCTCTTGGCGCGCGGAAAGCGACAGGCGCGGAGCGAGGCAGTCGGAATACAGGATATTGATCGCGGAAAAAGAAGAAGACTTGACAGCAGACGGTAAAAAAACAGTCTGGGATTCGGGCAGTATTAAGTCTGACGCTCAAAAAGCAGCATATACCGGCGCTCCGCTTGATCATGAGCATCAGTACGTCTGGAAAGTGATCGTCACCGACGAACTGGGGGTAAATCATTATTCAGAAACAGGCAGATTCAATACCGAATTAGATCCCGGAAAGCCTTTTGAAGGCGCAGAGTGGATAAGCGCAGATCCGGACAACAGCGGAACAGATTCATATACGGTTGAATCAAGATTCAAGATCGTGTCAAATTCATCCGGGCTTGTTTTCTCGGCAACAGATTCCAATAATTTTTACCTTTGGCAGCTTAACTCAGTTGTAAAACAAGGCAAAATAATATTCCGTCCGCATAAATGGCAGAACGGCAGCATAAGCGTCATGACGGAAGTTGACGTCTCACAATATATGAGCGAAGGCGAAGGGTTCACAGGCTGGCACGTGATGAAGGTCGAAGTGGCGAAGCGCGAATTCCGCACGTATATTGACGGCAAACTTATTAACACGTTGACCGACAGCTCCCCGCTGCCGTCCGGCTCGCTCGGCATAAGAAACGTTCAATCCGCGGATGACAATCAGGTCACCCACTATGATTATTTGACCTTGACAGACAGCATAACAGGGGCGGTGATCCAGAGCGAGGACTTTTCGTCAGGCGATGAAACGGAGCTGGCATTCAATTGCGGAAGAGTTAAGGACGGCGTTTATATCGTTCGCGGCAATCAGCTTTCGTTTTATTCAAAAACATCCGACCGTAGCGACGTCGCCTGGTTCCGAAAAGAGTTCGAATCGGAGAAGCCGGTCCGCGCGGTATTATCAGCCACCGCACTGGGAGTGTATGAACTGTACCTGAACGGGCGAAAAGTGGGAGAAGACTGTCTCGATCCGGGCTGGACGGACTACTATCTGATCAATAACGGCCGGCTGGATCCGGGAAATCTGTTTTACCAGACTTTCAACGTGACGGATATGATAACGGACGGCGGAAACACAATAGGGGCAATACTCGGGACCGGATGGTATAACGGAAAGCTGTCTACGTTCGGTTCGAAAGTGTACGGTGAGGACAATTATCTGATCGTCAAACTTGTCCTGGAATTTGCAGACGGTAAAAAGACTGTAGTGTCTGACGGCAGCTGGAAGTGTTCAAGAAACGGACCGATCCGCTACAGCGACCTGGAGAACGGCGAAATATATGACGCGAGACTGGAATTCGGAAGCTGGAACGAAAACGGCTTTAACGATACGGTCTGGAATAAAGTCAGTACAGGCTCCCGTGCTTATCGCGGAAACATAGTTAAACAAGCCGGAGAAACCGCGAAAATCATTGACACCGTACCGGCCGTGAGCGTAACAAAACACAAAAACGGCAATTATATAGTTGACCTCGGCCAGGAGATCACAGGCTGGATATATCTTAAAAACGTGACCGGCACCGCAGGCAATCGCATCATCATGCGATTCGGCGAAATGCTGAACCGCGACGGCACGGTGTACCGCGATAATTTAAGAACTGCAAAAGCGACCGATTATTACACGTTCAAGGGCGCCGAGAGCGAAAGCTGGCGTCCGTCGTTTACGTTCCGCGGATTCAGATACGTGGAAATAGAAGGATATGAAGGAGAATTAAAGCCTGAGAACGTGACGGGAGAGGTGCTGAGCGCGGACGTGGAGAGAACTGGCAGTTTCAAGACGTCGGATGCGAAGGTCAACAAACTGTACGAAAACATATTCTGGAGCCAGATCGATAATTTCCTCTCCATTCCGATGGGCTGCCCCCAGAGGGACGAGCGGCTTGGCTGGACAGGAGACATAAACGTATTCGCACTGACTTCGGCCTACAACAGCAACAGCCTTGAATTCCTTAAGAAGTTCAACTTCGACCTTCAGAATGCCCAGGAAAAGACCGGAGAATATACTGATATCGCTCCAAGGGCGATCCTGAGAGGCGAAGCTGCGGCAGGCTGGGCGGATACAGGTATCATAATTCCGTACGTTTGCTACCGCCAGTTCGGCGATATTTCGGCGGCGGAGGAGTTTTGGGACAATATGGAAAGATTTATGTCTTTCCTCGATTCAAAATACGGTTCCGGCAAAGCCGGCGCTTCCAAATACGTCCGCAGTGCATTGCGCTACGGCGATCATCTGAACGTTGGCTCCGTTACGGCGTACGATCTGATAGGCACCGCATATTACGCCTACGACGCGAAACTTATGAGCGAGATGGCAGCTGCTTTAGGAAAGGATGCAGATGCCGCCCGTTACCGCGAACTATATAACAGGATCAGAGAAGTTTTTATTAACAAATTCGTAACTGATGACGGCAGAGTATACGGCGCAGGTTCGGAACCGGCGGGATACGAACGCGAAACTCAGACCGGATACGTCCTGTCGCTTTTCATGGGCCTTATTCCGGAAGAATTGGAAGAAAACGCGGCCGGGTACCTTGTGGAGGCTATCCGGAATAAAGATACGCATCTTACTACCGGATTTATGGGGATCAGTATGCTTCTGCCGGTACTAACTGAATACGGCTATGCGGACGTTGCGTATGAACTGCTGCTGCAGGAGTCATACCCTTCCTGGCTCTACAGTGTCAACAACGGCGCTACCACCATATGGGAGAGATGGAATTCGTGGACGGAACAACACGGGTTCGCGGATATTTCGATGAATTCGTTCAACCATTATGCTTTAGGCAGCGTTGGTGAATGGTTTTACAGCGGTATCGGCGGGATCTCTCCGGGCGCGGAAGCCGGATACGGTAAATTTGTAATAGCGCCGCATATTTCCGAAAGGCTCGGATACGCCGAAACGACTTACGTCAGCAGCTACGGTGCGATAGTTTCGAACTGGTCGATAGAAAACGGGACTGTTACGTATACGGTCTCAGTTCCGGTGAACTCGTCGGCAACGCTCAGACTGGAGTGCCACGGAGATCCGTCGGCAATTACAGAGTCCGGCATACCGGCAGCCGATGCCGAAGGGGTTTCGTTCGTCAATGCCGAAAACGGAGCCGTTGAGTTCAGATTGTTGTCCGGCAGCTACTCATTCTCCGTACCGCTGGCTTAACTAAGGACCGAAATACGCTCTCGGTTTCCGGCGCTGTCTCTTGGTCTGTAAGCGAACAACTTTGGCACACAAATTGGTTTTTTCGGGGTTTGTGTGCCAGCCCGGCGCTGTCTCTTGATCGGGTGAAGGTCGATCTTGGCACACAAATTGATTAATACGGGATTTGTGTGCCAGCCCGGCGCTGTCTCTTGGTCGGGTGAAGGTCGATCTTGGCACACAAATTGATTAATACGGGATTTGTGTGCCAGCCAGGCGCCGTCTCCAAAAGAAAAAATGAAAACTTAGTGGCACACGAATCGCCTGAATTGAAGAACGTGTGCCATTTCTCTTCAGTCTCCGAAAAAAAACGAGAAATTCGTGGCACACAAATTGCTCGAATTGAAGATCGTGTGCCAATTCTCTTCAATCTCCGAAGAAAAATGAAAAATCCGTGGCACACTAATCGCCAGAATCGAAGATCGTGTGCCACTCCTCCCGAGCCTCCCAAGAAAAATGAGCAATAGAAGGAACAGCCAGTGCAGCCAGTGCAAAGGCGTGATCAAAACCTTTCGCGTCAAAACCTTTTGCCTTTTTCCCGAATCCGTCGTATAATAATCCTGCTAAAGAACACGATCACGGAAAAAAGGAGTTCACAAGACATGAAAAAAAGAATTGCGATATGGATCCTTTGTATATTTCTTTTGATCAGCTATGCCGGCTGCACACCTGGCGGAGACAAGCCGGGACAGGCTACGCCGGAAGAACCGGATTTTGAAAAGGCACCGGAGGTACAAATCGTGAACGAGATACAGTATGAATTGACCCGCAACCTTCAGCGGCAGGGTGAAAACGTAAGTCTCTTCATCCCGCACGCCAACGGCGGAAAAACCGGAGGAGAAGTCATTGCCCAGATCAAGATGGAAAAAGCGACGGAAGACTTCAACTATTACGTCATAGACTGGGGCGACGGCACATGGAGCTACGACGGACCGTACGCGGCAGAAAAAAACTACCTCCCCACCGCCGAGGTCCCGCACGTATATAAAAAAGCAGGAGAATATCAGGTAAAAGCCTGCGCTATGAACCTGAAAGCCGGTACGATCAACGGATGGACAGACGTAAAGACAGTAAAAGTTTCGGGAGACGATTACCGCCCCGAAATGATCACCACAGTCACGCCGATAGAATCAAGCTCCGCGGGAGAAGAATACGACAGCTCTAATATTGCCGACGGCGATAACACAACGAAGTGGAAAAGTGCGTTGTCCGACTCGCCCGAAACGCAGGAATTCGTCGGTTACCTGTTCGACGGGTACTACACGCTCGACTCGATCGAGATAAAATTTCCGGCCGACTCAGAAATATTCCCTTCGGACATCAGCATAGAGTACACGACCGACGGCGGGTTTGTCTGGTACATGATGCCCCGCTACTACTACGTTCTTCCGAACTCGGAAGGCTACTACTCATGCGTAATGAACTTCCCCGATCCGATGGGGGCAACGCTTTCTCTCCCCCTCCGCCAGATCGCGGCAAACGGCATCCGTATTAAAAGCGTATGCTACCCCTCCTACTCCACGTCGGGCAATTATTTCAGCGTCGAAGAGATGCGCGTCTACGGTAAAAAAGGCACGTTTTTCTACACTTCTTACGACGGATATTACGACGCCGATCTGAGCAATATGTGGGCAATATTCGGCACCGCCAAAACAGAGCCGCGCGTCTACAACTCGGTTGGCAACGGCGGCCAGAATCCCTGGGAATTCCGCGCGGGCGGCACGATGACGGCATCGATCGAATGGACCGCCTGGAACGGAGCGAAGCTCAACTGGTCAGGTTACACCGAAGCGCTTAAAATACACGAGGATTCCCTGAAAAAAGCGGTATACGGCGGCGACGGCTGGTACTACGACGAAGCAAAAGGAAAATACGTTGTCGACACAGGTGAATATAAGAGCAACCCGCATAACGACGGCTTTATCTGGGCCACCAGCGGAGCGCCGCAGCACCTCGACGCGCAGAACCATTACACGAACAATTCCGCGCTCATAATTGCCTCCCGCGACTTCCTGCTGACAGGCAACGACACCGACGGCTTCCTTCAGAGCACCAACGCGAAGAAGCAGATCATGCTCGATAAATTGCGCAAAGCGATGGAATATATGCTGGTAAACCTTAACGGCGAGTCCGGGCTGATGACGATCTACGATCCGCGCAACGACGGCACCGTATACGGAATGGCTTCCAACTACTGGGACAGCCTGAACTTCTTCGGTTATAATTCAGCGTACGAAAACGTGATGTTCTATCAGGCCGTGCTGGCGATGGCGGATATAGAGAACTTTATCGGAAACAGCACCGAGGCGGCGCGCTATGCAGCGATCGCGGAGAAAGTCAAAGCAAAGTTCAACGATTATTTCTGGGACGATGCAAAGGGCCGCTACATCACTTCCGTAAATATCAACGGCGACGTACTCGACTTCGGATTGACCTTCGTGAATTTCATGGCGGTCTCCGCCGGGCTTTCCTCGAAAGAGCAGGCGCAGAAGATATACGACTGGGTGGACGGAAAACGGATCATTGACAGCGACACGTCAAAAGGTGCGGATATTTATACTTTCAAAGTTTCGGCGAGATCGAACACTTTAGCTCTGGACGGCGTTGTCGTAGACGGTCTTCACTACTGGTGGTACAACGGCCATTCGTTCAACGACATCAAGCCCGGTCACTGGGGCGAATACGGCTACGGCATGCAGAACGGCGGAACGATCTTCTACACTTCGTTCTACGATATTATGGGCCGCACGCTGATCTCCGGCGACAGAGCGATCGAGCGCTTCAACAAGATCATGGCCGAGTTCCATATCGACTCTCTGAGAAGGGCCCCTCGCCCGATCCCCGGCAATTTCTATCAGGTGAGTATCGTGGGTGAGTTCCCGGAATCAGGGCTCGTGCCGCTATCCTTCCTGACCGGCATAATCGGCGTCAATCCGGACGTTAAGGGTCTGAAGATCGAGAGCAATCTGCCGTCAGATATGGAATTCGCGGGTGTTTCCGAGTACAACTACATGGAGCGTAAGTATGATATCGAGGTCAATAAGGCTGTTACGGCTCCGGAGATGACGCAGAAGGACGGAAAGTTCGTAGTAAAGGTTCCTGCGAGCGGCACGTTCTATATCACCAAGGACAATAAAATAATGGCAAATGGGCGAACCGGATGATGACAAATGGCAAATGGCAATTTGCAATTAAAATAAAAGGAGGAAGGTAATATGAAGAAATTTTTAAGCATTATGCTGGCGATCGTGTTGGCGATGGCGGCGCTTGGTCTCACGGCTGCATATGCAGAAGCCGAAAACACAGCACAGACCGGTATTGACGACAACATCGTGAAGGTGTGCGCGTACGATGAAAACGCGGGCTATTCGGCGTCAATATGGCTCAATACTTTTGACACCGACGGTACGTGTACGGGTACGGATTACGTGATCTTCAACTGCGCCGCGCCGCTGAAAGGGATCGGTCTGCCTGAACTGTATGCGGGAGTCGTTGCCAACAAATCCGACTGTACCGTCAGATTCGAGCTGTTTGCGTGGGACACCGACGAGAATAAGACGCTCTCGGGCACGCCGGCATTCAGCGAAGACGTTTATTTCAACGGAGACAGCAAAGAACTTCCGCATTTCGTGTTTGATACGCCGAAGAGCGCCGGACAATACCTGTTCAGGATCACTCAGATCACCGCTAAAGACCTTGACGTTGAGGGTTCATTCCCCTACTCCGTCCTCCCGATCGGCGAACTGAAATATTCGGAAAACAAGATCGAATTTGACAGCCGCGGACCGTTCATTTTCTTTATCGAATGCGAAAAGACCGAAGGTGTGACGGATTATTTCCTGAACCTCGAGGGCAAGGGTGCGGAGATCGACATCCAGCCCGAGAAAACGATCTTCAAACGCGAAGGAGCGGTACCTCACCCGATATTCGAATTCGGCATCGTCACCCCCGTAGTTCCCGACGGACAGGTCCTCTACTCTGTCTCGCTTACAGAAGCTCCGACCTGGGCGAATCCGAACCCCGACTCTGACATAACGTACGAAGTTTACAAATGGGCCGGTGATTACGAGCAGAGCATTGCCGGCAAAGTTATCACCGACGGCGAGATCCTTGACCACAAGGACAATTCAAACCTGACGCTGAAGTTCGGTTCGAATCTCCGCTACGGAAACGCATACCTGATCGTTATCACCCGGTCAAATTCCGGGGCAATAGGTTATTACCAGGGCAAGTACGAGCCTTCGGATCAGTGGTTTTTCTATGAATACGGCCTTGAGCTCGAATATTGCCCGGCAATGAAGGCAGCGTACGGGCTTGTTGGCGATCTCGGCCCTGAGCCCACGGATGAACCCACGGCTGCTCCTACGGACGACCCGGCGACCGAAGCTCCGACGGATGCACAGGCCGCGACCGAAGCGCCGGTTGTCACGTCCGCTCCGGATCCTACCGGTGACGGCGGCAATCAGGACAAGAATAATTCAGATTCTAAGTCAGGCAAGTCGTTCCCGGTCGTTCCTGTAGTTATCGCCGCCTGCGCACTGGCGGTCATTGCCGCAGTTGTGATAATATTGATAAAAAAAAGTAAAAAGGCGAAAAATTAAGCGTTGACAGTACTGTATTCTTTAAGTATAATTCGTATGAATAATTATCCGGTATACTATACTTTTAACCGGATGATCATAAAAAGGAGGAAAAATAATGAAAAAGCTTTTGACTATCGTCATCGCTCTTGCACTTGTTGCAGGTCTGTTCGTCATTCCTTCCTTCGCCGATGAGCCCACTCGCGTTTTCACGTATGAGGGCGGCGTAAGTGTAGGCTTATGGACAGGTAACACTGACGGAAGAAAGAATTTCCATGCTGTAACGTTCAATGCCGCTTCTGACTTTGTCGGATTCGGTATTCCCCAGTACTGGAACAGCAACGGTTCGAACGCGCCGCTGGTAACGTATGACGTAGAAGTATTCAACTTCGACACCGATTACGAGACGACCGTAAAAGGCACACCCGTGTTCAAACAGACCGTTAACCCCGAAGGCGACGCTGCTGAAGGAATCTATTTCGATCTTGGTAAAACTCTTCCCAAGGGCACGTACACGATCCGCTTCAAAGTAACTTCCGATGCGGGATATATGGTCCTTCCCTCGGCTAAGAACGTTTATTCAAACGTAAGACTTGCTTATTCTGACGATCCTTTCGGATTCTATGTAGATTTCACCACCCCCGGTCTGTCGAATTACTTCAGTAAACTTCCCAATGCCGGCGATGAGATCCTTGACGTTACGATGTACTCCGGTTCCGGCAGAGATCCTCAGAACCTTGCAGGCGGCCCCATCGCTATCCTTGTCAGCGTTCCCGAGGGACATGCTCTTCGCGAAGTCGTCGGTATCCAGAGCCCTACGTGGGGCTTCCATGAGAGCGGCAGCGACGCTGTTGTTGATCTGTATAAATGGGAAGGCGATTATGATGCTACCGTAGCAGGCGACGTTCTGGCTTCCGGTTCAGTCACCGATCATGCTGATAATAACAATGCGGTCTACACTCTTGATAAAGATCTGCCCGCTGGCGATTACCTTGCCGAATTCAGCATTGACGGTACCGAAGCGATCGGTTTCTGGTGCTTCACCGCTGTAAATGAGCAGGGTGCTCTTTGCTTCCAGAACGGTATCGAAGCAAGCTTCTGGCCTGACACTCACATTAAACTCGTAGTTCTCGATTCCACCGAGCCCGGTACCGAACCCGAGACTCAGCCCGGTACCGAACCCGCAGCTGATTATACCTACAAGAACGCTTCGTTCGACTCGTTCTATGTTGACGACTTACTTAACTTCGGTATCGTTTTTGACGGAGAGCCAAATTCTGACGGCCATGCTTCTGATAAGCTTGACCAGAAGAACAGAACCGTTGAAGATCCTGACGGAAACGTAAAAAAAATCGTTCTTCGCGGCTGGATCGGATTCGAAGAAGAGATCGAGTCCTTCGGCTACCAGCTGAACGGAAAGAACGTATTCGGCGATTTCGCTGCTGCTACCGAAGATGCTGTTAAAGGCGCAGGCGGCCCAAATGCTTCCCGCTTCCAGATCGAGATCGACGCTACCCAGCTTAAAGGCACGAACAAGATCGTAGCTATCGTTAAACTTGCAAACGGCGTAGTTGTAAAGATCGACGAGAGCCTTGAGGCAACAGGTCCCGCTACTCCTCCGAACACCAGCTTCACGTTCGCAGGTGTTGCCGAAGAAGTTCCGGCTACCGGTGATATGACCGTGGCAATGTTCGCAGTCATCGCTGTTCTGGCAATGGGCGCAGCAGTTGTCTTCATGAAGAAGAGGGCTTTCTGATTCCGGATCGGCTGAAACTGATCATTAAAAGTTAATAAAAGCAGCACCGCGACGATCGTCCGGTGCTGTTTTTTCGTTTACTGCATTATTATTTCTTCCGGAGAAAAAAGGGCTCTTTTCCTGTTTCCGTGAAATATTTACAAATATAACATTTTTTCGCGGTGTCTTAACTCCACATCCTCTATCGGCGCTGTCTTCAGTGGTAAAATGA
>DBVV01000040.1:4410-4652 GCA_002308795.1 Mageeibacillus sp. UBA1255 | reverse complement strand
AATTTTAGAAGGAAAAAATGAGAAATTTTTGGCACACAAATCGCCTAAATTGGAGATCGTGTGCCACTCCTCCTCTATCCCCCAAAAAAAACGAAAAAATTTTGGCACACAAATTGCCCAAATTGAAGATCGTGTGCCACGCCTCCCCTATCCCCCCCAAAAAAACGAGAAATTTTTGGCACACAAATTGCCCAAATTCGAAATCGTGTGCCACTCCTCACAAACCTCCGAAGAAAAATGAG
>DBVV01000040.1:615-4356 GCA_002308795.1 Mageeibacillus sp. UBA1255 | reverse complement strand
TTTTCACGGAAACAGGAAAAGAGCCTATTTTTCACGGAAACCTGATCCGTGCGAATTCCTTCTGATACGGCCACAATTGACCAAAGGCGGATTTGCGGCCGTATTTTCTACCTCATCGATACGGCCTCAAATGACCAAAGGCGGATTTGCGGCCGTACTTTTCACCTCTTCGATACGGCCACAATCGACAAAAGGCAAAATTGACAATATCGGCACGCGCGTGTAAAATCACCGTTGACGACATGACCATAACGGAGGGGACTTTCAAAATGAATACACCTGACTGCAATAACAATAAACAGAAAAAAACCCGGAAGGTGTTGACGGCTGTGTCAATGCTCCTCACGACTGTCATACTGGCTGCATGCCTTGGAATTACGCACACGACAGTACGTGAAGTCAAAGCCGCAGACGAGGAGGAAAATGATTATCCCCTCTGGTACGATAACTATTTACGCACCGAAGAAGACATACTGAGCCCCGGCGGGACCGTTGAACTGCAGATCAAGAGCGCGGTCGCGGTTACGGGGATATCGATCCTCGCAAAACCGGAAGGACCGGGCGCGGGGTCGTACACGCTCAAACTCAGGATATATAAGTGGCAGAAGAACATACTCGAAACGCTGAAAGGAACACCGGTCGCAGAAAAATTGTCCGAACCGTACACGATCACCGAAGACGAAGAACCGGAATACCGCGAAATATATGTTGACCTCACCGGATCACCCGCCGGACCCGGAGAACTGGTATACTCGTTTGAACTCGTTGCAGAGGCCCCTGTGAGGCTTATAAGGCGGCTCCCGGCACCTATGGGAATAAGATACTATGAGGGCGGAAAAGGCCGCTACGGGAGCGTAGAAGGCCATATAACGTTCGCCGAAACATCCGCAAAACCGTTTGAGGTCATCTCGCCAAACGAAGACCTGGTTTACGCGAACCCGCCCGCCGAACCGACGCTCGACCCGCAAGGAGCGATCGCAACAAAAAACGTTGACTCCACGAAATGGGGCGCCGTTGACGGCCTCGGAAGAACTCTTCCGTCTGCCAGCAAGGTCGGAGATAAAAAGGACAAGCTCGTCGGTATTTTCTACTGGACTTGGCACTGGGCGAACAGCGGCGGCACAGTCGGGCCGAGGAACATAAATAATATCCTCGAAGAATACCCCGAGTCGGTGAACGACTATAATCACCCGATCTGGACCCAGCTCGGCGGCGCGAATTTCTGGAACGAGCCTCTTTTCGGATATTATTATGAAAAAGATGATTACGTATTAAGAAAGCACGCGGAGCTCCTCGCGGACGCGGGGATAGACTTCGTCCTTTTCGACTGCACCAACGGCGATCTGACGTGGAAAGACGCGTATATGAACCTGCTTAAAGTGTGGTCGCAGGCCCGGGAAGACGGCGTCAATACGCCGAAGATCGGTTTTATGATGCAGTTCGGCTACAGCGAAAACACCCGCTCGTCGCTCTGGCAGGTGTACGACACGATATACAGAGACGGGCTGTATAAGGATCTGTGGTTCTTCTGGGAAGGAAAGCCGCTCGTAATGGCGTGGGACACGGGGCTTGACCCGAACATCGCCGAAGAACTAGAGCTGTCACAGTTTTTCACGTTCCGGCACCCTGTCGCCTCCTACTGGGGCGATGATCTCAGCGATCAATACTGGGGCTGGCTCAGTGCTTATCCGCAGGCGCTGTATAAAAATGACGACGGATCGGTCGAATACGTAACGGTCGGTATCGCAATGAACGCAAACTATGAGACGCAATCGCTCAGCGCGATGAACAGCGGTAAAAATATGGGACGCAGTTATGCGGCTGAGCCGGGGTATTCGTACAGCTATAATTACAGAGGGCGGAAGATCGTCGTTGACGATAAGATCGAGCATTCCAAACTCTACGGCCGCAACTTCCAGGAGCAGTGGGACTACGCGATTTCGGTCGATCCCGAGATCGTGTTCGTGACGGGCTGGAACGAGTGGATAATGGGCCGTTACGAAGAGTGGTGCGGCGTGGAGAACGCTTTCCCGGACCAGTGCAACGACGAAAATTCGAGGGATATCGAGCCGTCGAAAGGCGATCTGAAGGATTACTATTATTACCAGCTCGTTGCCAACGTCAGGAGGTTCAAGGGTGCGTCGGAGCCTGACGTGCAGCCGAAGCAGGTCACGATAGATATTGACGGCGCGATAACGCAGTGGAACGATCCGGATATCGTTAATTACAACCACTACGCGCACAATACGCTCGAAAGAGATTGCGAAGGCTTCGGCAGCCACTATTATACAGGCGACGCGGCCAGAAACGACTTCACCTGCGCAAAAGTTTCATATGATAAAAATAAGATCTGGTTCTACGTTGAGACGCTCGACGACATCACTCCGTACACCGATCCGAACTGGATGAGGCTGCTGATCGACGCGGGCGCGGCTACAGCTTCATCGAAGGACTGGGAGGAGTTTGAATATATCATCGGACGCGAAGGCACGACGGCTGATACGATGAGAGTTGAGCGCAGCACCGGCGGCTGGAACTGGGAGACGGTGGGCAATGCTAAATACAAGGTCTCCGGGAACGTTCTCGTGCTGGAGCTTGACCGCAAACTGCTCGGAAAAGCCGGAAAATCGTTGGATTTCGGTTTCAAATGGTGCGACAATAACCTCATCGGTGAGAACGAGGGCAATATTCTGAACCTCTACACCGACGGCGAGGCGGCGCCGGGCGGCCGGTTCACGTTTGTGGTGAAATGATCATAATATATTTTTAAATATAATGCCCCTTCGCGCGTTGTCCGCGAGGGGGTATTTTTTTACCTGGCGACGTCAGTTTTTGTTTAGAAATAGCGCCTTCTCCGCCCGGCGGGCTGCAAAATACAACGGCTTTCAACGCTTTGAAGTGGTTCAAGGAGAGGTAATTAACTATAATCGATGTTGCGCATGCCCGCTGCGGGAAGAAAACGAGCGAGAATGCAGTTGAATGAGCGAGAATGCGGATGAACGACAGATCCCGGGCAGTGCGCCAGGCAGCAGCAATCGCAACTGCGGCCGCTGCTTTGCCGATTTCTTAAAAAAGGTGAAAAATCGCTCATTTTTGAGAAAACGGCTCCTTCTCTCAGCTAGTTTTAGCCTGGCGAAGCGCTTGCAGATTCGTTTTTGGCCCTTCAAACTACTTTAAAGCTGCTGCTAACTGCTAAAACTGTCTCATCCGAGACACAATTCGTGCCTTCCGGGACTAAAAGCCGGCGCCGGAGACATATTTTTTCTTAAAAAACCGCCAAGTTTCACTTTTTTTAAGAAATCGATGCAGCCTGCTTCAAAAAATGAGCGAGAATACGAAAGAATGAGCGAGAAGGCGGAAGAATGAGCGAGAATGCGGATGAACGAGCGACTTCCGGCCCTGTCCGCCTGCCGGATTCCGGCCTTCCGGCAGTTGACTTCCGGCGCCCCGGCGTGCTACAATTTCACCGTGACGAAAACCGTCATTCGGAGGGTGCAATGTCGGATATTGAAGTGGTATTGACCGGTCTGGTATATGTGTTTGCGGTGCTGGCGCTGATGATCCTGCTGATCGCGGGCGTGTCTTTCGCGGTCAGGGCGGTGGAACGCGCGCGCGGCAAAAAGCGGGTGAAGAACATTGTCCCCGTACCGGACGACACACCCCGGGACGGCGCGAAGAGCGAAGAAACCCGGTCTGCGGGGCAGGACGAGGAAGTCGTGGCCGCCATTGCCGCCGCGGCCA
>DBVV01000040.1:322-598 GCA_002308795.1 Mageeibacillus sp. UBA1255 | reverse complement strand
ACGAACGCACCCGCCCGCGGTTCCGGATACTGTCATTCAAACGGATCGGCCGCGATTGACGGCGAACCGTAACAACGTAACGAACGCTCGGGAAGCGGAGGCGCACAATGGCTCACTTTCTGGAAATGCTGAAAGAACTGTTCCTGCAGTCAGGCATATATAAGATCTTCTCGGACTTCACCGGGGAAGGGTGGAAAACGCTGGTCATGCTGTGCATTGCCGGCGTGCTGCTGTATTTCGCCATCGCGAAAAAATTCGAACCGCTGCTGCTGGTGC
>DBVV01000040.1:0-218 GCA_002308795.1 Mageeibacillus sp. UBA1255 | reverse complement strand
CCGAAGACGGCACGGCGATCTCGCCCGGCCTGTTCGATTTTCTGTATTTAGGCGTCAAACTGGGCATATACCCGTGCCTGATATTCCTGGGCGTGGGGGCAATGACCGACTTCGGACCCCTGCTCAGCAACCCCTCCAGTTTCCTGCTGGGCGCCGCGGCGCAGGTAGGCATCTTCCTGACCTTTGCCGGAGCGCGGCTGATGAAATTTACGGCGGGG
>DBVV01000032.1 GCA_002308795.1 Mageeibacillus sp. UBA1255 | reverse complement strand
ACGCGGTCGATCTTTTTCATCATCTCTTCGCTGTTCTCGCAAAGCGACAGAAACGCAAGCGACGTGGCAAGCTCAACGGATGCGGATGAGGACAATCCCGATCCGAACGGTAGAGTGCTGTCCAGCAGCATATCCATCCCCTGAAGTCTGCACCCGAGGAGGTCAAGTTCTTTCGCCACTCCGGCGGGATAGTTTCCCCACTTGAGTTTTTTAGCGCTGTCGATATCATCCAGGCTGAATTCCGAAATGATCTTCAGGTCGGTCGCGTACATCCTGACCGTCCTTGTGCCGTTGTTCCTGCACAGGACCGTGTTTGACAACGTAAGAGCGGCGGGGAAGACGCGGCCTCCGCAGTAGTCGATATGCTCACCGATGAGATTGACCCTGCCCGGAGCGTCGAAAGCCCTGATCTCTCCGCCTTTACCGAACACTTTCTCAAAAACGGACCTGAGTCCATCCAGATCATGCGTATAATTCATTTCAAAAATCCTCCTTAAACGAATACCGCGCCTTTAGAGAAGCGCATACCGGACATTTTCGCCTTGAAAAAATCCTTTAGATAGTATATAATATTTACGGCTTTTAGTACAGCAAAAATTTCGGTTTTCTGCGCTGTCAGCCCGGGGCCAACGGTTCCCGCAATTGAGAAATGGAGTACGTGATGCGTTTTAAAATAGGGGACAAACTCGCTTATCCATTTTATGGAGCTGGAATAGTGGAGGATATCGTTCACTGCGAAGTGCTAGGCGAGACTAAAGAGTACTACGTCATGTCCTTCTCAGGAAACAGACTTAAGGTCAATATTCCTACGGATAAGGCGACTGAAACAGGGCTCAGACCTCTTATAAGTCCGGAAAGGCTCTCTGAAGTGTACGATCATTTCAACGTGCCTGTTGACCTGAAAGGCGAGACGTGGAGCAAAAGAAGCAAAGTCAGCATGGATAAGCTTCGCGGAGGAGATCTGCTTGAGACCGTCGAGGTCTATAAATATCTGAGGCTCAGGGAGAGGCAGAGGACGTTGTCAGCCGGCGAAAATAAGATCTACAGAGGCGTTTACTGGGCTCTCGTGAGCGAGCTGTCGTTCGTTGAAAATGTTCCCGTTGAAATTATTGACGCGAAACTGGATTCCATCTTCGAAGAACTTTGACGTTCTTTTAAACAGATCACGCTGCGCTCGTAAACGGTGCGGCTCCGTAGTTTTATGAGGTGAATCTCTATGGTAGATCCTACCGAACTGGGTAAATCGGAACAAAAAAGGCGCAAGGAAGAAAAAAACAGGCGTTTCGGCGTTTCGTTCCTCTTCGGATTGCTCGGAGGGGTCCTTGGAGGCGCGCCTTTTATTGCGCTTTACCTCGCCGTAAACCTCATAAGCTGGCCGTTCATGATATTGTCCGGGCTGGGAGTGTACGTTATGTATCTGTACTTTATTGACGTAAACGAGCGCAATAAAAAGCAGCTCCCGTTCCTGATCCTGTCGGTGATCGCATCGGTCGTCGTCGTGCTGTTTGTGTTCATTCTGATAAATCTTCATAAAACCGGATCCGGCATAACCGCCCGGAATATAATCGATACGTATTTTAACAACGGCTACTCTGTGGGATCGGTTTTCGATTACACACTGTTCTGGCATCTGTTTGCATTGCTTTTCTCGCTTATCGGATTTTTCGCGGTCTGGCTGTACGTCCGGATCGCCGTGCCGCGCTGGGAGAAAAAGCACGGAAAGACGGAAGCGGGAACGACAGGTTTCTCGTCCAGAAAACAGAACGAGAGAACGGGTAAGACAGATAGAAAGCGCATCAGCGGGATGAAGTAGTATGGAAGACGACGAACGGCAGGTAACGGGCGACGATAACAGTTACGGCAGCGATCCGGAAATGCATGACGGCGCGGACGGGCAGGCGGCAGCTAAACCGGCTGTTTTCACGTTTGCGGAAGTAATGCGCGACAGCTGGAGGTGCTACAGAGCAGGCTTTGTAAAACTCCTGCTTCTGGTGCTCGCCGTGACTCTCCCGATAGCTATCGTTCAGGTGTTTTTAATAAATATGAATTTCGATTTCGACGGCATGTATAACGCGATGATCGAAATATTGAACACGGGAGCCGATTCCGCCGCGGCCGCACAGGAAGCGGGCAGCCTGTCGTCAAGGATGCTTCTGTACGTCGGTATCACTGCTTTTTTAACGTCGATTTCTCTTATAACCGAAGCGGGAGCGGTGATCCTTACGGGCGTAGAGATGGGTACGCTGCACGTACCGGATAATTCTCCGTCGCACCGGCTGGCCGTCGAAGGCGAGGAGGTTTCATTCTCGCTGCTGTTCGAACTTTCATTCAGAAGCTTCCCTAAACTGTGGCTGACGATGCTCATCGTAAACGTTGTCACCGTGCTCGGTTTTATGCTGTGCATCATACCGGGAATATTTATGTACTACGTATTCATATTTGCCGCGTACTGTGTCGAACTTACGGGACTCTGGGGGAGAAAAGCGACTTTCGTTTCATCTTTATGCACGAGAAAGTTTCCGAGAGCATCACTGCTGTT
>DBVV01000102.1:1632-8606 GCA_002308795.1 Mageeibacillus sp. UBA1255 | reverse complement strand
GGATGCAAACGCGGCCGTGGCCGCGGCGGCTGACAAAACCGCCATGCCTTCGAAAGCGGCGGAAATGCCTTCCGAGACCCGCAAAAAAGGCCGGAACCGCAGCGGCTCTTCCGGCAGCAGGGCAGGCGTCATCGGCTCCGTGGCATTGATCACCGCAGGACTGGTGGCCACGATTGCTGTCGTCAGCGTGATCAGGCACAGGAACCGCAGCCTTACACCGGCGGGCGAGACCGATATACCTTCGTACGTCACCGCAGACCCTCTGGCGGCGCTTCCAAATATCACCGACTTCTCCCTGTGGCCGAGTTACCACTGCGTAGATTCCGGCAGCAGCATGCTTCCCGAACAGGAGGCCTCGGGCTGGAGCGACTTCCTTTTAAGGGAGGAAGAATACGATCTGACGAAAGCGGAAGAGGCTGCATATCACGCACGGCTGGAAGCCGCGGGATTCACGGTAGAAAAGGAGAAATACGGCGCGTTTATCTACTCCGATTCCGCGTATATATTCCAGCGCGGCACCGCCTCCGCCAATACCGGCGATTCCGAAAAGACCCGGATCGAACTGGTATGTTTCGAACGATCCCCGTCGCACAGCGGCAGCGTCAGCGAAGAAGAGGCCGCAGATATCATATCCGCCTTGCCGGACTGGGATCACAAGCCCCTGGACGTTACTCCCCGGGGTCTTTTCGAAGAGACAGGCATACAGGTTTTCCTGGCGCCTCACAGATATACCGTTTCCGACGCCCAGGACGGAGTTGACCGGGAATACGTCTCCACCAGATTCTGCTACATATACGGCGGCAAGGTCATCCGGAACGACGCCTATCCCGCGCTCTCTATGATAGCCGCGGCGGATATCGACAGCGACGGCACCCGGGAGGTCGTCATGCTGAGCCTTGGGCCCCTTGCGGTCTCTTCCGTCTCGCCTTTTTCGGCGGAGGTTTTCCGGCAGGGACACCTGGTTTACACGTCCACTTTCATATGCCGCGACTACTGGTATTTTTCGCTTGTCCGGGACGAGGGCGGCTGCCTGAAAGTGCTGCTCAGGGACTACCTGACGTTCCCTGACGTTCCCGCTGAATCTTATAACCGGACCACGCGGGAAGAGTCGCTCTCCATCGGCTTATCGGAGGGAGAACTGGTATTGTCTGACGGCATACGGCTGTACAGGAACGGAGACCTTGTGCCCTTTAGGGAAAACGGGCAGAGCGTTCCGCCGGAGGGGGCAACGGCGTCGCCCACATTGACGCCCACGGAATATCCCACGGAATCCGGCACGCGCAAACCTTCGCCCACCGAAACTCCCGAACCCACCGCTCCGGCAACGGCACCGCAATTGCCCACCGCCACCGCCGGGATCATCGACTCTCCGTACAAGCGGATGAACGAGATCACGTTCACGAGGCAGGTGATCGTTGACGACGACAGTATTTACGCCGCCATCGAGAGCATCTCTCTGGACAAGCTGGGCGCCTACCAGCTGAAAGTGTACGTGGAGAACAGGACGAACCAGAAGATGCTGGACGTTGACGTCAATAACTTTGTGGTCAACGGCCTCTATATGCGGATCGACCGCCGGCTGAACTATTATGAGGCCACCAGGAGAGCCTACCTGTACCTGACGATTTCCGAATGCGAATCCCTGGAACTGCTCAAGGAGAACGGCATGGCGGATCCCACGCTGATCTCCATGGAAATGGTCTTCTCGGTAGGCTCCGGCAACGGAGAGTATACGGAAACTGCCCGGAAGCAGGTGGCCGTTTGTCCACTGGGCCCGGATAATATAAGGGTGTACGACTTCACTAAGAAAGACAGGCTGGAAACGCTGGCGGACAACGATTATTTCGCCCTATACCTTTACAGGATCGCCTCCAGAAGCTATACGGGGGACCATATCGTCACGCCCGTGATGTATATGTTCTTCGTCAACAAGACAGGCGGCGGCCTTGTGATATCGGGAGAGGATCTGACGGTCAACGGCATCCGTCTCTTCGAGGGTTCGGACATGGATCTCCAGACGTCTCCCACGCTGTTTTGCGAATTTCCTGCCGGGGCCTTGAACGTATGGGAGCTCACTTGGGCGCTGTACCCGGCGCTGGATGAACTTGGGGACAGGGTGCAGGCGGATGCGTTCAGGGAGTTCCATACGGTGCAGTTCGATCTGGTGGTCTGCGACAGGTACCACCTGACGGATCACGAGGAGCTGTTCAGGCAGACGGTGACGGTGGATCTGGACGAGTTTTTCAGATATTGACGCGGCGCGGCTCTGACGAAACACTATTTTACTCAATAACCGGTCTTTGTTGCTCTTTTTGGGCAGCGCTGCCGTAACTGTCGGTGTGTTTTCGAGGGAAAACGGATTTCTAAGATTATCCTCGACTTTCAGGAGTTTCGTCGCTGATGCGCCTCGCCTCGTTTCAACCCTTTCCGGCAGGGCTTGACGCTCCCGGCGCGGCTCATATATTGACGCGAAAGCGAAAAAGTGGTAAAATTTCCCTGTCCGCGGCAGAAAACGGAGGGTTTTTGAGGAAAACCGCTGCCAATGGACGGGAGGAGTTTGAAATATATGTCCGGACATTCAAAATGGGCGAATATCAAGAACAAAAAAGGTAAGGCAGATGCCGCAAGGGGAAATCTTTTCACCAAGATCGGTAAAGAGCTGCAGATCGCTGTTAAAGCGGGCGGCCCGAATCCCGACGCGAACAGCAAGCTGAAAGACGTTATCGCGAAGGCTAAAGCGAATAACATGCCTAACGATAACATCATGCGCAGCATTAAAAAAGCGAGCGGTGAAGGCGCGAACGATATAATCGAGGAGATCACGTACGAAGGATACGGCCCTGCGGGAATAGCTATCATAGTAGAATGCGCTACGGATAATAGAAACCGTACCGCTGCCGAAGTGCGCCATATATTTGACAAGTTCGGCGGAAATCTCGGTACGAGCGGCTGCGTCTCATTCATGTTCGACCAGAAAGGCGTTATTGTCATCGAAAACGACGGCGATAAGGAAGAGGACGAAGTGATGATGGACGCCCTTGATGCCGGAGCACAGGACTTCAGCGCCGATGAAGACGTTTTCGAAATCGAAACCACTCCCGCAGATTTCAGCGCGGTGCGCGAAGCACTCGAGGGCAAGGGTTATAATTTCATCGAAGCTTCTGTTCGTATGGTGCCTCAGAATTACGTGAAGCTTACCGACGAAGCGCAGATGGAGCAGATCGAGAAACTGCTTGACGGCCTGGATGATAATGATGACGTTATGAATGTTTACCATAACTGGGACGAGTGATAACGGAAATATGCGTAATGAGCGGGCCAGTCTGCGGATCGGCTCGCTTTTTGTTTGCAGGTTTAACTAGTGGCAAGTTGCAAGTGGCAAGTTGCAAGTGGCAAGTTGCAAGTTATTATAATGCCGCGCAGCGACCAATCATGCGCCGTCAGGCGCAAATCATTCCAATAGTTGCCATTTGCCATTATAAGAAAGGATAGTATGGGTTATAAATTAGCAATCTTTGATCTGGACGGTACGCTGCTGGATACATTGGAGGATCTGATGGACAGCGCAAATTTCGCGCTCGAAAAATGCGGGCTGCCGAAAAGGACGTACAGCGAGATACGCAGCATAGTCGGGCACGGGATCAGAAACCTTATTGACCGCGCCGTGCCGGAAGGGACAGGAAAAGACGTTGCGGACAAAGTATTTGAACTGTTCAAGGAACATTACGTTGTCCATTGCGCTGATAAGACGAGGCCGTATCCGGGCGTGTGTGAGCTGCTTTCAAAGCTCAGGGAACGCGGCGTGCGCGTGGCGGTCATATCAAACAAGGCGGATAAGGCGGTGCAGGAGCTCATGCCCGTATACTTCGAAGGGCTCGTGGATATTGCCCGCGGAGAACTGCCCGGCGTGCCGCGAAAACCCGCCCCCGACGGAGTGCTCGGGCTGATGAAAGAATTCGGAGCATTGCCCGAAGAATCGGTGTACATCGGTGACTCGGAAGTTGACGTCCAGACGGCGGTCAATTCCGGGATCGATCATATTATCGTGACGTGGGGTTTCCGCGACCGCGACGTATTGATCGCCGCGGGTGGGGCGGTGCTTGCGGATGATACGTGTCAGGTGTTAAAATTAATACTGAAATAAAAAATAATTGTGACCACAACGGTAAAAAAAGGTACTGTATTATTGACAGCCGGGAGATAACGAAACGGCGGATGGGATGACTGACGGCGTTACCGGTCCTTTGGCGGTCGTGAAAGGAGCAATCTTCAGTTGGAAGACGCTGAGATCATTGCCCTTTACTGGGAAAGAGATCAGAAAGCAGTGGAGGCAACGGAGCTTAAATATCGGCACTATTGTAAAAAAATAGCGCTGAATATCGTAGGCTGCGATGAAGATGCTGAAGAATGCGTAAATGACACGTGGATGAGTGCGTGGGAATCGATCCCGCCCGCAAAACCGGAGATATTGTCCGCATTTCTGGGAAAAATAACCAGAAATATTGCCCTCAACCGTGTGCGTGACCGGGACAGGCTGAAACGAGGCGGGGACGCGGAAGCTCTTCCGTTCGATGAACTCGGAGACTGTCTGGCAGACGATGCGTCAGGTCCCGAGGAGCATGCCGAAGCAGGAGAACTGACGGCGCTGATCAATCGATTTCTTGCCGGACTGCCGGAGGAGCGAAGGCGGATATTCGTGTGCAGATACTGGTACGGCGACAGCATTTCAGACATAGCGAAACGCTTTGGAGCCGGAGAAGGGAAAATAAAGATGCAGCTTATGAGGCTGCGAGGCGAATTGAAAAAAATGCTGGAAAAGGAGGAACGGTAGATGGCTAAAAAATATACATTAGATCAACTGACAGACGCGATCGGAAATATTGACGACCGCTACGTCGCCGATGCCCGTTCCGAACTGACCGCAGCAGAATCAAACGAGACCGGAACATCACGTGCCGGGCGGACAAGACGCCGGATAAACAGCAGAGCATTGACCGCCGCTGCCGCTGTGCTTGTGCTTGCGGTGACCGCTGTGCTTCTTATTCCGCGCTTCATAAAAAAAGGAGCGTCCAATAGCGTTCAATCCGGTCATTTTTACACAGATGCAGAGACTACTCTGACAAACCATTATCCTGCACCGTCCGCTCCGGAATATGAGAATCTTAAATTACCTGACGAGCAGGTGGCAATGAATCTGTACTACTGGTTTACTGAATCAGGCTGCAGATTTGCGTTGATTCCGGCGGAAATAGATGACGAGACCGAAGCGTTTGAAAGCGGATATTATGAGGATCAGGCGATACAGAATTCGATGGATCTCGACGATCTGAAGAAGCTTATGGAAGATCCGGAAAGCGCGGATTATATCAAGAAAAATATTATTTCCGTCATTTCTCTGAAGAAGCTTGCAGGAGGCAGAAAATCATATAATTATATAGAAAAAGCCGCCGAAAACCAGCCGGATAGTGGTCATGGCGATGACCTCCAAGATCAGATCGACGAAGTGAAGGCACTGCTGGGAATGAAATGACCGGGAAGGGGACTGTTATATGAAAAACGTACGAAGAACGATCTGCCTTTTGATACTTGCAGCGATCCTTTTGATCCCAGTTACCGGATGCAGGAGCGACATCCACCAAAGCGGCGGCGATATCGAGTTCTTAACGTCGAGCGCGTTCACGTCTTCGCGGCCTAAAGGTGTGGTTATTGATGAATTCCGGGGACAATATTCTGATTTTGCGCTCAGGCTGCTTCGTGAATGTGATGAAGGGAATAATACGCTGATATCACCGCTGTCTGTATTGACCGCGCTCCTGATGACAGCTAACGGTGCAAAAGGCGAGACGCTCGATGAAATGATGCGTGTCATCGGCGGTGAACTTGGCCTCGAACCGATGAATCAGCAGCTGTACAATTATTATGAGAGTTTAGGAAACAGCGCCAATGCGAAATTCCACGTTGCCAACGCCGTATGGTTTACTGATGATCCGAATTTTACGGTAAACGGTGATTTTGTTAAAACGATCGAAAATACGTTCCGCGCCCAGCTCGCAAAGGTTCCGTTTACGGACAAGGCAACTGTTAATGCTATTAACAAATGGTGTTCGGACAATACCGATAAAATGATCCCCAGGTTGATCGAAAATGAAGACGTGGATGGAAGTACTGTCATGCTGCTGGCAAACGCGCTTTGCTTTGATGCGCTTTGGATGGAGCAGTACGAGGATCATCAGGTGTCTGAGCGTACTTTCCACGGGGAGAACGATGACAATAAAGTTAAAATGATGTATTCTGAAGAGTCGTGCTATATTGAGGGCCCTTCGGAGACAGGCTTTATCAAACCGTACCGCGGCGGTTATTCGTTTGTTGCGCTGCTTCCGAAGAGCGGTGTGTCAATGGATGATTATCTTTCGTCGCTCACGGGTGAGAGATTTACTGTATTGATGGATGGCCGCTCTAATAAATTCCAAGTGAACGCCGGCCTTCCGGAGTTTTCGTTCGATTGGAACGATACGCTTGTTAATGCACTTAAGGATCTCGGGATCGAGGCTGCTTTTGATGGTGACAGAGCTGATTTTTCCGGTCTCGGGGATATCGAGGTCGAGGGCGGGCTATACATTTCGAACGTGATCCATAAGACGCATATCGAGGTTGACCAGTCCGGAACGAGGGCTGCGGCTGTTACTTCCGTAATTATGCTCACAGAATCAGAACATTTCTTTGAAGAAACAAAGGATGTAATACTTGACAAGCCGTTCGTGTACGCGATCGTTGATACGACGTCAATGCTGCCGATATTTATCGGGACGGTGAGGGAGATTTAAATGGCAAATGGCAAGTTGAAAGTTGCAAGTTGCAAGTGGCAAGTGGCAAGTTGAAAGTGGCAAGTGGCAAGTGACAAGTGGCAAATGGCAAGTTGCAAGTTGCAAGTGGCAAATTGAAAGTTGAAAGTTGCAAGTTGAAAGTGGCAAGTG
>DBVV01000102.1:0-1469 GCA_002308795.1 Mageeibacillus sp. UBA1255 | reverse complement strand
AAATGGCAAATGGCAAATGGCAAATTAAAATCGGAGGATGGAGAATGAATATTTTTAAGAGATTTACGTGTGTTTTGTTGATGGCGATGCTGGTGTTGACTGCTTTTTCGGGATGCAACAGTTTGGTAAACGGGCCGAGAGCAACGCACGAGCCGATAATTGACCACACGCAGCCTCCGCTTCCCGATGATTACGATAAGACCGAGGCAGGCGTGAAAGATCAGGCCGGGAATATAAAATACCTCACGTCTTCCGCCGGTTCGTCGAACAGGACGAAGGGAGAGGTGAGCGAGGCGTTCAAAGCGCAGTACGCGGAACTGGCGCTCAGGCTTTTAGGGGAATGTTCCGATGGAAAAAGCACACTGATATCGCCGCTGTCGATATTGACCGCGCTCCAGATGACGGCGAACGGGGCCCAGGGCAGCACGCTCGACGAAATGATGAAGGTGCTCGGGGGAAATATTGACCGCGACACCATGAATCAGATGCTTTTCAACTATTATGAAAGCCTGGGGAGCAGCGACGACGCGAAATTCCACGTTGCCAACGCCATCTGGATGACGGACAGGCAGGATTTTCTCGTAAATAAGGGCTTTATCGACGTCGTGGACAATACTTTCCGCGCTGACGTCGCGAAGGCTCCGTTCACCGATAACGCCACCGTGGATGCCATAAACAAATGGTGCGCGGACAATACCGATGATATGATCCCTAAGATCCTGGATTATGACAGCGTGAATGAAAACACTATAATGGTCTTGCTGAACGCCCTCTGCTTCGACGCGCTCTGGATGGAACAGTATGAGGAATATCTGGTCAAAGACAGCACTTTCCACGGCGTTTCGGGTAATACGACAGTTAAAATGATGAATTCCAAGGAGAGCTGCTACGTGTCAGGCGCCCGTGAGACCGGCTTTTTGAAGCGCTACAGGGGTCAATACGCGTTTGTGGCGCTGCTGCCGGAGAAAGGCCTTTCCGTCGATGATTATCTTGCGACGCTCACCGGCGAAGAATTCGTGAACCTGATGAACAACCGCAGCTACGAATATGACGTGACCGCCGGGCTTCCTAAATTTAAGTATGACTGGGACAAGAGCCTTGCCGATATTCTTAAGAAGATGGGTATGAAAACGGCTTTCGATGAGGCTAAGGCGGATTTTTCGGCGCTGGGAACGCTCCCGGGGGCAAACCTTTTTATTACCGACGTTATCCACAAAACTCACATTGAAGTGGATGAGTCCGGCACCAGAGCCGCGGCGGTCACTGCTGTGATGGTTGGAGAAAACGGTATGCCGGTCGAGAAACAGAAGAAGACGGTCGTACTTGACCGCCCGTTCGTGTATGCGATCGTCGATACGAACTCCATGCTGCCGATATTTATAGGGACAGTGACGGATATATAAATGGCAAGTTGAAAGTTGCAAATGGCAAGTGGCAAGTTGAAAGTGGCAAATGGGCGAACCGAGTGA
>DBVV01000101.1:28759-33192 GCA_002308795.1 Mageeibacillus sp. UBA1255 | reverse complement strand
TTGCCACTTGCCACTTGCCACTTGCCACTTAACTCTGAACCCTGAACTCTTAACCCTGAACTCTGAACCCTGAACTCTTAACTCTGAACTCGTTCTTAGAATACATAATTAAACCTTCCGAACGGAGCGCAGTCGCCGTCACGGTAGAAATTCATCACGTCATTAAGGGCGATATTGTCGATCCACTTAAACTCGAATTCCGGCTTCCCTTCACCGCAAAGCCCGATAAGCGCACGGTCTGCCTGAAGCATGAGTTTGTCGCCGCGGATCTCCCACGCAGCCTGACCGATCTCCTGCCACGAACTGTCCTTCCATGCATAAACTTTTCCGGAAGTGATCTTATAATCGTAGCCCTCCCAGCCCGTCGCCTTGTCGCGGTCAGAATCGATCAGCAGCGTCATATAATTCACGCTGTGCTCGGTATCCGGAAGGATATTGTCAGCGCAGATCGCCATAAAGCTCAGCTTATCATTGTCCCACGCCACGTGAGCGCCGGTAATATTATTGCGGCCGGAATAGTTCGTGTATCTGGGGGCAACGCCGAGCGCCTCGAAATTGCGGATCGCCTGCGTGCCTTTATGCGAAACGTATTCGGGCTTAGCGGCGAGGAGCGCGTCGAAATCACCCGCTTTAATTTCTGCCGCCGGCACGTCGCGGTCAATATGTCTGAGTCCCTTGAACCGCCTTATATTTGCGCACAGCTGGAGGTAGTACGTATCGAGATATCCGTCGCAGTCCGGCTCGATGTCGCGCGAATGTTCGCGGTCGTACTGGTCAACGAACGCTATTTGTGTGCTGCCTTCCTCGCGCACCCAGGGTTTGCCTGGGAACTTGCCCATTATCCACTCGTTCCAGCCGGTAACGAATACGTATTCGGGGTCGATCGCAAGCGCGTTCTCCCACTGCTCCTGCACGTTGTAGCCGTATTTGTATGAATCTTTCGTGAGTTTCTTATGCCCGTCCTTATGCGTGTAGCTGCGTCCGAACGTGTCTTTAGCGTTGAAATGTGTGCAGATGCGTTCTGCGTTGCAGTTCTGCGCCACGCCCACCGTGCACATTTCGTACGTGCCGTCCGCCTGCTTCACGTACCCGTTCTGAGGCGCCATTTCGAGCCAGCCCCACTGATCGTCGCGCTTCGGGCCGCCGGCATATAGAGGCTGTCCGGGGCGGAAAGTGAAGAAATTGCGGATCTCATTCAGGACCGCCGTATCGTAGTCGGAAATGCCTTTTTCCGGTATGCATTCCGGGTACGCCATGACCATCGGCTTACCCTTCCACATGAACCAGAGGTCGCGGAATTTGCCGGGTTTATATAGATCCTGATAGAGGCCGCGCAGCATCCTGAGCGAGTTCGGATCGATTCCGAAGTTCATCATGAACGCCACCTGCGGTGTGTGGATGCCGTCTTTGCGCGCTTTGTCAAGTTCGATCAGCAGCGGCATGAAGGCGTCGCGCCAAACGAGCGAGCCGTTCGTCGTGTCGAATACGAGGACGTCCACTCCGGCGTCGGCAAAGTACTGGGCGTGCTTGCGGATCACGTACGGATCGTCGTTGCGGTAGAAGCCGTAGAACGGTTTGTTCCAGTGGACAATATCGTGTTTCGTCCAGACAGGGTGGTTCATGTCGTATTCGGCTTCGGGATATTTTGAGAGGATCTCGGTGAGGTTGCGCGGGGTGCCTCCGTTTCCGTTGCCGTTTCGCCACGTCCAGTAGAAAATACCCACAAATTTATCGCGCGGTGCGGGGGCTTCAGATGCATCCGGAAGCTTGCGGCCGAGCATGTCGGTGGCAACGAGCAGGTCGTTGTTCGTCTCGCGGAATCTGCGCTCCGGCACCGGAGGGATATTTGCCGCGTCGTACGGGCTGTCGGGTGTGAATTCGAAGCTTTCGATATACGCGTTTCCGATCGCCTCGGACGTGACTGCGACGTCGTGCCTGCCAGGTAAGATCTCCGGGACCTCCGCCCACGCATCTTCGAGTTCATGGAAATATGCTGTCCCGTTGAGGACAAATTTCGAAACAGGTCTGCCGTCGATTTTCAGCGTCAGTTCGAACGTTCCTCCGCTGAATGACTTATAAACGATTTTAAGGCCTTTCGCGGCAATATCAAAATCAACGCCCCTGAAACATATGGTATCGTTGTTTCTTTCGGCATGCCATTTGCTCGTGAGTATCATATTCAATTCCTCCGTTTTTAGCTTTCTCGAAACTGTTCGGCGGTGATAGTATAACACACGCCTGAACCGGTTTTCAAGGATATCAGGCCAGGCGCAGAACGGTTTATTTTATATTTTTTTAACCCAGATCGGGCTCGACCACCCGAACCTTCCGTCCGTAAGTTCCACGCGAACGTAGTAGCAGTCTTCCGCGGTCTCGCGCTCGTAATCGAATATCAGCTGGCTGTTTTTTCCGGCAAGCATTATGTAGTCGCGAGTGTTTTTAACGAGCGTGACCTTTTTAACGGCACAGTCTGCCTTTACCGAGTACCATACCGCAAGTTCTTCATCCTCTCCGGCGCAGAATTCCTCTCCCATATAGTGCCCGTTTATCCTGAAATCTATGACCATCCTTCCGCCCATGAACGCATAGCAGCGACGCGCTTTAAGAGCGGAGAACAGTTCCGGTAGAGTATTGTCCCTCGCCCATATTCCGGTAAGACCCTGACAGTTGTGGGGGTAAGGAGCATCTAAAAACTTTGCACCCTCACCCGAGTGGTTGTCCGAACCTCCTATGCATCCCATTTTAGCGCCGCGTTTTAAAGCATCCTGCCAGAACCCGCCTTCGCACGCCGAATTGCCATCGAACGCCGGATTGCCCATATATTCGGCCGCGTCTGCGATCGAATAGAGTTCGATGAGAGGCGTGAACAGATCTGCGGGAATATGTTTGAGATCTGCCCCTGCGGAAAACATATACGTGTCGTGCGGGATCAGAAGCACATCATCTCTTGCCAGCGCATTCCGCAGTTCGTCTGCCGTAAACTCTCCGTCTCTGACGCCGCGTATCATCTCCCCATTCCGTACGCCGTAGTACACTACCAGATTGTTGTAATACGGGTAAGAATCGCGTTCATACGCCGTTATCACCGTAAATTTGCCGGGTTCGTCATATTCCTCCGATTTCTGCTTTATAAGGTCCCATTTTGAAGGATCTCCGGACCAGAGCGCAGGGCGTCCGACTCCGCCGTGGTCATGGTCAGAGATCGCAGCAAAATCGATCCTGCGGCTTTTCAGGTTGCGAAAGTATGTGTCAATGTCTACTGATCCGTCGGAGAGATTCGTGTGTCCGTGCATTTCGCCTATATATACTTCGAATTCAGGCGGTTCCGGGTCAAATTTGTGTTCCGCTCCGGACAGATCTGCCCAGCTAGCACCGGAATCTCTGTAAACGTGGTCGGTAAATTCCGCGCATCTTCCCGGTGTGTCATATCTGCGTGCGATCGCTTTTTCAGGGTGTGTCATTTTTGATTTCCTCCGGTCAATATCCCGAAAAGTTATCTGTAAGGATTCCTTTTCAGGAGTCTTTTAATGCTTCGGCCAGGGCGCAGTCAACTGCACCCATGACAGCCGGTCTTTTCCCGTATTCCGTGCTGCAAAGAGGATATTCTCCCTTCATCAGTTCGTCGAATCTGTCGCGCACCTTTATACAGTTTTTGAGGACTCCTCCGTTTTTCACTACGCGGAAAGGCGTTTTACCGTCATAAAGGCGCGAGGCGGCGAAACTGCATATCTCGTAAAGACGTGTTCCGGCGTCGTTCAGGACGTCTGCCGCTGCTGCGTCTCCTCTGGAGGCAGTTTCGTCTACAGTGCGGGCAAGCGACGCGAAACGGTCTTTGTCAATATATTTCGAATATATTGCCGCGATAAGGTCGTCGAAGTTCGTAACTTTTACTGCATCGAAAAACGCCCTGGTCAATCCGGTCTGTCCGATCCTTCCGTCATGTGCCAGACATACTTTTTCAAGCGCTTTTTTTACAATATAATATGCGCTTCCTTCGTCGGAACAGATGTGCCCCCAGCCAGAGACGCGGATGAGATTCCCTGCACCGTCCTGAGCAAGGCATATAGTACCGGTACCGGCGGTTATTGACATCCCCGCGTCGCTTCCGAGATTTGCCCTGAGCGCGATGACAGCATCGTTGAAGACCGCGGCATTGTCCGCCCCGCTTGCCTCTTTAATGATCCGCTTCATCGTTTCGGTAGAATCTTCGCTTACTATCCCGGCAGATCCGATACATACGGCCTTCGGATTGCCGCCCAGGCGGTCAATACATTTCCCGATCAGTTCGGTGAGTACTTTTCTCACCTGTTCTTCGGATGATACGCAGATGTTGGTGCCTCCGCCTATGCTTTCATAAAGTTTAGTTCCGTTAAGATCCGCGGCATATAGTTGCGCTTTTGTTCCTCCGCCGTCAATTCCGATCACGTAGTCGC
>DBVV01000101.1:0-28753 GCA_002308795.1 Mageeibacillus sp. UBA1255 | reverse complement strand
GCTTTTCCTCTGCTTTTCGTTTGTACGAAATATATTAAATTACCTCGCCGCCGTTGTCAAGAGTCCCGCCCGATGCTATAATTGTCCCGCCGGCGATCATTCCGGCAGATCATTTTTGCAGGAGGCAATATCCTTCATGAATACTTTGATTTCAGCCGCTTTTACGGCCTTATCCGGCTCAGCGCTCCCGGTCTTTCTTGCTTCGAAAACGGACGGAACAGGAAGCCTTGCGGTAAGCTATCTGATCACTGCCGGTGCGGTAGTTTTGCTCGTTATATGCCTTTCCGCTAACAAATACGTTCAGAAACGTCTCGGTTCAGGCGGCGAGGCGGCGCTCGGATTTACGTGCGCAAGGTGTTTGATAAGCACGCTGATAGTGTTCGCCGCAGGCTGTATCATCGAAAAGGGCGTTCCGAAGATCGAATGGTTCTCGCTGCTCATCGCGTCGCTCGTTGCGCTTACGATGATATGCTATACGCTGCTCGGGTTCAGGATCCTGAAATACGGAAGTCTGTTGGTATTTACAGTGTTCCTGATGCTTGGCGGAATGATGGTGCCTTATCTTTACGGAGTGATAATGCTCGGAGAACATATAAATGCTCCCAGAGTGATCGGGCTGGTGCTTATGACCGTGTCTCTTTTCCTGCCTCTCATAGGTTCGTCTTCAGATAAAACGAACGGGCGCGCAGAGAGGTCGGTACGCGCTAAGATCATTTTCGGCATCCTGTGCTTCGCAGTATTTATTCTTAACGGTCTTACAAGTATTTTTACAAAGATCCATGCTGCTAACGTCTTCCAGCAGGTCGTTTCTAAGCCTATCGCTTTTGTAATGCTTTGCAATCTTATGGGTTTCGTTTTTTCCGGGATCGCGCTTATCGTGATGATCCTTATTCATAAACGTTCGGCGGCGATGCCGGATGCTTCCGGTACATCAGAGAGCGGGGCCGGGACGAATTTTGTTGACGGAGCTTCTGCAAAAACATTCGCAAAAGCATTCCTTATGGTATTGCCCGCCATAGCCCTTGCTTCCCTGTTCGACAGCGGATCATATTTCCTCCAGCAGCTCGGAGCAGCCGCATTGCCCGCATCCGTGATGTACCCGCTGCTTACCGGTGGTTCGATCGTACTGAGTGCCGTGATCGGTTTCTTTTTCTTCAAGGAAAAGCCTTCGCGCCTTGCGCTGATCGGGCTTATTATCACGTTCGGGTCAACTCTTCTGTTCCTGTTCTGACAGACTTTTTCCTGCGTCTTCACCGGTCAGACGGATATGCAGATGATAAAAAGCCAAAATAAATCCCGGCACCGATGAAGTTCACGGATGCCGGGTATTTTAGTTATTATGTCAGTTTCAGGGGCGATCTGTTATCTCCTGGGAGTCCTGAGAAAAGGAGGAACGGAGAATTCATCGTCGTCGCCGACAAACTTATTATTCTTTTCGGGCGGATTATCGGTCGGTGCAGGATTTTTGGGCTGCTTAGGCTCGAACGTGGGCTCGGGAATGAACGAGACGTCATTATCGTCATCGTCGAAACCGGCGGCAATAAGCGTGACCACCATCTCGTCGTTCATCTCGTCGTCGTTCTCGGCCATCTTTGCACCGAATATGATCTGAGCGTCTTCGTCTACCTGGTCATGGATGATATCGGTGACCTGTGTAAGCTCGAACATATTGATGTTATCGCCGTAGTAGTATACGAGTACGGATTTAGCGCCCTTGATAGAAGTCTCAAGCAACGGATTCTGTGTCGCGATCTTTAAAGCGTCCTCTGCTCTGTCCTTACCGGAAGCGCGGCCTACGCCCATATGTACGACGCCTTTATCCTTCATGGTAGTGCGGACATCCTGGAAGTCAACGTTAACTTCACCGATCTCGGTAATGATGTCGCAGATGCCCTGTACGGAATTGCTCAGGACCTGATCTACAAGTCTGAAAGCGTTCGAGATCGTAACTTTCTCGTCTACGACCTTCATGATGTTATCGTTGGGTATGACTACGAGCGAGTCAACTCCCTGACGGAGCTTCTCAATGCCTGCGGTAGCAGCCTGCATCTTGCGGCGTCCTTCAAAACCGAACGGCTTCGTAACTACCGCGACGGTCAGGATACCCATCGATTTAGCCATTTCGGCAACGACAGGAGCGGCACCTGTGCCTGTTCCGCCGCCCATACCGGCAGTGATGAAGACCATATCGACACCCTGAAGGTGTTTATTGATCTCGTCTCTCGACTCCTCAGCGGCCTTCTCACCGATCTCGGGATTAGCGCCTGCGCCAAGTCCGCGGGTGAGTTTCTCGCCAAGCACGATCTTCGTCTCGGCACGGTTCTTAAGAAGAACGGCCTTATCGGTATTCATGGCGATGAACTCTACACCGCGCATACCGGACTCGATCATGCGGTCAACGGCGTTGTTTCCGCCTCCGCCTATGCCTATTACTACGATCTTTGCGTCTTTTCCAGCTTCGCTATCATATTCAATGCTCAAGGTAAAACCCCCTTAGTTCAACAAAACGTATTGCACACTACATAATACAACATTTTTTTCTTTTTAGCAATACCCATATAAAGGTTTTTGCGGAAAAATATTTATTTTTTTACGCGTGAGCCTCCGGATACGCTCCTGACAGGCTCTTATCTGCGTTATCGCACTCAGTCTCTCAGCTTTCCCATAAGGTTTTTGAACTTTTCTTTAACGGAAGCAAACACGCCCGGCTTATTATCCTCCGGGACTGTTTCAGGCTGGATCCGGTCTATATCCGAACGCTTCATGCCGTACGGCAGCATGGACGCTATGTACATGATCATGCCGCTGGTGTACGTGAATATCGCTTTCATTGCGGTGTTGCGCGTGAAATCGATATCGGCGAGCCTGGTCCTGAACACTCTTTCGCAGATCTTATCGAGGCCGGAGAATCCGACTATGCCGTCCCCGGAAAGTACGACGCGGTCAATAAACGACGTGTCTATCTCGTCAATATCGAGCCTCTCTTTAATGATTCCGAATATATCCTCGATCCTCGCCTGCATTATCCCCACGATCTCGGAGCACTTTACGACGCGCGATTTACCGTCTGCCAGCGAACCGATGGCGACGTCAACGTCATTGGTGACGAGTGAAACGTCTGCTATCTGGTAATCGCATTTGAGCAGCTCGGCCTCTTCCCTTCTTACGTTCAGTACCTGCGCGATATCGCCTGTGATCGTTCCGCCGCCTACAGGCAGAGCAGAGGCATAATAAATGTTTCCTTTGTAGAAAACGCAGAATTCCGTCGCGAAACCGCCCATATCGATGAACAGCGTGCTGGCGTCAGGATCGGGGCAGGCAGTGAGCAAAGCTCTTACCGCTATCGAGAGCGGGATAAACCCGTCGATCTCAAGACCTGCTGCCGTAACGCACTGGCTGATCGATTCAACGTACGTATTCTCTGCGATGAGCAGCTGAGCATCGACGCGAAGGTTCGACGCCTTCAGCCCGATCGGAGACGACGTCTGCAGACCTCCGTCGAGGATGAACTTTACCGGTACGGCTCCCAGAAGATACTCGTTATCATAAAGCTCGGTGCCCTCGACTTTATCAAGCAGCGTCGCCACGTCATGTCCGGTAACGACCCCCTGTTCGGTCCCGGGACCGTAATCGCCGTTCTCCACGTAGACGGGCTGGATATCCACGGAATCAACGTTGCGCACGTATTTTACGTGAGCACCGGAAATGCTTACGTACGCGGAACGGACGATTATAGACGTCTTTTCCTGGATGCGTTTTACGACTTTACGTATGCTCTCGGTCACTTCGGCAGAATTTTCGATTTTGAACTTTCTGATACCGTGGCATACGGAATAATCGCGGGCAACGATGTGCGGTTTCCCGTTCGTTCCGACCTTCGCTACCAGCAGCCTGACTCCGGTAGTTCCGATATCCATTACAGCAATGTATTCGTTCATGATCTTCACCGCTCCTATTTTTTCCTGATATCCCTTTTCATGTATTTACTGAAGAACATTCTTCTGAGTAAGGCGAAATTCTCAAACAGCCTGACTCCGAACGCAAACATCGGAACTAGATAAAGGCTGAGCCCCATTTTCTCTCCGATAAACGTCAGCAAAAGCGCGAGCAGAAGGTTTCCGAGGAATCCGGTAATAAATACCCTTATATCGAATCTTTTCTGCATATCGGCTACAGCGCCGCCGAACACCGTATCAAGTCCCGCCAGAATTCCCACCGCAACGTATACGGTAAGGCCTTCCGGAATATCAAAAGGAAGGAAAATACCTATAAGTATTCCGATTATCATGCCCAGGATGGGTATCATACGGTCAATCCTCCCTTTCTCCGTTTTTCACGAATGTCGCCTGTTTACCGTCAGCCACAGTCAGCGTGCCGTTGGATTCTCCGCTTATGCCTTTATCCATTGCACCTTTCAGCATCGACAGTTTAACCCCCATATTTTCAGCTCCGCCCAGTTTAATAGTCAGAGCCGGGGAACAATACAGGTATATATTATTATAATCCGAAACGTCGGCAATATCAATATACCCGTCCATATTAAGCTGCGTAAGCAGCGCGCTTATGCGGATGGCTGTGTCAATATTTTTGTTTTTTCCGTCGGAGATGCTCCTTCCGAGCTTGTACCCGGGAAGATCGATTCCCTTGACCAGCATCCTGCCCTCCGGTACGTTTTCCTTAGTGAACGTTTCCAGCACGATACCGTGATTATCGCACAGAAGATAAGTGTCGTAGAACTCGGTCATGAATGACGCGCGCCTCTCGTCAGCCGTAACTGTAACTGTCGAACCCGGCCTGTATTTTATGCACACGTTTTCCAGGTACGGGCAGTCGAACATGATCTTTTCCTCGGCTTTCACAAGTTCAAGGCTGAAAAAGCTCTTGGTCTGCCCTAAAGAAGAATTGGAAAGAACGGCGCGAAAACCGTTCATGCCGATATATTCCTGAAGATAAGAACCGATGCGTTCCCCGGTATAATGTTCGAATTCCGCGGTCTCGATGGTCTTTATTCTAAAAAACGGCGCAAAAAACAGAACGGTAAGTGCGAGCGATATAGTAAGCACTACCGCCGCTATTGCCACGGCGATCTTCGTTCTCCTGCTCTTTTTAGGCTGCTTTTTGCTCTTCTTTTCCATCCGGCAGTCCTCAAACAAAGCGATCAGGCCGATCCGGCGATTTATTGACCGATCTCTTTCATTATCTCGCGAAATGCCTTCTCGCTCCCCTTAATGGTATCGCGGCTTACGCAGTACGAGAGGCGGAAATATCCGGGATAGGAGAATCCGCTTCCCGCGACAACTATAGTGCGGTGCCTGAGGGCGATCGCGGCGAATTCTTTATCGTCCGGGATAGGGCTCTTCGGGAACAGATAGAATGCGCCCTGAGGCTTCGTGCATTCGAATCCTGCTCCTGTCAAAATGTCATACAGCATATCTCTGCGTTCTCTGTACGCGTCCAGTCCTACGGCCCGGTCAAGGTGGTTAACGACTACTTTCTGGAAGATCGCCGGGGCGTTGACGAAGCCGAGCGTGCGGTTTGAATAGACCAGCGCGGCGTCAAGCAGATCTTTATCTGCCATATCGGGACATACTGCTACGAATCCGATCCGCTCGCCGGGAAGAGCAAGCGATTTACTGAATGAATTTACGGTTATGCTGTTACGGAATATGCGGGCAACAGACGGTACTTTTACTCCGTCATATATTATCTTCGCATACGGTTCATCTGAAACAACGTACACGGGATGACCGAATTCTGCTTCCGCGTCGTCAAGCGCTTCCGAGAGCGCGACGAGGTCTTCTTCCGGGTATACCGCACCGGAAGGGTTGTTTGGGGAATTCAGTATTATCGCCTTCGTACGGGCTGTGATCGCAGCTCTGATCGCAGGCACGTCCGGTCTGAAGGAGCCCCGGAGCGTAGGCACGGGTCTTACGACGCCTCCCTGATTCCCTACGTATGAATTATATTCCATAAAATACGGCGCGAGAGTTATGACCTCGTCTCCCGGATCGAGCAGCGAATGGAACGTTACGGACAATCCCGCTGCGGCTCCTACCACCATCACTATATCTTCAGCGGTAAAAGCACGGCCGCTTTCGGCGCTCATATGATCCGCGATCTTTTCGCGCACGTCGGTAAATCCGGCATTCGACATATATTTGTGGATACCGGGTTCGCCTGCAAGAGCACGGATGTCGTCGATTATTTCCTGATCCGGTTCCGGATCGGGATTGCCGAGCGCAAAATCAAAAACGTTGTCCGCGCCGAACTGAGCCTTTAATTTATTGCCCTGCTCGAACATGGCACGTATCATCGAGCCGGAAGCCAGACTGTCGCATATTTTTTTCGAGAACATTGACCTCACTCCCCTTTAAGCGTGCGTATGATCGCCGCCCTGTCAGCCGCGCCGTATACCGCGGAACCTGCCACGAGCACGTCTGCACCTGCTTTAACCACGTCAGCGTACGTTTTCGCGTCAACGCCGCCGTCGACTTCTATATGCATATCCGGGAATCCGGCTTTCGTGCACATTTTCCGCGTTGCCCTGATCTTTTCGGTCACCTGCGGTATGTACGACTGGCCTCCGAATCCCGGGTTTACAGACATGAGCAGTATCATATCTATATCCGGAAGTATATATTTAAGAGTATCTTCAGGCGTGGCAGGATTCAGCGCGACACCTGCCATACAGCCCTGCTTTTTGATGAGCTGGACCGTTCTGTGGAGGTGGGTGCATGCTTCCTGATGTACGGTGATTATATCCGCGCCGGATTTTGCAAATTCTTCGATGTATTTATCCGGATTTTCTATCATCAGATGAACGTCGAAAGGCAGTTTCGTTACAGGCCGCGCTTTTTTAATGACAGGCATACCGAATGAGATGTTCGGCACGAAATGGCCGTCCATGACGTCAACGTGTATCCAGTCGGCTCCGGCGCGTTCTACGCTCAGGATGTCCTCTCCCAGTTTCGCGAAATCTGCCGACAATATCGACGGTGCAACTAATATTTTCATATATGATCATCCTTTCCGGTTTTTATATTTGTTTTTCTCCCGCTCTTCTAATTCGCGGTATAGTTTAATATAGCGTTCGTAGCGCTCGGCTGCCATTATCCCTTCCGAAACAAGGCCGGGTACGAAGCATCCCGGCTCTCCGGTGTGGCTGCAGTCCTGAAAGCGGCATTCGCCTTTATGATTATACACCTCCGGATAATAGCCGGACAAGTCGCGGGGTGCTATTCCGGGCAGCTCGAGCAGGCTGAATCCGGGCGAATCTATTATGAACGAAGGTTCTTTTACCAGCTCGCCAAGGACCGGAAAAAGTTCGGCGTGGCGCGTCGTGTGGCGCCCTCTCAGCGTTTTCTCGCTTATATCTCCGGTAGCCATGAAAGCGCCGCCTGTAAGAATGTTAAGTATAGTCGACTTTCCCACGCCCGACTGACCTGCCAGGACCGAAGTGCATCCGTCTATCGCACTTATCAGCGGTTCAAGACCGTGGCCCGAGCTGTCGCCCGCCTTTGTGGCAAAGCATTCGACGGCGTTTTTGTACTGGGCACATATCGACGCCGCCGCTGTCCCGTCCTGATCGGCTTTATTAACGACCAGCACCGGTCTGATCCCCGCAGCCATGGCGGCAATAATAAGTTTGTCCACCAGCATAAGATCCGGTGCCGGCGACAATGACGCTATGACCAGTACTATCTTATCGATATTGGCCACCCTGGGCCTGACAAGCACGTTGCGCCGCGGAAGTACTGCGCTTATTACAGCGCTTCCGGCGGTATTAGGATCATTTTCGAGCACTACGGAATCTCCCGTTACCGGAGATATTCCTTCGAGTCTCATGCTCCCTCTCAGCCTGCACTCAAAAACAGTACCCGAGGAGTAAACGGAATACAGCCCGCCGACTCCTTTGAGGATCGTTCCGGTATTCCCGGCCGCCATCATTTCTTCTCCGTATAATCCGGTGTCACGAGTATCTGGCGGTAAACCGAGCCGTTGATATAAACGGTCACTTTAACCGGCATGCCGTTGACCTGGACGTTCAGGTGATATTTCAGAGGGAATTCGTTTCTTCTTAAAGTGCCGCTGTAAAGGATATCAGAAAACGAACCGGAACCGACCAGCTGTTTTGATTCGATGCGCACGTTCACGTTATCCGTAACCATCAGATCGGACGGGAATTCAAGCGTGAGTTCCTTATCCGTCTGGAGCATCCTGACTGTATAGAAATATATCTCTACGGACTCGCCTACGTATACTTCCGTACCGGCTGCAGGATACTGGGCGACAACTGTCATTGACGCCAGCACGGGTGCCGGGGTCGGTGTGGGCGTAGGAGGAACTGTAGGGATAGGAGTCTGTGCCGGAACGGCCGTAGGCGTATTCGTGATCTCGGGAGTCGGCGACTCTTCGGGAGTCGCGGAAGGCTCTTCCGTTATCCCCGGTGTCGGTGATATCGTCGGAACGGGCGTAAACGTAGGAAGGAGCGACGGGTCGATCGTAGGCTCCGGCGTGGGCGTAGGTGTTGCGACGAGATCGGTTATGTCCGATCCGGGATCGGGGTACGCTCTTCTCAGCTTTAATCCCGCCAGATTCAGCTGCATCTCCGCCTCCTGTGCGCTGAGCCCGACAAGGTTAGGCACGCGCACCTTCTCCGACATCTGTCCGGTGCTGAAGAATATCGTGACGGAATCGCCCGGTGTCACTATCGAGCCTGCGGCCGGAACAGTCCTTACGACAGTCTGCGCCTTATGCTGAGCGCTCGATACCGTCTGATAATTGATATTAAGTCCCGCGGACGAAAGTGCCGCGCCTGCTTCACGGTAATCTTTATCGACCCAGTCGTCGATAATGAATGAGTTGCTCAGGCTTGACACTTTAAGCGTAAGCACGTCCTTAAGCGTGATCGTCTCGCCCGGCATCACGCTCTGTCCGACGACGTATCCCATCGGATAATCTTCGCTGAGCACAGGCTCCTGAACCACGTTAATGCCTTTCAGTGTAAGCTCGCTTATGACTTCCTGCGCATTCATCGCGGAATAATCGCCGACTTTATACGAAACGGAAGTGAATCTGTCCATGTTTGAGTTTAGATTGTTGAACCGGTTCACCATAAATATTATCCCGACGATGCCCAGAATGATCGCGAGCACGTACGCAAAAGTCGTCAGCGTTACGTTTCGCACTATCTCCGCACGTCTGATCTCAAGTTCTTTATCTGTATAATCGGCGACGCTCTTTCTGCGTGAAGACGGCTCTTTCTTTTCGTTTTCCTCTTTGTTATATTCTCCGATATCTTCCCTGCGTATTATCAGAGGAGCGGAGAATTCCGTCGCTTCGAGGTTCTGTATATCTGCCGCGCCGTCGATAAGGTTGTTTTCCGGCGTCAGAAATGAGTATCCCGGGTTTGCGGAGACCATTTTCAGTCTCGCGTACATATCTCTCGCGGTCTGGAAGCGTTCGGCCGGATCCTTCTTCGTAGCCATCATTACAAGATCGCTCACGCCGTACGGTATATCCGGATCTACGGTATGCGGCGGTACGATGTTTCCGTCGATGTGCTTAAGAGCTATGCTGACGTGAGATTCTCCGTCGAAAGGCACGACGCCTGTGACCATCTCGTATAGCGTGATACCTATCGAATAAATATCCGATCTCTCATCGGTAAAGCCGCCTCTGGCCTGCTCGGGCGACAGATAGTGGACCGATCCGGCGCTGTCTCCCCCTGCCTTTCTCGTGCCTTCCGTTACGGCGTGGGCAATGCCGAAGTCAGTCAGTTTTACTCTGCCTTCGTCGGTGATGAGTATGTTCTGAGGCTTGATGTCCCTGTGGATTATGCCGTGGCTGTGAGCACAGTCGATCGCGGACAATATCTGTGCGGCGATGTTCAGGGCGTCTCTCCAGCCCATAGACTGTATCACGTTGATATATGCTTTCAGCGTTATCCCGGAAACGTATTCCATAACGATATACGGCAGATCGTCTTCCTGAGAAAAGTCGTATATCTCTACGATATTCGGGTGGTGGAGGTCCTTTGCCGCGTTGATCTCGTTTCTGAAATGGCGGACGAATTCTTCATCCTCCGCATATTCTTCACGCAGCATTTTTACGGCAACGATGCGTTCTTCCTGGAGGTCCATAGCGCGGTACACCACGGACATCCCTCCGGTGCCCACTTTATTGTCCAGCCTGTAGCGGCCTCCCAATATTACTCTGTCTGCTGCATCTGTCTGCATTGTCCGTCTGCTCCGAAATTTTGCTCAGTGAGGTCCTTAAAGCTGGACCACTACTGCTGTTATATTATCTCTTCCGCCCTTGGCGTTCGCCATCTCTACCATTTTATCCGCGATATATGAAGGATCGGCGTCTTCCGATAGACATGCCCTGATCTCTTCGAAACTGAGCATCCCCGACAGTCCGTCCGAACAGAGCATCAGTTTATCGCCTTTTATGTACGGGTCAGTGAATAGGTCTCCGGTCGGGCATGCGAAAAAGCCCAGACCGTTGGTTATTCTATTACTGCCGTATAGTTTTTTTGCTTCGTCTGCTGTAAAACGGCCGCTTCGTACGAATTCGGCATATATCGTATGATCTACCGTAAGCTGCCTCAGCTTCCCCTGCGAGAAAATATATGCTCTGCTGTCTCCGAAGTTGATCGTTATTACGTCCCTGTCGGTAACGGCGCTCGCTACGAGCGTAGTGCCCATATCGGTATGTTCAGAACCGTATGCCTTGCGTACGATCTCCTCGTTCGCCTCCTGGGCGGTGCGTTTAAGGAATTCCACAGGTTCTGGTCTTCTATTTGATTCGTGACATTCCTGGTAATTGCGCGCAAAAACTTCTGCGGCGATCTCGCTGGCAACTTCTCCGGCCTTATGCCCTCCGACCCCGTCGGCAACGGCAAAAAGTGAAAAGGGCATATCCGGCAGGTTAGCCATGCAGAAATTGTCCTCGTTTTGCTGACGCATTATTCCTTTATCTGTCTTTGCGCCGTATCTCATCGGGCCTCCGATGCGTGCCTTGGGCGGATCATTCTTCCGCTTCGGCACCGTTTCTTTCTTCTATTGCCTTGCGCCTTAGCTGGCCGCATGCAGCTTCGATATCTCTTCCCATGGCTCTTCTGACCGTAGCGGCCAGTCCGCCCTTTTCCAGTCTGTCCCTGAATGCGTTTATTCTTATCTTATCGGCACGGCGGTAACCCGTTCCTTTAACCGTATTTACCGGGATAAGATTTATATGGCAAAGCGTCCCGCCCAGAAGCTTTATCAGCTCGTCCGCGTGAGAGGCAGTGTCATTTACGCCGGAGATCATGGCATATTCGTACGTAATACGCCTACCTGTCTCCAAACTATAAGTTTTACACATTTCAAGCAATTTGTCAAGGCTGTATTTCTTTGCGACCGGCATCATCCGTGCTCTTTCTTCCTGAAAAGGAGAATGGAGCGACACGCTTAAAGTGACCGGCAGATCTTCCTTCATAAGTTTTTCGATCCCGGGGACGATGCCGCACGTTGACAACGACATTTTCCGGTAGCTGATGTTTAGCCCGTCCGGATCGTGTGCCATGCGCATGAAGGCAACGACGTTATCATAGTTATCCAGCGGTTCTCCGACGCCCATCATTACGACGTGCCCGATATTGACCCCGGCGTCGCGGCTCATCACTTTTATCTCCCCCGCGATCTCGGCCGCGGTGAGGTTCCGCCCGAAGCCGGCCTTTGCAGAAGCGCAGAACGTGCAGCCCATCCTGCAGCCCGCCTGAGTGGATACGCACGCGCTGTAGCCGTATTTATATTTCATCAGCACGCATTCTATTATGTTTCCGTCGCCCAGATCGAGCAGGTATTTCGAAGTGCCGTCGATCGCGGAGACGAGTTTGCTTATTATTCTAAGCGTTCCGTCGCTGTACTTATTTTTCAGTTCTTCGCGAAGCGAAAGAGGCAGGTCCGTCATTTCGTCGAATGACGCACCTTCACGCAGCCATTTTCCGATCTGCCTCACTCTGAATGCCGGAAGGCCGAGCGGGGCAAGCACCGAAGCGAGTTCATCTGCTGTCAATTCACTTAAATTGAGCCGCGCTGTGTCCATTAAGGTATTCTCCCGCAGTCATCCTTCTGGCGCCTTCGCCCTGTATCTCAAGTATTTCTATCATGCCGCATCCGCACGCCGCAAACAGCCTTCCTCCGTCTGTCACACACGTTCCGGGAGTGGGATCCTTATTAACGTCATTGCACGTACGCTCCGTGCCTTCTGACGTTCCGGAAAAAGCCGTTTTCCAGATCTTTACCCTGCGGCCGTCTAAAATCGACCATGCAACCGGGAACGGATTCGTTCCTCTCACGAGATCGTGTATCTCCTTCGCACTTTTATTCCAGTCGATATGCCCTGTCTCGCGGTCTACCATCGGAGCAAACGTCGCCAGCGCGTCATCCTGGCGCTTTGGCGTGACGCATCCGCGCTCCAGCCCGATAAGCGTCTTTCTGAGCGTTACCGGCCCCATAGCGGCCAATACGTCGTGCAGTTCTCCCATAGTCATATCCGGGCCGACAGGCGTCTTATCCTCAAGAAGGATATCGCCCGTGTCCATTCCTGCGTCGGTCAGCATCGTCGTGATACCGGTCTCACGTTTACCGTCTATCACGGTATGCCAGATCGGCGCGGCGCCCCTGTATTCAGGCAGAAGGCTCGCGTGCACGTTCACACAGCCGTATTTAGTTATTTTAAGGACTCTCTCGGGAAGTATTTTCCCGTACGCGCAGGTGACCATCACGTCTGCGCAGACGCTTTTCAGTTTTTCATAGAATTCATCGCTTTTCGCATTCGAAGGCTGGTACACTTCTATCCCGTGTTCGAGCGCCATCATCTTTACCGGCGGCATCGAGAGCTTTTCTCCCCTTCCTTTACGCGCATCAGGCTTCGTAACGCACAGCACGACCTGATGCTCTTTTATAAGCATCTCGAACGTGTTAAGCGCGAATTCCGGTGTTCCGAGAAATATGACTCTCATTTCTCTGCCTCCTGCTTGCGGTAGTTTTCCGCCTTGTCCTTATAAAGCACGCCGTCAAGGTGATCGATCTCGTGCTGGCATACGACCGCGAAAAAGTCTTCCGCGTCAAACGACAGCGGCTCTCCGTTTACGCCTGTGGCGTCAATATGTATCTTCTTCGCTCTTACGACTTCTCCCTGGTATCCCGGCAGCGAGAGGCAGCCCTCGGTGCACGTCTGCTCCCCTTCGCGCGACGTGATCACCGGATTGATCAGGGCTATCTTATTTCCCTGCGTGTCGTCGATCACCGCGATGCGCCTGAGTATGCCGATCTGAGGCGCGGCGAGACCGACACCGTTACTGTCGTACATGGTATCGAACATATCTCCTATCAGTTTGCGCGTGCTATCGGTAACTTCTTTAACCGGCTTGCAAGTCATTCTTAATATATCTTCCCCTTCGGTCCTTATCCTTCTGATCGCCATCGTATGTTTCCTCCGTCAGTTTTCGAATACCGTGGCCAGCCTCATTCCTGTGCCAGGCTTTATTTTAGCATATTGGCGCAAAAAAAGCGCGATAATTTGTGAACGGTCGGGCGCCTTTACAGTCAGCCGCCAGCGGTACCTGTCTCCGATCTTGGGTATCGCTTCTCTTGACGGCCCGAGGATGCAGATCTCGCCTTCCGGCCGGTCAGGATCATCGCACGAAGCGACGTCTGAACGCATTGCCGCCGCAAGAGCCGAAAGATAGTCGTACACGCCCCTGTCGTCTTTCGAGTTCACGCGGATATTGCAAAGCGAGCAAAAAGGAGGATAGAGCATTGTCCGCCTGAACGAGAGCTCCTTATCGTAAAATTCCTTATAATCGCCGTCTACAGCGGCATGTATGGAAGGGTCGTCGATATTATACGCCTGTATCAGCACCTTTCCCGGATCTTCGCCTCTTCCCGCTCTTCCTGCGACCTGTGCGATCACCTGGTACGCCTTCTCTCCGGCATCGTATTCCGGCTGGTTTATCTGTCCGTCCGCGTCAATTATCCCGACCAGCGTTACGCCCGGAAAGTCGTGGCCTTTGGTTATCATCTGAGTTCCTACCAGGAACGGTATTTTTTCTTTCTGAAAGCGTTTAAGCAAAGCCCCGTGTCCGTCGCGGCCCTTCACCGTGTCCGAGTCCATACGGAGCACTTCGGCATCCGGGAAATCCTGCTTTAGTTCTCTCTCCACGCGTTCCGTCCCCGCGCTTCCGAAGCCCAGGTAGGGCGAATCGCATTTAGGGCATCTTTCCGGGGCAGGAGCGGTCTTTCCGCAATAATTGCAAAGAAGTCTCCCCGCGCCCTTGTGGAACGTCATCGGAAGGCCGCAGGAACCGCAGATCATTGACCGCCCGCAATCACGGCAGAACATTCGCGAACTGTAGCCGCGGCGTCCGACGAAAAGCATCGATTGACCGCCCGAAGCGTAGTTCTCCGCGAGCGCTTCTTTAAGCTCTCTCGAAAACAGATTCCCGTACGCTAAATTAGCGCGTTCTTCACGCATATCTACGATGCGCATCGACGGTAGCTTCCCGGGACCCGCGCGCTCCGGGAGATTCAGCAGTCTGATCTCGCCCGTTCCCGTACGGTGGTACATCGTTACGTCCGGAGTCGCAGAACCGAACAGGACGCATGCACCTGACGCCGATCTCAGTTCTGCCACTTCGCACGCGTTATATCTCAGACCGGTTTCCTCGGATCTGTACGAACCGTCGTGTGCCTCGTCGACGATGATCAGCCTGACGTTTTTCAGCGGCGCGAATATTCCGGAACGCGTGCATACGGCGATGCGGGCAATGCCTTTGCTCATCCTGTACCATTCTTTTTCCCTTACCGCGTCAGTGAGCGCGGAATGCCACACCGCGACGTTCTCCCCGAACCGCGACGTGAAGTGTGATATCATCTGGGGCGTTAAAGCTATCTCCGGTACCATCATTATCACGTCTCCGCCCGTTTTCAAAACGTGGGAGATCAGGTGCATATACACCTCTGTTTTTCCGCTGCCTGTGACTCCGTGCAGCAGGAAAAGCTGCGGTTTATCGCTGTCAATGCTTTCCTTAACTGCTTCGAATGCTTCTTCCTGCTTATGGTTTAGCGTATGCTCTGAATAAGTCGGGAGCATCGCTGAAGATATGTATTTATTATCACCTGAAAAGTCCCGGGCGCCTGCTTCGCGCGTCGAAAAAGCAATAAAGCCTTTCTTTTCAAGCGCTTTTATCTGTGCGCGGGATGCTCCTGTTTTAAGCATAAGATCGTCGGTGTCTAAAGCATATTCCGCGGATCCGGCGTTATACCGGTCTGATCCGGTCAGTTCCTCGAGTACCTTTATCTGAAAAATGCTGCGGAGTTTCGTACCCGAAATGATATTTTCTGCTTCTTTTCGCGAAATGGCCAGTTTAACGACCTCGATCTGCCTGGATGCCGACTTTTTTTTAGCCAGCAGCGGACGGATACATCTGATCGCCATGCCTCTGGTACACGCATAGATCCTGCACATACCCTCGCACAGTTCCAGTTCCTGTTCTGACAGCGGGGCGTCGCCGTACACTCCGGCTATTTCCTTAAACGAGATTTTTCTGCCGGCATCAACCTTACCTCCGGTCACGCCGTTATCCGCACCGTTCCCGCCTCCGTCTTCGGCTTCCGGCCGGACAACGTCCCAGACGACAGCTTCCCTTAAACTGTTGCCGTTTCCGAAAGGGACAACGACAAACATACCCCGCCTTATCGGAACGCCCGTTTCCGGGACCTCTTCATCAGCGAGGTAAGTATAAAGCATATCGAAAGCCAGCGTGCTGTCAAGCAGATAAACTTTCAGGTGGACCTTCAATTAAACCAGACCCTTTCTCAGGATCAGACAAATTCACGTATGAACGAAGGCATAGTCTCTTCGTCACCGTTTATACTGATGTAAAAATCAGCATTATGCTCCGCAGAGATCTTCACGATTCCGTCGAAGAATTTCTTCAGCGAATCCACGTCCTGATGTACTATATATGTCAATCCGTCTATGAATATTGTTTCGATATCGTAATTCTGTGATACGACTCCGCATATGAATCCTAAAAAAGCGTCGGAACCGTATACCGGGTAATCAAGTATGTTAATGAAACGTATTTTGTGGGAAAGTTTTACCAGAAGTTCGTTGCTGTCGTCGATGTAGACCACCGAGCCGTTTGTTTCTTTAGCCGTGTTATTGGCAGATTCCAGCATATGTTTTGTTTTACCGGTACCCTTCTTTCCGTAAAATACCTTTATCATCGCAATCGCCTCCCAATTATTTTTTGTATACTGATTTTATCACATCAGCGAAAGATTTACAACTACAACTTCAGGGCGCGTCCCGTGACGCAGCGGGAACATGGCGCAGCCGAGTCCGGAAGTTATATAGACTTCATACGGACCGACTTTATGGCGGCCGTAATAAATACCTTTTTTAGGCAGAACGTCTTTTTTCAGCGTTTTAAACTCGATGTGTCTGACGAGTCTTATCTGACCTCCGTGAGTATGTCCGCAAAGGACACAAGAAGGCCCCTCGCCGGAAACGGCACAGGAAGCGTTGGCAACGTCCTGTTTCAAAAGCATATCGGCGTTATGCGTCGCGAGCACAAAATCATAAGATCCGTCTTTCGCGATCCTGCTCCAGCTGTCAATCAGTTTGCCGGGATCTTCGCATGCAGAGTTAAAGTCATTTAGTCCGCCTATCAGGACGCTCCCGACGACCGTATATCCGTCATCGATCACTCTCACGTCCGCTTTCAGCGACGTGAAAGCATCTATAAATTCCTTTTTTCCTCCATTTAAAGACGCTGCGACGTCGTTGTCGTGATTTCCGGGAGTGATTATCACAGGCACTTCCGCTCCGAGCGCGATCGTGAGAACGAACTGCCTTGCTCTTTCGATATCGCGCGTCTTGTTTACGAGATCGCCCGTAATAAGAACGAATTCGGGATCTTCCTCTTTTATTGCCGTCAATATATCTCCCCATTTTACGGGCATCATAGATATATGAACGTCAGAGATAAAGCAGAACTTTTGAGGTTTTGCGCGTCCGGACGATCTGAACGTTTCGGTGACGATGTTCAATTCAGCCGCGTTCCTGCTCATTTTTCTGGCGATAAATGAGCCTGCGATTACTAACGAGCATATAACGATCGTGAAAATGTACCAGAACATAAAATATACCGTCAGCTCCAGTTGTCGTGACTGACCTCTACGTCGCCGGAGTCAACGCTTCTGTTCAGCCTGCGCTTTTTCTTGCCCGCGTCCTTATCCTGCGCCGGCGGAACGATGTCCTTTTTAAAAGCGATAAGCCATATGATCCTTATAAGACCGATTAGCAGGAGCGCGGCGGCGACACCGTACGCGATATAACAGAGAGTCTGTATAAAATCCGAGAGCCTGTACGTCGTATTTTCTTCATTCAACCCTACGTGCTCCGTTTTGGACGTTGCCGACGGCGCTTCCGTTTCCGGGACGATTATATTGCCCTTTTCATCCGTTGACGGAACTCTCGTCGCTCCATCGAGAGGAGGCGGGGTCAGTTTCCCGAGTGTGGGAGGCGTCGTGGCGTCCGGGACTGCAGTAGGCGTCCTGGTCGGATACGGTGTCCTGGTCGGAACCTCCGTCGGGACAGGCGTAACAGTAGGAGTGGCCGGCTCCGGCGTAGATTCGCTCACTTCGGGAGTTTCTGAAACTTCCGGCGTTCCAGGTGTTTCTGAAGGTTCTCCGGAAGGGCCGGGAGTCTCGTCCCCGGGGATATCCGTGTTCTGAGGGTCATCGGTCACGTCCGGCGTAACGTCCGGCGTGACGTCCGGCGTCGCGTCATCAGTAGTGTCAGGAGTTGCGTCTCCGTCTGAAGGCGTAGGTTCGGCCGTATTCTCTTCCCCGGTCGGTCCGTCGGTAGGAGCAGTTTCGTCCGGTGTCACGTCAGGTCCGTCCGTATTTTCAGTAACAGCTTCGGTAGGAGTCACGTCCGGCGCGGACGTTTCAGATGGTTCCGTATGTTCTTCAGTCGCTTCGGGCGGCGTTGTATCTTCAGGCTCGCCCGTATCCGAAGGATCGTTTACAGTCTCTTCTGCCGCCATAGCTATAGTTCCGCGGTTAAGCGTCATTCCGATCTTTCCTGCCGAGAAAAGTACGGCGGCGGCAATTATAAAGGCGAATACGTCTCTGCCTCGCTTTTTACCGTTTTCGCTCCCTCTGGCGTCGTCAACGTTTCTGCCGCTTTTAGCGCGGTTTCTTCCCCAGATGATGAACCCTATAGCGATACCGCACCATATTCCGCATACTATCCCGGCCATAATGATAAGCGCGAGTTTCTGCCTGGTGATATTAACTTCGCCTCCGTCGGCGCTGTATGGCGTTTCTGACGGATCTTCCCTCGTACCGTCCGTTGCCGGCGGTAACGTCACGATCGCGATAGCCGTAGGTTCCTGCGGCACGTTTGTGGCATCTGAAGGCGGCGTTGCGGGCTCCTGCGAAGGCGTTAACGATCCGCTCACATCCGGAGTTTCCGTTGCCGGAACAGCGCCGGAAGGAAGCTCGGTATCCGCGGGTGCAGTCTGGTCAACGGGAGTTTCGGAAGGATCTCCGGTATCGTCCGGCGTACCGGTCGCAGTTGGGATAATATCAGTGATCTCCGGCGTATTCGTAGGATCAGGAGTCGGTTCGACCGTCTTCGTCGCGGTAGGCGTCCCGGTCGGATCTGCCGTAGGAGTAGGAGTCGCAGTAGGAGTCCGCGTAGGCGTGATGTCCGGAGTCGCGGTAGGCGTAGCCGTGNNGTCGCAGTAGGAGTAGCCGTAGGCGTAGCGGTAGGCGTCGGTGTAGGTGTCGCAGTGGGTGTAGGTGTCGGTGTAGCCGTGGGTTTTTGCGTAGGCGGAACGTAAATTTTCTTGCGGAACGTCGTACCTGGGTGGAATTCGTCATAATTCTCATCCGAATACTGCAGCATCGTTAGAACTATCTCCTCGTCAACGTCACGCGGGCAGTTATCCGCCACTTTAAGAGTTATCTTGCACAAAGTACCTTTATTAGTCCCGTTGCCGTCAGCCTGAAGTATAGTAACGACGTTTGGATCGCTTTCGCTAGGTTGGACCGTATCAGCTAACATTTTATCTTTATCATAAGAAACGAATACCAGCTTCGGACCGAATTCTACGCGTATCATCGATCCGGTGATCACTTCATCCGCCTCGTATCCGATCGTAAGAACGATGCTCTCCCCCGGTACAGGCTCTTCCTTGGACAACGTAAGCACAGGCCTACCTTCGGCAAAAGCATATCTGAAAAGGCCGCCGGAAAAGCATAAAACAAATGCGATCACGACGGTGACGACAGCGGCAATGACAGACACAGCCATAACGGTCGAAGGAACGTTTCTCTTCCGTTCTTTAAGGCCGCTCGCCGCTCCGTCGGTTTTCATTTCCGCGCTGCCCCTGTTTTCAGTTTTGCTCTCCTTTATTTTCCCCATCATTCATTCTCCTGCGAATGTGTCCCTTGACGGTCAAATATTATACCGCTTTCGGCGGTACTAATTCAACTCGATCGTTCCAAGCAGATATTGGCGCAATTTAGCAAAATCACCTATGCCAAGCGAACCGTCTCCGTTCAGGTCCGCAGCGTAAACGAAATAATCCGAAATGATCCCGCCTTTAAGCAGATGCTGGCGAAGCTTGGCGAAATCTGCGATTCCCACGCTGCCGTCGCCGTTCGTATCACCTGATATAATGATCACGAAACGGTCAAATTCCTTGTCGCCGTCCGTAAGTGTTACCACTGCGCCGGTACCCGCTGCCCCGTTCTCGTCCAGAAGAGTTCCGGCAGCGCTGTAAACAGACAGCACGGGAGAATCACCGCCGCTGACCGTGAACGACCCGGATATTGACGAAGCGGACGTGCCGGGTTTAAACCCGAATACGAGTTTTTCGCCGTTTTCAAGTTCCTGAATGCGCAGCGATGCGTCAATATCAGCGGCCGGATCGACGTATTCCGTAAATACTTTTCTCTCAGCGACGTCAACTCTTATCATCGCCGTCTCCGCATTGCCGCTCCGTGCGTCGATTTCCAGGGCGGTGACTGTTATTATCCCTGTCTCCTGCGGTACCCACACCGAATATGGCGTATTCTTTCTGACGCTCCTGACCGGTCCGTCTTCATTAAGGCTGCTGAAAATATACACCGTATCAGCCGAACCGTCGCCGCCTTTTCCTTCCCAGGAGATCACGGAATGGCAGCCTTCGGATAACGATGCAGCCTCGCCTGTCATAACGTTAAGCCCTTTATTATCAGTATATACCGGGCGCACGGGCTCATATTCCCCGCTGCCTAAACTGATACGGAGCCCGGCATTAGAAACGTGCCCTGCGGCATCAATTATCATCACCGTTACAGGCAGACTGTCATCCGTAACAGCAGCTTCATCGGAAGGCGTCTCTGTTTCCGGAGCAGTGTCCTTTTTAGGAAGGGCGTCGGTACCGATCAGTTGCGGTGAGCAAAGCAGCGTGATATCCGCGTCATACTGCTTCAGCAGCGACCTTACGTATAAAGAAACGTCCCAGATTTCCCCCTCAGGAACAGGAGGAAGCTCTAATCCGTCGCTAAGAAGCAGATCCGCGCCTGACGTTGAAGGAGCCGAATTCACCTGAACACTTACGACCTTGCCCTCGATCCTGCCGCCTAAAGTCGCGGCAATATTAAGGTCGTACGTGCCGGAAACAGACGTATTGACCGCGCTCTGGTCGAACCGAACGTCAGGTATATCTCCCCTGAGCCCGCGGATCCCGCACGCTTCCGCTGCCTGCTCGGTGCTTAATTTTCCGCCTTTACCGAGCACCAGCTGGCTTTCCCGGCAGGGCGTACCGTCAAGTTCTCCGGAGATGCACATGATCTCAGGCAGTTTTCCGTCAAGTTCGGCATACTTCGTTTCGCTCAAAGATACGGATGTTGTGCATATCACGAAACAATATTCACACCCGGAGGCTGTGCGGCGGATCGCCGATGCCATACCGAAGCTTACTGTTCCGGGCGAGGTTACGATATCAAAACCGGACGGTGTATTGACGATCGAATTCAGCGCAAGGCCGGCTGCTTTTCCGGCGTCAACACACGTATAATCTGTGAAATATGTATATGCGTAGTCGCACGCTATACCAGCAGACGAAACCGCTTCTCCGATCGACCCGCGGGCTCGATCTGTCCCGACCTGTCCATCCGCTTCGTTCTTATCGGATCCATTCCCGAGCGCAGCCATAGCTGCGTACAGTGCCAGCCTGTCAAGTTCCTTCCTGCCGGCAGGTGTTTTCAATCCGTATCCGTTTCGTATTTCTAAATAGAGCTGAGACGACGCGCTGTCTGATGCGGCAATTATGCTGTCAGTTTCGGCATAGTATACCGGATCGTGACAGGTGATCGCAGGCAGAACGTTTTCATTCACGGGATCTGTGGCGTCATTGGAGTTAACGGCAAGGACTAAAGCGGGTGAGATGAGATTCAAAAACAGAAGTATGGATATAAAAAAGGCAGGGACGCGAAAACCTCTCCGCCGTTTTTCAGATAACGCCGGAGTAATTCTGAACGCATTTGTTAAGTGTGCATTCATTTTCATTAGTTGCTTCTCCCCTGCCGAGGCTTTATCGTTAGTTGATCAGCTGTATATAACTGCTGAAAGCGCGTAAAAATGTCTGCCGCATAGCGACAATACACCAATGATATTATAGCACAAGCTGTCAAGCTCAATCAATTACTTTGAATTGCACCTCTGACGTACTGATGCTGTCCATTTTGATTATAACGTATCTCTGAAACGGCTGACATGCGTCTGCGACAAATACAGCGTGTACTCCTCTGTTTGTTCTCATATTCAGTTCGATATCGATCTGATCTGTGCCTGTTATCAATTTTTGAAGTCTGATCGGTCTTATGTAGATCGCTCTGAACGTGTAAACAAGTATCATTTCGTCAGAGTAGTTAACGTCCAGGTCCGTGCCCGGGATAAAGATCGCATCCTGCTCCTCCCTGCTCCGGACAATAAAATATCTTGACTCCGGCAGTGTTTCGTCGTCAATATGAGTTCCATCTTCCTCATATACTCCGCGGATATGATTAGCCGCGTGAAACCCCGGATCGATCATACCGGCCGCATTATCGTTCAAAATGACCGCATTGTTATCGATAATATTCACGCTGCATGAGGAAAATATCCCGGCTGCCAATATCAGTATTGAAACGAAAAGTGCCGCTGCCTTCTTCATTTTTCGATTTCTCCCTTCGTTTCCGATAACTTTTCCCCTCTGAGAGACGTGATCCGTCTGATCAGCTCGTTGATCGTTCTGTTATCTCTTTCTGAATATTTTTTGTATTCACCTATGTTCAGATAATATCGCCTTACTTTTCCGAACGTAGCTTTCTCGTAATCGATGCTGATGCTCCACGGGCTGTAGTCTGTAATAAAAAGGTCGCTGGCCGGACGTTTTGCGAGCGATAAAACTCTGTTCTTCTGTATAAATTCTTCCAGCTGCGACAATGCCTCCTGCGGCACGTCATACGTGGTGATCGATTCCGGAGAGGCGTGGTCTTCGCGGTCACGGCTCGTGTAGATGATTTTTCCGCTGTCGTCCCGGTCAATATATATTCCGTGGCCTCCGCCCATCATATCACAATACCCCGGACTGTAGCATATTCTGTAAATTTTGAACTTTTTCATTACCTGCCGCCTCCTCCGGTCCGGTCATCGTTCCTCCCGGACTTTGCTTAAAAGTATTTTACACCAAACCACCGTTCCGTTCAAGAGAGCCGGAAGAAGTAAAAGTCAAACTGCAATTAAACTTGGATCAGATCAGATATTGACAAATCGTATCGCACGCGATATAATTCGGACAACATATCGCATGCGATGTGTTGTCCGTTGGCCCTTTCCTAAAAAAAAACAAGGAGTGTATGAAATGAAAAACGCGATCAGGTTTTTTACGAAATCTAAAAAAGGCAACACAAAGAAGCTCGCCGACGCAGTGTCGGAAGCGACAGGTTTAGAGGCGCTCGACGTTTCTGCAGATCTTGCGGAAAACGTTGACACGCTCATTCTGATCAACGCGATGTACGCCGCGAATATCGACAAAGAAGTAAAGGAATTTCTTGCGAGAAACAAAGAAAAGATCGGTCAGGTCGTAAATATGAATACGGCCGCTTCCGGCGCGTCAACGTGGAAAGCGGTCAGTAAGGTCACCGATGAGCTTGGTATCGCTCTTAGCGAAAAAGAGTTCCATTGCGCCGCATCGTGGATATTCATCAACAAAGGTCTCCCTTCCGATGAAGATTTTACGCGCGCTAAAGAATTCGCCAGATCGATCACCGGAACATAATTATTTGTTTTCGACCGTTTTTCGTGTATAATAAAGAATGAGGTTGCGTGGAGAGAAAGGAGAGAGACCATGACGGACGATCAGCTGTACCATGAATACCTGGCAGGAAATCAGACTGCCGGCGACGAGCTGATGCTTCGCTATGGAGACGCGCTAACTGAGTATCTTGACGCATTCATTCACAACACTCAGGACGCGGAGGATCTAATGCTCGACTGCTTCACCGTGATCCTCGTTGATAAGCCACGGATAGCAGACGGTCATTTCCGCGCGTATCTTTTTAAAACCGCACGCAATAAAGCAAACCGTTTGTGGAAGATCAGGCTAAACAGGCAGGAGTTCAGTATTGACGAAACACTCGAAGACACGGTGCCTGACCAAAGCGCCTCTCCTGAGGAGGAAGTCATTAAAAGCGAGCAAAGCACCGTATTGAACCGCTGCCTTAACCGCATCGCTCCGCAGTACCGCGAAGCGCTGTGGCTTGTATATATGACTCAGCTCAGCTACGCCGGCGCGGCATCAGTACTCGGCTGCACCGTTAAACGTGTTGAAAATCTGCTGAACAATGGTAAAGTGAGGCTCCGCGAGGAGCTAAAAAAGGAGGGAATCACCCATGCGGACGTCTGAAGAACGAATTGAAGAACTGCACCGACGCATGAAGGCGATGGAAGAAAAAAAAGGCAGGCGCATCTACGTACTTAAATGTACGGCAGCTTTCGCGGCCTGTATTGCCGTCACAGTTGCGGTAGCGCTCATGATCGCAAACGCCCCGGTCATTAACCACGACATTGCGCCAGATACCGCGTCCGCCAGTATTTTTACCGAACACTCGGCGCTCGGATACGTCGTTGTCGCCGCGATAGCATTTATTCTCGGAGCATTCGTTACTATTTTTTGCTACCGGATCCGGAAGCACTCTGAAGACAAAAACGATGATAGAAAGCATTGACAATGCGCTGCAGATCGCATCATTGCTTATCTGCGCTTCTATCGCTGTTTACCGCGCAGCTAAATATAAAAGCCGCACGTGGACTCAGGCATTTTATTTCTACGGCAGCTGGGCACTCGGAGGCATTTACTGGCTTTTATGTCTTTTGTTTTATAATGACACTCCGCAGATCTCGATCGTTTCCGATCTCAGCTGGTACGCCGCACTTATCTTCCTATATATGATCCTGCGAAGGGTCGCTCCGCCGGAAGATGCCGGGAAGGTCGGATTCTGGCCGTGGCTCGGACCGATCTTTACCGTCGGTATGGCTTTCTTCTTTATGTTTCACGGGGAGATCATCAGCAACCTTATTTATGCCGGATTGATGGGGCTCCTCCTCTTCTCGGCGATCAGAAGACTCACAGGCGGTGACCTGTATAATAATCAGCGCTTCTTTTCCATCACAGTTTTGATCCTTTGCCTGCTCGAATACGGACTTTGGGTATCATCATGTTTCTGGAGCGGGGATACGCTGGCAAACCCGTATTACTGGATCGATTTTCTTCTTTCTGCCGGATTCTTCGTATTAATACCGGCAATCAAAAAGGCGGTGGGAAAATGAATTATATTGAAAACACATATATATGCCTTGCCGCACCGCTCTTTTTAGCGACGCTGTTCCTGCGCCGTGAAGGCAGGAGATCACTGTCATTCGTTTTGGCCGGCATGACAGCCTGTCTGCTCTCCGCATACATAAGCACTTTTTTTGCAGGCCAGACCGGTATCGATCTGATCACTGCATCGCATGAGATCTCGCCTGTTGTGGAGGAGATCATGAAATCGCTGCCGCTGCTGTTCTTTTTGCTCGTGTTCGAGCCGGATAAAAAGATCACCATCGCCGGTTCTATAATGATCTCCGTAGGGTTTGCCACTTTCGAAAACGTCTGTTTCCTTACGTCGTATGGTTCGGTTCAGCTGCTCCGGCTCGTTATCCGCGGCTTCGGCACTGGGGCAATGCACGTAGTCTGCGGAATGATCGTGGCGATCGGTCTGTTCTTCTTATGGGATCAGGTGTGGCTGCGAGTCGTAGGTTCGTTTGCGCTGCTGTGCTTCACGATAACGTTCCATGCCGTGTTCAATATTTTCGTCAATCAATCCGGCGTGGTCTTCTGGGTCGGCACCGCGATCCCCCTTACACTGATCCTCGTTTATGTGATCTTCTTCCGCAAAAAAATCGCAATGGCAAGTCAGGCGACCGAGCAGATCCAGTCTAAGGACAGTGCTCCGGAACTGAAATAAAAACTCTTATATAAACCTGCCCGCTTAAAAAATAAATAACTGAAAAAGCTTCCGTACCTTAAACCCGGAAGCTTTTTTTATTGTGCAAAAAAATTTTTAAACAGAGGTTAGTGGTTTTTCTTAAAAATGACACTTATATGGTGAAAGCTTTTTTTGAAGGGAGGTATCGTCGGTGATGACAACAGAAGAAAGGCTCGCAGCTCTGCATACAAAAATGAATGAACGCCGCCGTATGCGAGAGCGGCGCAGGACCGGATATATCGGGGCATGCTGCGTCCTTTTATCGGTGTGCCTTGTCCTGCTGATATTCGGCAGCGGAGCTCACAACTGCGCGTCTGCCGGGATATTCAGCGGGTCAATGATGCTGTTTGAAGGATCCGGCGGCTACGTACTTATTGCCGTCGTCGCCTTTATGGCAGGTGCGGCGATCACTATACTGCTGATAAAGAAAAAAGAAAGAGATGCAAAATCAAAAGAGGAAATAAAGCCAGAAAACGCAAGTGACTCAAAGGAGGAAAATCAGACATGAAAAAAACGAGGTTATTGACCAGGATCTTCGCCGTGATCATTGTCTTCGCATGCATTGCGGCTACATTTACGTTGCCGGCCGGAGCGTGGAAAACGAAGACGCACGGCTACAGTGCGAACATCATAATGGAAGAAGTGAAGGAAGGATACTTCATTATTGACGGCACTCGCTACGATATACCGGAAGAGTTTAAAGATGCTCTTATCAGTTATCCCGCGGCATTCCGTGCAGGCGTGCTCGGCCCGGACTTCTATCCGGATATGCTGACCGGCCAGTCATACATCCACCCGTATGATGAAAAAGCGGGCATCGGTGTAGGAGACTGGCTGATGGTGCTTGTCCGCTCAGTAAATGCTTTGCCGAAGGATCATAAAGCCCGCAAGGAGGCATTGGCGTTCACTCTCGGTATGGCTGTACACTATGCAGGTGATATGTTCGGTCACGACTTTATAAACGCTTTCGCAGGCGGCGCATACCCGGCGTACGCAGAAGCTGTGCAGGATAAAAACAAACTGTTCTATATAATCCGCCATATGGCACAGGAAACATATATGGACAGTTTGATCGGGAGCCGCATCGGCGATACTTCTGTGGCTGCTCCTGAAAAGTTCATTATGAATTCATGGATATACAACGGAACCGCAAACAACGGTCCTGCGAGCATATATTCCAATTACGACGGCGGTATGATGTATCAATACAAATATCTCGTCGAAATGCGTTCTAAACTATATGCATATGCCGAGAAACACCGTGAGGCGATCACTCCTCCTATGCCGCAGATCGTTCAGTATCTTGACAGCTGGATAGAAGATCTTGATAACGCTACGTACAGGCTGATCGTTACTTTCGATGATATAGCTCACGATTTTCTCACGGGTGCAAACGGTAAAAGTGACATTTCCATCGTAACCGACAGGCTAAATAAATGGCTTGACGATTACGGTAAATATGCCTCCCCTGCTCCGGATATTCTTACCGACATATCCAAAGCGTTCTCAAAATCAAAGGAATGGGTGCTTAATGAGCTCGGGCTTTCCTATGTGACCGAAGCATGGAAAAAGTTTAAAAACGAACTGGTGCAGGATATGATCCTTTGGGGATTGGCACAGGCAGGTATCGACTATAACAAATACGCAGATCTTCTGAAAGATCCTGAGCTTGCTCTTGAAGCAAACGGAGGATCCGAAGCTGATTATCTTGAATTCAAATCGTATATGGACGCTTTCGCGTCAAGTTATGAAGAATTAGATGCCTTCTACAACACTCTTATGATGGCACGCCTGATCCTGATGGGACCTGATAACCTTAACTCATTCTTCGAAAAATATAATATTGCGAGCACGTTCTCGAACGGCTCCGGCCATATAATGATGGACGAGTTTGATATCACGATCCAAACAAAAGACGGATCGATACTGACGACTTACGGTACTGACGACAACGTGTTCGTCGACGTTTACGAGAATGGCAAAAAAATATGTTCGAAATTGCTGGACAAATCCGGGTACGACGATTTTGAGCGCGGGGACAACGACACCTATAGAGTTTCGCTGCCACATCAGATATCTCCGGACAAGTTTTCGCTTTCGCTGCGTATCGAAAAGATCTCGGCTTTGGAGGCGGATCCGGACGAGTGGACAATAAACGACGTCCGGGTAGCCTGCCGCTGCGGAGGCATCTATATATTCGGCAAAACGGTAACAGTTAACGTGCCCTACATGCCGTCAATCACATTTGACTCAGACGGAGGTATCAACGTTCTAAGCAAAGAGTATACGTTTAAAAAATGGGGAAGCAAACTAAATTTGAATCCCAATATCAGTTCAAATAATCTAAGTTACACTACGGCGCTGAATCCCACGATCATAAGTTTCATGAAGAGCAACGACAACAGCACACAGTGGGTAAACAGCAGAAATATTCTCTGGAGCAATTTGGCGGCAAGGCGCCTGGTCCTGTATGAGATATTCCACGGTTTCAAACCGACGATAGCTCTCTCGGCAGAAAAGTCAACGTTCGTTCAGGGAGAATCTGTCGATCTCATAGCTGATTTCACGAGTTACTGGAACGGTATCACGAAAGAGCGGCGCGATAAAGAATACATCGTATCGTCTGTCGGTGAAACGAAGCAGCAGGCATGCAACGGAACTGTTAAAATAATGAACGTCAATGGCAATGCAGAGCAAATACTGACGGGAACAGTAATAGATGGAAAGATGCGAGTCGATCTGTCTTCGCTCTCTCCCGGAACGTACAAGCTGCGTGCCGATTACGACGGCGACGCATATAACGGTTCTGCAAAATCAAATGTGGTTACCGTGACGGTAAAAGAACAGGTAGAGCAATTCACATTGACTTATAAGATCCTCTACGGCACCTGGGCAGATGGTACGAGAACGGATAAAACCGAAATAATAGAGCGCGGAAGTACCCCTAAAAAAGTACCGACAGGCATGAAAGCCGATTATGGTTTCAAAAACGGTTCGTGGGATACCGATCCGTACAGGGCAAGAATCAACAGCGATATGATCTTCACCTACTCTTTCGAAGAGAAAAATACTGTAACCCGGACCGTCACGTTCAAGGTCGAAAACGGCGCATGGGACGGCGGCTCGAA
>DBVV01000157.1:9928-10070 GCA_002308795.1 Mageeibacillus sp. UBA1255 | reverse complement strand
CCGTGCTGTCGGCGCTGATCCTGATCTTCGCGGAGCCGCTGCTTTCGGCTATGGCGGCGTCGCCCGACATCATCGCGGAATCCGCGTCATATATCCGCATCGAGGCGGTCGCCAATATCTTCGGGATCCTGTTCAGCTTCGT